>JANMDK010000299.1:0-10380 GCA_031376265.1 Pseudomonadota bacterium
GGCGCCTGGTCGCTGCGCCTGAGCGCGGTGACAGCCAGCCCTTTCATTCGGCCTGCCTTGATATGCGGGAGAACACCGGGCGCAATCGCAAACATTGTGTGGATGTTGCCCCCCATCATGTCGGTCACGGCCTGCGGAAAGCCCCTGTAGGGGATATGCACCACGAACACTTTCGCATCTGCCTTGAACAACTCCATCGTGAGGTGCGCGGCGCTCCCGCTGCCGGTCGTTCCATAGGAAAGCTTCGCCGGGTTCGCCTTGAGGTAGGCGATGAATTCCTTGAAATTGTTCGCCGGCACATTCGGATGCACGACGAGGATCTGCGGCGCAGTGGCCAGCAACGAGATGGCCGCCAAATCCCGTTCGGGATCGTACGGAAGGTCGGGATAAAGAACCTTGTTAGTGGCAAGCGCCGCATTCGTGCTGACGACCAGTGTGTAACCGTCGGCCGGGGACTTGGCCACCGCGTCCACCGCCACGTTACCGCCCGCCCCTGCCCGGTTCTCTACGATGACCGGCTGTCCCAGCGATTCCTGGAGCTTGGGCGCGACCACCCGCGCTACCGTGTCCGGAGTGGTCCCCGGCGGGAAAGAAACAACGATCTTTACCGGCCGGTTGGGGAAAGGCTGCGCGAATGCATGGGAGGCCAGCAACACGGTCGCAAGGCCTCCCGCAATTGATCCGAGTATTCTTCTCAAATTGCCCTCCAAGGCGTATGTTTTCTATTTAAAACAACATCTTACTATTTAACCAAGCCAGACTCGACTGAATCAGCCGACGCCCGGCGCCGTTCTTTAGCGACTGGACCGAATCCGGGCGACAAAAGATCGCGACCTGCGGGCCAATCTTCGAACTGGCCGCGAGCACCCAGCCTTCTTGGGTTACGAGCACCGCTTGCCATTCATTCGGAAGATTTTTAAATTCAAGGACTTGAGATGAATAAAGTCCGAGTTCCCAACGCCTTTCACCAGCCAAGAATCCCTTGTCATCGGAAATAGCCACCATTCGCCGTGCGTATTTCGGCTCGGTCAGACGCGTCAAGGATGCGCCTTGTGTCGCGAGGATCGAGAAAGCACTCAATCCTATCGCCAGCAGCGGGCGACTTTTGTCGATCGGGACCTTCGGCAACTCAGCGCCCCCTCCGAGCACCATGATGTCCCCGGATCCATGCGGGAAGAAATCGCATCCTGCGCTCGCAAGGCAGTTGGCTAGCAAGGATCCCATCGGGTCGCCGCAATCGAGATAGGAAACGTTGAACCGTTGCGTCGGTGCCGCTTCCGGCACGCTCGCGCGAGGGGAAGCACCCGCCAGCACGCGGAACATCGTCTCCGCCTTCAGCCGGGTCTCCTCTTCTTCCTTTTGCGGATCCGAGTCGACGAGAAGGTTTCCGCCGGTTCGCACTTCGGCGATGTCGCCAACGACTCTTGCAGCGCGGAGCACTGTCAACGCTTCCATGCTTCCGTCGGAGCCCAGTCGCGCTACGGCGCCAGCGTACCAGCCCCGGGGGGTCGATTCGAGTTCCTCGATTGCGGCGATCGCGATCGGCTTCGGCAATCCAGTTACCGTCGCAGGGGTGGAATGCGCGAGAAGGATATCGAATGCATCCACGCCCGCGCCGCGACGGCCGCGGGTGTGCGCGATTGTGTGGATGATCGTGCTGAAGAAGTGCACCCGACGGTGCGAGACCACTTCCAGCGATCCCGGTTCGCAGACCGTGGCCTTGTCGTTGCAATCCGAATCGGCGCAAGCGGCGAGCGACGCGTCTTCCTTATCGGAATTCAGGAGAGACAACGCCTGATCCCCATCGGCAACGGGATCCGCGCCGCGCCGGTAGGTCCCGCATACCGGCGCGCTCTCGACCCACGCCTGGTCTGCACGCACCTGGAGGTCGGGAGACGCACCGAACAGGCGCTCGCCTCCTCCCAAGTTGAGGAAGAACATTGCCGGATACGGATTCAGTTTCCGTAGAGCGCCGAAAGCAGTGCTCGCCTTCACCTGCAAGCGGCGGCGAAACGTCTGGCTGAGCACCAGCGAAAACAACTCGCCGCGCTTGAGGCGCTCGACGCCGCGAGAAACGGCCCTGGCGTGGCCGCCGATTTCGTGATCGTCGGCTTCGCGACCGATCGCGGGGGCGGCAACGAGGGCGGGCGTAGCGTCTGCCGTCACATCGAGATCCGGGAATCGAAACGTGACCCACTTCGTTCGCTGCTCATTTTCCACAAGGACCCGCTCGGGAAAATGCAACACGAATCTTCGCTGATTGTCGTCCGGCAGCGCCGCCCCGCTTGCCAGCCGATAGTAATCGAAGCTCAACGCGCCATAGAGCGCGAGTTCCGGAAACGACGGGCCGAACAGCGTGAGAAATCCACGGAGCAAATTGATCGCCGGATGGGGCCTTGCGGTCGACTCCGGAAATCGGACCGCCAATCCACCTTCGCACGAATCGAAAGCCGCGAGATTGCGGACGTGATCCAGGAGCGCGTGACCGACCTGCGTGAAAGCGAGCACGCGAAGCTCGTTGCCCTCGAGATAAAACCCCAGCGCAGGGTCGACGCAGCCCATCGACTCGCGCCGATAGAGGCCCTCGGCCTGGACATCGCAGCCCAGCCATGCGCCCAACCTGGTATCGAGCGCGCCGAGCAATTCGTCCGAAGCGCCCGGCAGGGCATCGACGATTGATCTTTCGACCCGGATCATTTTCTGTCGAAAGTCAGATGCGCTCGGTTTCGCCTTGCCGCGGCTGCCAGACCATGAGCCGCTTCTCGGCAAGCGTCACGATGAAGTCGAGCACCAGCGCAAATGCAGTGAGCACGAGGATGCCCGCGAATACGGTGTTGATGTCGAACGTGCCTTCGGCCTGCAGGATGAGATACCCGACACCGCGGGAAGAGCCGAGATACTCGCCAACGACCGCACCGACGAACGCGAGCCCGACCGAGTTGTGCAGGCTGGCAAACACCCAGCTCATGGCGCTTGGGACATAGACGTGTCGCAGCAGCTGTCTGCGGCTTGCGCCCAGGATGCGCGCATTCGCCAGCACCGTCGGGCTGACTTCGCGCACGCCCTGGTACACGTTGAAGAAGACGATGAAGAAAACCAGGGTCACCCCCAGCGCAACCTTGGAGGCGATGTCGAGGCCGAACCAGACGCTGAAGATCGGCGCGAGGATTACGCGCGGCATCGAGTTGAGCGCCTTGATATAGGGATCGCATAGCGCCGACGCCACCGGATTCAGCGCCAGCCACAGGCCGATGACCAACCCCGAGAGCGTGCCGATCACGAAAGCCAGGAAGGTCTCCCACAGCGTGACCCAGAGATGCGCGTAAATGTCGCCCGAATAAAACCATTCCCAAACGCGGGCAAAAACCTTCAGCGGTTCGCCGAAGAAGAAAGGCGCTTTGCTCGCGTCGTCGAAATAGAACGGCGGCACGATGCCGGGCACGGTAAGCACGTGCCACATCACAAAGAACGCGATCAGCATCAGCACCTGCCAGATGAGCAGGTTGCCGGGCTGCGGGCGCGCCCGGGCCCAGAGGCCCCTACTGGATACGGGTTCGCGCATAGCCCTTGAGCACTTCGTCCTTCATTGCATGCCAGATTTGCGTGTGCAGCTCGAGAAAGCGCGGTGTGAGGCGGATCTCCGCCACATCCCGCGGCCGCGGCAAATCGATCGTGAATTCGCCTATCGGGTGGGTTTCCGGCCCAGCCGACAGCACCACGACGCGATCGGAAAGCGAAATCGCCTCTTCGAGGTCGTGCGTAATGAAAACGACCGACTTGCGGTTTGCCGACCAGAGTTCCAGAAGCTCGTTTTCCATGAGCTGCCGGGTCTGGATGTCGAGCGCGGAGAACGGCTCGTCCATCAGGATGATCTCCGGGTCGAGAATGAGGGTCTGCGCAAGCGCTACCCGCCTTCGCATGCCGCCCGAAAGCTGGTGAGGATAGCGGTGACCGTGTCCGGCAAGCCCGACCCGGGCCAGCCAATCCTCGGCCCGCTCCACGGCTTCGGCTCGCGGGACACCCCGGAACTCGAGGCCCGCGGTCACATTGTCCAGCCCCGTGCGCCAGGGCATCAGCGCCTCGGTCTGGAACAGGTAACCCGCCTTGCGGTTCAGGCCGTCGAGCGGCTCGCCGAAGACCTTTACCGTGCCTGCTGAAGGTTCTAGAAGACCCACAGCCACGTTGAGCAACGTGGACTTGCCGCACCCGGTTGGCCCGACCACCGAGACGAACTCGCCGGGCTCCACAACGAGGGTCGCGTCCCTGACTGCGGTGTAGCGCGTGTCTTTCGCGTCACGCGCAACGAACGTGACCGTGATGTTTTCCAACGCGAGCGCCGGCGCCCCTCCCGATGCCATGGCGCCGGCTACTTCTTCTTGCCGTATTTCGCGAGCGCCTTCTTCGCGAAGTCGTTGGTATAGGTTTCGGCGAGATTGATCTTGGACGGATCGATCTTCGGATTGAACGAGGCCAGCGCCTTGAGTGTCGTCTTTGCGCCGGCCTCGCTGAACTGGCCGTCCTTGGAATAAGCCGTCTTCACGTTGTTGAACGCGAACAGGTACATCGCCTTGTTGCCGAGCAGGTAGTCCTCGGGAACGGTTGCGAGGACCTGCTGCGGCGACGCCTCCTGCAGCCAGATCAACGCACGCACCATCGCATTGGTCATTGCCTGGACGGTTTTCGGGTTCTTCTTCACGAAATCCACCGGCGCATAAAGGCTCGCCGCCGGCATTGGGCCGCCAAACAGCTTCTCGGTGCCTTCGGGCGTGCGCGTCTCGGCAATGATCTTGATCTTGCCTTCCTTCTCGAGGATCGTCATGGCCGGATCGGTCTGCGACACCAGGTCCACCCGGCCCTGGTCCACTGCGGCAATCACGGTGGATCCCGCACCGATCCCGATGATCGAAACATCGGATGGCTTGAGCCCGCCTTTCGCCAGCAGGAAGTTGACCACCATGTTGGTGCTCGATCCCGGCGCGCTGACGCCCACCTTGAGGCCCTTGAGGTCTTTCGGTGACTTGTACGTTGCCGCACGCGACGAAACGATGCCGACGCTGATCTGGGGCGCCGCGCCCGAGAGCACGAAGGCGGTGAAATGCTGGTTGTTCGCCTGCATGTTGATGGTGTGCTCGTAGGCGCCGGACACCACATCCGCGCTCCCGCCGACGACCGCCTGCAGCGAGCGCGAGCCCCCGGGGAAATCGCTGATGCGGACGTTTAGCCCTTCGTCCTTGAAATAGCCGAGGCGCTCCGTGAGCGTAAGCGGCAGGTAGTAAAGCGCCGACTTGCCGCCGATGGCGATATGGACCTCCGGCTTTTCGACTTGCGCTTGCGCGCTTGCGGCAAACGCGAACGTCGCCGACGCAACCATTGCAATGACCGACCTCATTTTGTCTCCTCCTTATATTTTGGGCTCATTCTACAGTGAGCGCCTTTCCATCAATGCCTGCGAAAGCGTGCCCGCATCCACGTATTCGAGCTCCCCGCCAAGGGGAACGCCGCGCGCAATCCGGCTGACGCGCACGCCGCGGCTGCGCAGCATTTCGGCGATGTAGTGCGCGGTCGCCTCGCCCTCGTTGGTGAAGTTGGTGGCCAGGATCACCTCCTGCACCACGCCATCGGTGGCGCGGGCAAGCAGGCGATCGAGCCCGATGTCACGCGGCCCCACGCCGTCGAGCGGGGAGAGGCGTCCCATGAGGACGAAATACATCCCGGAAAACGATGACGTCTGCTCCACCATCGCAAGATCGGCCGGGGTCTCCACCACGCAGAGCAGCGATGCATCGCGCCGCTGCGAAGCGCAAAGCGAACAGACCTCGGCTTCGGTAAAGTTGTTGCACTTCGCGCAATGGACCACCGAGGCCAGCGCGTGCTGAAGGGCGATGGCCAGTTGATCCGCGCCAGCGCGGTCGCGTTGCAGAAGCTGGTAGGCCATGCGCTGCGCCGATTTGGGCCCCACCCCGGGCAGCACGCGCAGGGCTTCGACGAGCCGCTCGAGTCCCTGCGCAGTCGGGACGTTGTCCCTCGCCACGCGCGGATGCCTCAGAACGGCAGTTTCATGCCGGGCGGCAATCCCATGCCGGCCGTAACGCTGCTCATCTTCTCGGCGACCTTGGCTTCGACCCGGCGCGCAGCATCGTTGAAGGCCGCTGCAACGAGGTCCTCCAGCATTTCCTTGTCGTCGCCGACAAGGGACGGGTCGATGGACACGCGCTTCACGTCGTATTTGCAGGTCATCTGCACCTTGACCATGCCGGCGCCCGACTGGCCTTCGACTTCGAGCTGCGCCAGCTGGTCCTGCATCTTCTGCATGTTCTCCTGCATGGCCTGCGCCTGCTTCATCAGCTGGCCGATATTGCCTCTCATGACTGCCTCCTAGGACCCCTTTTGGGTCGCATGAATGGTGTTGTCGATCACCGTTGCATCGAAAATATCGACCAGGTCGCGCACGAAGGGATCGCCGCGCACCGAATCGGCGGCCTGCGCCTGGCGCGCCGATCGCTCGCCCTGGTCCAGCGCCGCGACGGATTTGCCTTGTACCTCGCCCACGGAAACCTTGAGCGTGATCAACCCGCCGAAACGCGCTGCAAGCGCCGCCTTGAGCTTGTCCACATAATTCTTATCGGCAAGGTAGGCCATCCCCTTCGGGATGCTGAGGTCGAACTGCCCGGACTCGTGACGCGTCAGTTCGGCGTTGTCGGCGAGGAGCTTGGCCGCGCCACCCAGTTTTAGGTCGCGTACCAGCGCCACCCAATCGCCCTCGAAATTCGAAGAAGGCTTCGCGGCTGGCGCCACGGCGGCAGACGACCCGGACGCTGGGACGGGCACCGCGGGCGCCTGCCGTGCTTGCGCGCCTCTGCCCGGAGCCGGTCGCGGCGCCCCCTGCTCCGGCATTGCCAGTTTTCCGCCCGGTGTAACTGTGGCGCCCTCGGGACGGAAGGCCAGCATTCGCAGGAGCGTCATGAGAAACCCTGAGTGCTCGTCCGGCGCCAGGGGCAGGTCCTGCCGGCCTTGAACCGCAATCTGGTAGTGGAGCTGGATTTCATCTGCGGCGAAATTCTTTGCAAACGCGACGATCCTTTCCCGCTCCGGGAGGTCGTCGTCGAGCGCGTCGGGAACCGTGTTGGCCACGGCAATGCGCAGCAACAGGCTCGCGAGGTCTGCGAGGGCCGTGTCGAAAGACAGGCTGCGCGTCTGCATCTCGTCGGCGATCGCCATCAGCCCGGGACCGTCCCCTTGCCCAAGGGCGTCCAAAGCACGCAGCAAATAAGTTTCGTCGACCGCGCCGAGCATTTCCCGCACGTTGGCTACCGAGACCTTGCCCGCGCCATGCGCTATCGCCTGGTCGAGCAGGGAAAGCCCGTCGCGCATGCTGCCGGCCGCCGCGCGCGCGAGGGAGGGCAGCGATTCGCGCTCGAATTCAATGCCCTCTGCCTCGAGGAGCCGCGCGAGATGCTCCGTAATCGCGCCTTGCGGCATTTGCTTGAGGTTGAACTGCAGGCAACGGCTCAGCACTGTCACGGGGATTTTCTGCGGGTCTGTCGTCGCGAGGATGAACTTGAGGTGTTCAGGCGGCTCCTCGAGCGTCTTCAGCATCGCGTTGAATGCCGATGTCGAGAGCATGTGGACCTCGTCGATCACGTACACCTTGAAGCGGCCGCGCGTCGGGGCGTACTGCGCCGTCTCGAGCAACTGGCGCATCTCGTCGACCTTGGTGTTGGTGGCCGCATCCACTTCGAGCAGGTCGACGAAGCGGCCGCCATCGATCTCGACGCAGGCGCTGCATTTTCCGCAGGGCTCGGGCGTGATGCCGGTTTCGCAGTTCAGGCACTTGGCGAGGATCCGCGCGATCGTGGTCTTGCCGACGCCGCGCGTCCCGGTGAAGAGATACGCATGGTGAAGCCGCTGCTTTTCCAGCGCATGGCGCAGCGCCTTGACGACGTGCTCCTGCCCGACCAGCGTGGAGAAATTCCTGGGCCGGTACTTGCGCGCCAGTACGAGATAAGCCATGCGTCGATTTTAACAGCCGGGGGGGTGGGAGGTCCGAGGAGGGAGGGTCGTTGGACCCTCCCTCTTCGCGTCGCGTGGGGTGGCGAGCCTTGTCCCCGGCACTTGCAGTGAGTAGCTGTGGCTGCTTCCTTCCGGACCTGACCAGGTTCACCACGCCGCAATGCGGGGGGGCCCGCCGTTGAGACTGCTGGACGCCGGCCCATTGTGCAGCCAGCATTCCAAATAGGGCGGAGCGTATGTTTTTGGATTCCTGCTCCGATGCGGTCCGATTCTATCCGGAATTCGCGATTACGGCGTCGGTGGGCGGGAAACGCGTCGGCTGAAATACTCCGCGCAGCTACGCCGCAAGGCGCGTCATGACCCAGGCAACAGCGCCAAGCTGAACGACATTGAGGAGCATTCCCGCCATGTGCAGGCGCCGGAATCTCGGCAAGGCCATCGACTCACCGCGGGTCATTGCGTCACGCAGCCTGTCCATGTTCGAGATCACCCAGCGGCGAATCCCGAACACGACGACGACGAGCCCGCCCATCGCAAGGGCAAGCGCACGTTGCCCGATGAGGACGCAGCCCGCGGCACCAACTGCCGCAATCGTCATCACGCCGATGTAGTAGAAATTGAACAAGCCCCGGATAAAGCGCCCATCGACGGGCGTATCGTGCTTCAGGACCAGCAGTGGGGGGGTGGCGAGCATGAAGACGACCATCGAAAACAGCAATACGACGATCGACAGGAATGGGAAGGTCTTCGTTAGCACTTGGTGTCCCCTGATCGCTGGCGCCCGCGAGGCCCGCTGTGCCTGGCATCGCCCTCAGGTAAGATTGTACCGATACCAGTACAAAATTGCCCGGAGAGCCATGCCGGCCGCGGACCTTGAAAATAAATGTCTTGAATTTCAGGCTACTTGGTGTCGACTTTCATGAGCGGGATTGCAAAGGCGTGGATCAGCGCCATGGCGAGCACTCCGGTCGCGACCGCCGCTATTCCGAGGGGAAGCGAGTCCGATTTCATCATCGCCAGCCCGCCCAGGAAGGCGGGAAAGGCGGCGAATATGGCCAGCCAGTGCGTTGCCACAAGCTTGCCGCACGACTGGCATTTCACCGCCTGCCCGGGCCCGAGGGAGGATTTGCTCGCCAGGCCCATCGCGGGACGATTGCAGTAAGGACACTTGACCATCGGACGCGCTCCCCTGGGAAGGGGACAGGATACAACCCGAAGCCACGGCTCTAAACTGGCGGAGAGAATGGGATTCGAACCCATGATACGTGATTAGCGTATACACGCTTTCCAAGCGTGCGCCTTCAGCCGCTCGGCCATCTCTCCGATTCCGCCACCCGGCTTCAAAGTGGCGGGCTGCGATTTTAACAGAACGTTGTGTAGACTCGCGCCATGAAGATCTCAGCCGTCGTGTCGATGTGGATGTGCGCCGTGTTTGCGCTGGTTTGCTTTTCGGTGGCCGGACAGGGATTCATGGCGGTGTCCGACATGGTCGACCCCGTGCAGCGCAACGATTCGCTCGGCTTTGCGGGCTTCTGGACTTTCCTAGGCGTGGTGGCGAGCGTTTTCGGGGTCCTCTCCTGGATGATCAAGGAAGGCAAGTTCGGCGAAGCCGAATAGCTGCGCGGCCGATCCACCGGCCGCCGCAAAGAAAAAGGCCCGCCGAAGCGGGCCTTTTTTGTTGCCTTGGTTCCCGGCTACGCGTGTTCGTAAGTCCGGATGTCGCGGTCCTTGGTCTCCCTCAGGAACAGGGTGCCGATGACCAGCGTCATCAATGCCACGACGACCGGATACCAGAGGCCGTAATAGATGTCCCCGGATGCCGCGACCATCGCGGTCGCTGTCAGCGGCAGCATGCCCCCGAACCACCCGTTGCCGATGTGATATGGCAGCGACAACGACGTATAGCGGATCTTGGTTGGAAACAGCTCCACCAGGAACGCCGCTATTGGTCCGTAAACCATCGTCACATAGAGCACCATGATGACGAGGATCAGCTCGGCCATGAACCAGTTGATCCGGGCCTTGTCAGGCGCCGGGGAGTAGCCGGTCTGCTTGAGGGCTTCGGCAAGTTTCTTCTGGTCCCAGCCTTCCACCTTCACGGCTTTGTCGCCGGTTCCGATGCTCGTCAGCACGGGCTTGCCGACCTCGCCCGGGACCGATTTGAACGACAACCCAGATTTAGTGAGAAAGTCCTTGGTCCGGTCGCAGTCGGAGAATTTGCTCCACGGCCCGACGAAAATGTGAAACTGGCACTGAGTCGGGTCCGAGGTAACCGAGATCGGGTTCGCGAGCGAGTATTCCTCCAGCGCCGGATTTACGTAGTGCGTCAGGCCCTTGAACAGCGGGAAGAAGGTCAAGGCGGCAATCAGG
>JANMDK010000300.1:0-39352 GCA_031376265.1 Pseudomonadota bacterium
TGACAACTAATGGGGGACAGAGTCTATTTATTTCTCCTATTGTAAATATTCTGCACCCTCTGGAAATAAATCGACTCTGACCCCATTTATTCACGATGAAGATTTCCGTCCTAGACCAGTCGACCTCCTCGAACGACCGCCCGCAGTCGGCGGCGATCCGCGAGAGCATGGAGCTTGCGCAGCTTTGCGACCGGCTCGGCTACAGCCGCTACTGGGTGTCCGAGCACCACAACAGCGACAGCATCGTCGGCACCGCGCCGGAGGTCCTGATGGCAGCGATCGCGGCGACCACACAGCGCATCCGCGTCGGTAGCGCCGGCGTCATGCTGCCGCATTACTCGGCGCTCAAGGTCGCGGAGCAGTTCCGCGTGCTCGAGGGCATCGCGCCGGGCCGCATCGACCTCGGCGTCGGCCGTGCGCCGGGCTCCGACCGGCTCACGGCCATGGCGCTCAATCCGTACTCCAACGCGCACGACGAGTTTCCCCAGCAGGTGCTCGACCTGCAGGCCTGGATCGCGGGGGCTCCGCTGCAGGAGGGCCATCCTTACCGCGCGATCAAGGCCCATCCGCTGGGACCGACGCGCCCCGAGCTCTGGATCCTCGGCAGCTCGGACTATGGCGCCCAGCTCGCGGCGCACTTCGGCCTGCCGTATGCCTTCGCGTATTTCTTCACCGACGGCCGCGGCGTCGAGCAGGCGCTGGACCTCTACCGCCGCAACTATCGGCCGAGCGTCGACCATCCGCATCCGAAGGCGACGATCTGCGTCTGGGCGCTGGCGGCCGACACCGAGGCGGAGGCGCGGCGCCTCCTGCAAACTCGCGAGCTCTGGCGGGTCGGCTTCGAGCGCGGCCTGCGCACGCCGCTGGTGTCGCCCGAAGAGGCGGCGGCTTATCCCTACACCGACGCCGAGCGCGCGGTGGTCGAGCGCCTGCGCAAGAAGGCCTTCGTCGGCACCGGCGGGCAGGTGGCGGACAAGCTTAACGACCTGGCCAGTCAGCTCGATCTCGATGAGCTCGTCGTAGTGACCTGGACCTACGACACGGCGTCACGCCATCGCTCGTACGAGCTGCTCGCGAAGGCGTTCAGCCTTCCTCCGGCGGCCGCACTTTCCTGAACATCGCCAGCAGCAGCAGGTCGTAGAGGATTTTCAGGGCGCCTGCGGCGATCAGCGGCCACCCGAACGAGGAAAGGCTCAGCATCCAGCCGGCGAGGAACGGGCTCGCGGCGGATGCGAGGCTGCGAGGCACCGAAGTGAAGCTCGCTGCCGCGGGGCGTTCCTCCGGCGTCACGATCGCCATCACATAAGAGCTTCGTGTGGGCACGTCCATCTGCGAAAGCGCGCTGCGGATGAAGAGGAGGACGATGACGAGGTCGAGGCTCGCGCAGAAAGGGATCGCGACGAGGCAGAGGTTCGCGGGAATGTGGGTGAAGACCATCGTATTCACGAGGCCGAAGCGATCGGCGATCCGCACCGCGGCAAGAAATGACAGCGCCGAAAGGAGCCCGGTCCAGAAGAAGATCACGCCCGTGGCCGTGAGCGACATGTCGAACCGCTGGTACAGCCACAACGCGATCATCGATTGCACGACGAATCCGCCGCCGAACGCGTCAAGGCTGAAGAGCGCGGCGAGCGTGTAGACGATTTTCTTCGACTTGCCCAGCGGCGCCGCGGGCTTCTGCGCCTCGGCCTCGAGCGCTTTCGGCAGGCCGCGGTAAACCAGCGCGGCGCAGCCCGCGAGCACCGCGTAGAGCACGAACATCGCCTGCATTGCGCCTAGCGAAGTGAAATGTCCTGAGGCGGCGATTAGCCCCGGCAGGCCGACCGCCAGCGAGCCGAACGCCGCGACCAGCGAGCCGACGAGGCTGTAGCGCGCGAAAGTCGCGGTGCGATTCTTTGCCTCGACAACGCGCGCCATCACCGCATGCTCGAGCGGCAGGAAGACGCTCACGTCGCCGCTCGAGGGATTCAGCGTGCCGATAAGCGCCACGAGGAGGAGCGGCCAGAAGCCGGTCAGCGTCGCGAATCCCAGGCCCGTGGCGGCCATGACCGCGGTCGCCGCGAGCAGCAGCGTGCGGTAGTGGAAGCGATAGGCATGCAGGCCGACCAGCAGCGTGACCAGCCCCGAACCCAGCAGCGTCACGGTGGCAATGAGGCCGACCTGCAGCGCGGTGAACCCGAGCTCGAGCAGGTAGAGCGGCAGCAGCAGGCTCACGAACCCGTCGGCAAAAGCCCGCAGGCCTCGTGCGACCAACAAGCGGTTGACGTCGGTAGGGCTATTCAAATTCGGGCTCGGGAGGATTCCACTGGCCGATTATGGGCTAAGTGAACATCTTCACCGGCGCGCCGGCCGCGCGCCACCCGGAGTGGCCGACCTTCATGTAGCTCGCGTCGAAGCCGGCCTCGCGCAGCGTGATCGCGGTCTTGCAGCCGACGTGGAAACCATAGGCGCAATACACGACGACGGGCTCCGTCTTCGAGAGCTCGCCCATCCACTCCTGCACGCGCTCCGGGTCGCGCCACGTCGCGCCGTCCGCGATGTCCTGCTGGCGGGAAACGAAGTGGCGCGGCCGCGCGTCGATGAGCTGCACCGGCTTGCCGTTCTTCATCATTTCGCGCACTTCCTCAACGCCGACGCCGGGCAGGTCACCGAACTCCTTCTGTACCAGCGGCCGGGGAGGGGCGACCTGCGTCGCATCTTCCAGACGGCCTTCGACCAGGCTCCAGTCCAGGTTGCGGAAGTAGGTATCGACGTAGGCGGCTACGTTCGCGCCGAAATCGATGTGGTACGCGTGCTCGAACATGTCCAGCGCCAAAACCGGAATCGCACCTGCGACCGACTGCGTGTGATCGCCGGCGTACTGGTTGATGAGCCGCCCGTCGCGGGGCACCCAGCTGAGCAGCACCCAGCCCGAGCCTCCACCGAGCGCAATGCCCATCGCGCGGAACTCGGCCTTCCACTTCTGGTAGGAGCCGAAATCGCGCTCGAGGGCTGCCTTCATGCCCGGCGTGACCTGGCCTTCGCCGCCGAGGCAGGAGAAATAGAGCTCGTGCAGCAGCGTGGAGTTGAGCGCGACCAGCTCCTCGCGCTTGAGGCCGTTGACGACATAGCCGGGCGCCTTGGCGAAGTCGAGCGATTCGAGCTGCTCGGTGATTGCGTTCAAGCGACGCAGGGCGCCGCCATAGTTGTTCTCGTAGTGGCTCTCGATCAGCTTGAGCGAAAGGCCGTTGAGGGTCCAGGGACGGCAGTAGATCTGTTTCAGTTGGTAGCGCATGGTCTTCTCCATTGGTGGCTTGGGTTGAGCGGACGGCAAAAGCGCCCGCTCACGGCGGGCGCGCGTTCCTGCACTGCGTTTGGAAACTGGGGATGACGTGGTTCCGGTACCCATGACGACTCCTTCCCCGAGGGGACAAGGAGCAGCGCTTGGGACGGGATTCGTCCTGGACATACCGGGTGCCTGCGTTGACCCGGCCAGGGCGGGCGGCGCGTCACTCCAAACCCGCGGCGGCCGGCACCTGCATCGAGAAGGCAAGGTACCCGTGGCTTTGGGGCTTGTCAACAAAAATATGTGCCTATGTCACATCCTTGTGATATATATAACGTAATTATGATCTTCGACTCGCTCATCCTCAGCCTGCCGACGCGCAACTCGACGATGCGCATGCGGGTCTGGCGCGCGCTCAAGGACACCGGCTGCGGCGTATTGCGGGACGGCTTGTACGTGCTCCCATCGGGTGCAACCGGCAGCGGCACGCTGGCCGGCCTCGAATCGGAGATCCGCTCCGCCGGCGGCTTCGCGATGAACGTCGAGCTCAAGGTGCGCACCGCCGCGCACCTGGCAGAGGTGCAAAAGCTGTTCGACCACAGCGCCGACTACGGCGCGCTGGTGAAGAAAATCGTTGCGACCAAAGCGGCCCTGTCGCGCCTTGGCGCCCGGCGCGGCCAGACCGCCATCGACCGGCTCGAGCGCTCGTTCGGCAAGCTTGCGGACATCGATTTCTTTCCGGGGCAGGGCAAGCTGCAGGCGGCCGAGGCCCTGACCTCGCTCAAGGGGAGCTTCCACGAGGCGTATGTCGGCGGAGAGCCGCGCGCCGCCCGCAAGCGCCTGCGCCACGTGAGCCGGGCGAAGTACGAAAAGCGCACCTGGGCGACCCGCAAGAGCCTCTGGATCGATCGCATGGCGAGCGCGTGGCTGATCAAGCGCTTCATCGACAAGGACGCGAAATTCCTGTGGCTCGAAAAGCCCAAGGATTGCCCGAAGCGGGCCGTGGGGTTCGACTTCGACGGCGCAGAGTTCACGCACGTCGACAACCGCGTGACGTTCGAGGTCCTCTTGACAAGCTTCGGGCTGGACAGTGACCCCGGCCTCGCGACCATCGGCGCGGCGGTGCACTTCCTCGACGTGGGCGGCATCCCGGTCCCGGATGCCAAGGGCCTGGAAACCGTCCTCAGGGGGGCGAAGGAGAAGGCGCGCAATGACGATGCGCTGCTCGCCGAGGCGCTACGCATCCTCGACCTGTTTTATTCGGCCTATTCGCAACCCAACGCCAGCTAGGGACTCTCAACATGGACGCTCCACGCTCGATTTCCGCAGGCAGCCTGTCGGCCCGCCTCGGACGCTTCGACGCCCCGATCTTTGTCGACGTGCGCAAGGCGCCGGCCTTCGATGGCGCCGGGCGCGTCATCGCGGGGGCGCTGCGAATCGCCCCCGACGACATCGAGCAGGGCTCGTCGAAATTGCCGGCCAAGCGTGAAATCGTCGCCTATTGCGTGCATGGGCACGAGGTCAGCCAGAACGCCGCGCGCTCATTGGTCGCGGCGGGGTTCAATGCGGCGTTTCTCGAGGGCGGCATCGCGCACTGGGAGGAGGAGCGCCGGCCAACGATGGCGAAGGATCCGGAACTCGGCGTTCCTTCGCTGCCCGGAAAGCCGTCCAGGTGGGTCACTCGCGAGCGTCCCAAGATCGACCGCATCGCCTGCCCCTGGCTGATCCGCCGGTTCATCGATCCGCTGGCCGAGTTTCTCTATGTGCCGTCGGAGACCGTCATCGAAGCCGGCCGGCGCGAGAAAGCCACGCCTTATGACGTGCCCGCAGTCCGCTTCTCGCACCGGGGCGCCGACGGAGAACTGTGCAGCTTCGACAGCTTCATCGCGGATTTCGGGCTCGACGATCCCTGCCTTGCCGACCTTGCCGCTATCGTGCGCGGCGCGGATACCGGCAAACCGGATCTCACGCCGCAATCACCCGGCCTGCTTGCGATCTCGTTCGGGCTGTCGGTCAACTTCCCTGACGACCACGCCATGCTCGAGCAGGGGATGGTCGTCTACGACGCGCTTTATTCGTGGATCAAGTCCGCGCGCGCCGAGATCCACAACGCCGACCTGTTCAGGAAATCATGAGCGAAGGCACCCAGCCGGCAAACGCGCCGGACGACGCTGCCGGGCCGGAGTACACGCTCTGGCAGCTGGTGCGGTATTTCCTGCGTCTCGGGACGCTCGGTTTCGGCGGGCCGGTCGCGCTGGTCGGCTACATGCACCGCGACCTCGTCGAGCAGCGCAAGTGGATTACGGAGGCTGACTATCGCGAGGGACTGGCACTCGCGCAGCTGGCGCCCGGTCCGCTGGCAGCGCAGCTGGCCATTTATCTCGGCTATGTGCATTTCCGGATCCCTGGCGCGACCGTAGCCGGGATCGCTTTTGTAATCCCGTCGTTCCTGATGGTCGTAGCGCTCGGCTGGGCCTATCAGCGTTTCGGCGGACTGACCTGGATGCAGGCAGTGTTCTACGGAGTCGGTGCGGCGGTGATCGGCATCATCGCAATGAGCGCATACAAGCTCACCACCAAGAGCGTCGGCAAGGACAAGCTGCTTTGGGCGATTTACCTCGTGCTGGCGGCCGTAACGGTCATCACGGAATCGGAGATCGCCTGGATGTTCCTGGCAGCCGGCGTCATCGTATGGCTGGTGCGAGCGCCACCGAAGAACTGGTTTAACCAGGGGCCACTGCTGGCTGTTGCGCCGGTCGAAGCTTCGATCGCCGCGTCGTGGCTCGGTTCGATGGACCTGTCCCTTCTGGCGCAAATCGGGATTTTTTTCGCCGAAGCGGGCGCGTTCGTCTTTGGCTCCGGCCTGGCCATCGTCCCTTTCCTGTATGGCGGCGTCGTCACGGAGCATCACTGGCTGAACGACAAGCAATTCGTCGACGCGGTGGCAGTGGCCATGATTACGCCGGGGCCGGTAGTCATCACCGTGGCATTCATCGGTTACCTCGTAGCCGGTTTGTCGGGGGCCTGCGTCGCGGCGCTGGCGACTTTCCTGCCCTGCTACCTGTTCACGATCATCCCGGCGCCTTATTTCAAGAAGTACGGCAAGCTTCCCGGGCTGATCGCGTTCGTCGATGGCGTTACCGCAGCCGCGATAGGCGCGATCACCGGCGCGGTGATCGTGCTGGCCAAGCGTTCGCTCATCGATATTCCCACGGTCTTGCTTGCCCTTTTCACGATGCTGCTGCTGTGGAGATTCAAGAAGCTCCAGGAGCCCGTGATCGTCGCCGGTGCCGCGATCGTCGGCCTGATTGCCTATCCGCTGCTGCGTGGCTGAGCCGGATCGAAGTTCGATGAAGCCAACTTTGCAGGGAGATTCCATGCGATGCGAAAAAATATTGTCGTCCTCGTTGCTGCAATCGCACCTTTCGCCATGAGCGCGCAAGCCGAGAATTTCGACGGTGTGCCGGTTGGCACCTTGCCCTCGGGCTGGATCTCTGGCGTCACCGGAAAAGGCTTGCCGAAGTGGGGTGTCGTTGCAGATCCGTCCGCGCCGAGTAAACCGAACGTACTGAAGCAATCGGGCTCGGGTGCCTTCCCGTGGGCCGTGAAGAAAGACGTCTCGATCGGCGACGGATTCGTGGAGGCGAAATTCAAGCCGATCTCGGGCCGGCAGGACCAGGCCGGCGGTGTCGTCTGGCGCTGGAAGGACGCTGACACCTATTACGTCGCCCGTGCCAACGCCAACGAGGACAACGTGTCGCTCTACTACACGACACGAGGCATCCGCACCACGATCAAGTACGTCGACGCCCCGGTGCCGGGCAACGTTTGGCACTTGCTCCGAGTCGAGTTCGCGGGAAGCACGATACGTGTTTCCCTCAACGGGAAGCTATACATCGAGGCGCAGGACAGCCACATCACCGAATCGGGTGCCGTCGGCGTCTGGACCAAGGCCGACAGCGTGACCGTATTCGATGATTTCAGCTTCGGAAAGAAGTAGCCACCGCGCCCAGAAATGTCAGGAAGTTCCCCGGAGAGCTGCGCCAGTACTAGTGATTGGCGTTAAAAATGTCAGTAGCGTGTTGCTTCGGCCGATATTTGTTACTGTAACGCGCCCCCGACTTTCCCGAGGCAGGAACGCGATGGAAACGAACCGAACGATGCGATGGACGCGGCGTGAATGCCTGCCGCGGGAAATTCGACTCTGACCCCATTTAATTCCTGGTTATCGAAAGTGGTGGACGTGCGGCCGCACGAGGCGGCCGCGCTCGCCTGGTCGTTCGCGTATTTCTTCTGCCTGCTGGCCGGCTACTACGTGCTGCGTCCGCTGCGCGATGAAATGGGCATCGCCGGCGGCGTGCGCAACCTTCAGTGGCTGTTCACCGCGACCTTCGTCGTGATGCTCGCCGCAGTGCCGGTGTTCGGCGCCTTGGTCGCCAGGCTGCCGCGCAAGCGCTTCGTGCCGATGGTCTATCACTTCTTCGTCCTCAACATCGCGCTCTTCTGGGTGCTGCTCACGCTGGGCTACGAGAAGGTCACCGTGGCCCGCGTGTTCTTCGTCTGGATCAGCGTCTTCAATCTTTTTGCGGTGTCGGTGTTCTGGTCCTTCATGGCCGACCTCTGGGGCAGCGAACGAGGGAGCAATGCAGGCAAGCGCCTGTTCGGCTTCATTGCGGCGGGCGGTTCCGCCGGCGCGCTGCTCGGGCCCGGGCTGGCGGTGTTGCTTGCGGTGCCGATCGGGCCGGTGAACCTGCTGGTCCTCGCCGCGGTGCTGCTGGAGCTGGCGGTGCTGTGCGCGCGCAGGCTCGAGGCGGTAGCGCCGCGGGGCGCAGAAAAATCGAAACGGGCGGACGCAAGCGCGCTGGGCGGCGGATGGCTCGCCGGCATCGGCATGGTGCTGCGCTCGCCTTACCTTGCCGGCATTGCGCTTTGGGTGACTCTGCTGTCGCTTGCCGGCACGTTCCTCTATTTCCAGCAGGCCAATATCGTGGCCGCCGCGTCCGACGATCCCGCGGTGCGCACGCGCATCTTCGCGACGATCGACCTCGCGATCGGCGTGCTCACCATCGTCGTGCAGTTTTTCGCCACCGGTCGCCTGATCAAGTACCTTGGCGTCGGAGGGGCGGCAGCTGCGCTGCCGCTCGTCTTCGTGCTGGGATTCGCGGTGCTCGCCTTCACGCCGATGCTCGCCGCGGTGATCGCATTCCAGGCGATCCAGCGCGCGACCAATTTCGCGCTATCCAATCCCGCCCGGGAAATCCTCTTCACCGTCGTTGGGCGCGAGGAGAAGTACAAAGCCAAGAACGTCATCGACATCGTGGTGTTCCGCGGCGCGGATGCCGCCAGCGGGTGGCTGTTTTCAGCCTTGCGGACGGCACACTTCGAGCTATCCACGATTTCGCTCGCTACCGTGCCGGTTGCCGGCCTTTGGTTTGTGCTCGCGCTCGGGCTGGGCCGGGGGCAGGAGAAGCGCGCCGGGTCTCAGAATCCGGCGCCTTGAATCCGCGCTCGGGCGCCCCCATCTTGTCCTCATCAAGGGGATAAACAATGAACAAGCTGCCGACCTACTTCATCTCGCACGGCGGGGGCCCCTGGCCCTACATGGAAGACCGCCGCCGCGCCCTCCACATCCTCGAGGACTCGCTGGTCGACATCCCGCGCCAGATCGGCAGCGTGCCGAAAGCCGTGCTGATGATTTCAGGCCACTGGGAAGCCGGCGAATTCAACGTCATGTCGAGCCCCCATCCGCCGATGGTGTACGACTACCACGGCTTTCCGGAGCACACCTACCACGTCAAGTATTCGGCGCCCGGCTCACCCGAGCTCGCCAAGCGCGTGCGCGACCTCATCGAGCAGGCGGGGCTGCCGGCCAGACTCGATCCGCAGCAGGGCTTCGACCACGGCACCTTCACGCCAATGGTCGTGATGTACCCCGAAGCGGATGTCCCGCTGGTTCAGGTTTCGCTCAAGGCCGGCTACGACCCCGCAGAGCATCTGGCGCTTGGCCGCGCACTGGCGCCGTTGCGCGAGGAGGGCGTACTGATCGTCGGTAGCGGCCTGAGCTATCACAACCTGCGCCAGTTCGGACCGGGGGCCAAGGTCGCGTCGAAGACTTTCGACGACTGGCTGCAGAAGACGCTGGTCGATTCGAGCCCGCAGGAACGCGAGCAGCGCCTGCTCGGGTGGGATGCGGCGCCGGCCGCTCGCCAGGCCCATCCCCAGGAAGACCACCTCGTTCCGCTAATGGTCGCCGTAGGCGCTGCGGAAGGTGAAAAGGCGACGGTGGTCTATCACGAGGAAAACCTCTTCGGCGGCGTGACCGCGTCGAGCTTTCGCTTCGGCGCAGCTGCCAACCCCTAGGCTCTAGCCGCCCCGGTATTTCAGGCGCGCTTCGCGGTTCGGATGCAGGCCGACCGCATTGTTAAGGCGATTGTTCGAGTTGTAGATCGCGACGATCTGGGCGGCTTCGAAAATCTGTTCTTCGTCCAGCCCGGCTTTTCGCAGCGCGACAATCCAGCTTTCCTCGGCGTCCGCAGCCCGTGTGGTGAGCTTTTCGGCAAATTCGGCAAGCGCGCGCTGGCGAGGCGTGAGTTCTGCGCGGCGCCAGCCGATGGTGATCGAGTCGACCAGCAGCGGGTCCATGCCGTGGGTGCGCAGCGCAGCAGCATGGGAGAGGACACAGGGTTCGCAGCGGTTCTCCACGCTGACCACCAGCGCGAGCAATTCCCGCTCGATGCCCGGCAAGCGTGCATCGTCGCTGCGCATCAGGCGGTCGAGGTAGCCCTGGTAAAGCGCAAGGCGGCCGGGCGCGAATGGCAGCAGGAGGAAAGTGCGCACGTATCCGAGACGCTTGCGGCTCTCGTCGTGCAGGCGGCGAACGTCTTCCGCGAAGCGCGGCGCCTTGGGCAGGCGCAGCCAGCTGAAGGCAGCGGACGCTGTCTTGTTCACTTCGGCGGCCCCGCGGTGCCCAGGCCCGTGCGCGTCGCCTCGGTGTCGATGATCGAGGCGGGCGGCACGTTGGCAAGGTTCACATCGGGTCCGAGCGCGTTCACCAGCGCCTTTTTCATGTCTTCGATGTCGCAACTGCGCACATCCTTGATCCACGGGCCGGGCAACTCGATCATCACGCGCGACATGTCGAGTCCCTTGACCAGCAAGTCGATGGTCTTCGGGCGCAGCTTGCCCTTGTCGAGCAGCTCGGCCGCTTCCACCAGCACCAGCGAGGCACCCGCATCGAAGCAGACTTTTGCCTGGCCGATCAGCAGGGCGGGGTTGGAAGGCGTTTCCTTCGAGCCGACCTCGCCATAGACGACCAAGCCCGCCGCGACCGCGTTGCGGATCTGCTGGCGCCGCTGCGCGTCCGTGAGCGGCACCACGTTGTCGGAGATCTCGATCGTCTCGAAGCCGAGCGCAAGCGACTCGGCGTAGTACCTGGGCAGGGCCTTGGCGCCCTGGGTGGCGAACACGTATTCATGGAACTGCCCGCCCAGGAAAGGCTGGATGCGGTTTCGCTTGTACAGGCGAAGCTTTTCAACGAGCCGTGCGCGCGGATACAGGCGCGCGGTGCCGGTCTTGATCTATGCGAGGTCGATATAGGCGCCGCCGAGCGCGACGAGGTCGCGTGTGTAGGCAAGCGGCATGCCGTCGTCGACGATCATCGTGCGGCCGTTTGCGCGCGGCTTGCGCAGGCTTCGTTCCGGGGTGATCGGAACGAAGTGAAACGGGGGTTTTGCTGTCGGCTTTTTCATAGGTTGCCGGGATACTATCAGCAGTCTTAGAGCGAGGAGTAGGTCGATAGTGAAAGTGAAACCGCGCAACATGCTGGTGATCATGTCCGACGAGCACAACCCGAAGGTGCTCGGTTGCGCCGGCCACCCGGTGATCCACACGCCGAACCTCGATGCGCTCGCCGGGCGCGGCACGCGCTTCACCTCGGCCTATACGACCAGCCCGGTCTGCATCCCGGCGCGCGCCGGGTTCGCCTGCGGCAAGTACATCCACCAGATCGGCTACTGGGACAACGCCGACGCGTACGACGGCGCGATTCCGTCGTGGCACCATCTGCTGAGGGAAAGCGGCCACCGGGTCGTCTCGGTCGGCAAGCTGCACTTCCGCCTCGCGGGTGAAGACCACGGCTTCAGCGAAGAGCAGATCCCGATGCACATCTACCAGGGCAAGGGCGACCTGCTCGGCCTGATCCGCGACGACATGCCGCCGCGCGGCAACTCCAAGAAGATGATCGCCATGGCGGGCCCCGGCGAGTCCACCTACACCTTTTACGACAAGGACATCTGCTCGCGTGCGCAGGTCTGGCTGCACGAGGAAGCGACCAAGGCGGGCGACAAGCCCTGGGTATTGTTCGTCTCATTCGTCGCGCCGCATTTCCCGCTTACCGCGCCGCCCGAGCATTTCTACCGCTACTGGGGTCGCGAACTGCCGATGCCGAAGATGTACGCGCGCGAAGAAAGGCCGACCCACCCGTACATCGTCGACTACAGCCGCAACTTCAACTACGACGATTATTTCGAGTCGCCTGAGGACGTGAAGAAAGCGCTCGCGGGCTATTTCGGCCTGGTGTCCTACCTCGACGAGCACGTGGGCAAGCTGCTCGCCGCGCTGACAGACGCGGGCCTGGCCGATGACACCGTCGTCATGTACACCAGCGACCATGGCGACAACCTTGGCTCACGCGGCTTGTGGGGCAAGTCCACGATGTACGAAGAGATCGCCGGCGTGCCGTTCCTGCTGGCCGGGCCCGGCATCCCGGCAGGCATGACGGTGGGTACGCCGATCAGCCACGTGGACGCGTTCCCGACCATCCTTGAAATCTCGGGCGAGAAGATGCCGGCAGGGTTTCCCGGCGTCTCGCTCGTCGATATCGCCAACGGCGCGAAGCCGGATCGCACCGTGCTCTCCGAATACCACGGCATGGGCTCGAGCACCGGCGCATTCGCAGTGCGTGTCGGCCAATGGAAGTACGTGCACTACGCGAAATACGGGCCGCAGCTCTTCGACCTCGACGCCGACCCGGACGAAACGCGGGACCTCGCCCGCGACCCGAAATACGCGTCGGTGCTCGAGGAATGCAGGAAAAAGCTCTACGAGATCTGCGATCCCGAAGAGGTGGATCGCCGCGCCCACGCGCGCCAGGCCGAAATTCTCGCGGCCAACGGCGGGCGCGAGGCGGTCATCAAGCGGGGCGACTTTGGCTTTACTCCCGCGCCGGGGACAGTGGCGGATTTCAAGTAGGGAGGGCGCATGAAGACTCACATGGCGCGCGTTCTTGCCGCGGCACTTTGTCTGGTTTCAGCTTTGGTCTGCGCGCAGGACTGGCCCTCGAAGCCGGTGCGCGTAATCGTTCCGTATCCCCCCGGCGGTGGCCACGACTTCGCCTCACGCGTGGTCGCTCAACGCCTGTCGGAAGTGCTCAAGCAGTCTTTCGTCGTCGAAAACCGCACCGGCGCTTCGGGGACGATCGGCGCCGAGTACACCGCAAAGAGTGCGCCCGACGGCTACACGTTCATGGTGGCTTCGCCCGCCGAAACCGTGGTTGGCGGATTCGCCGGGCTGAAGATGAACTACGACTGGGAGAAGGACCTCGCGCCGGTGACCGTGATCGGCGAAACGCCGCTCGCGATCGCGGTGCATCCTTCGGTTCCCGCAAAGACGATCCAGGAACTGCTGGCGTACGCAAAGGGCAACCCGGGCAGGCTCTCCTACGGCACACCGGGTTCGGGCAGCACGATGCATTTCGCGGGCGAATCGTTAAAGGCGCTAGGTGGCATCTTCATCGTGCACATCCCGTATCGCGGCGCGGGGCCCGCAGTGGCCGATTTGCTCGGCGGCCAGGTGCCGATGGGCATCGCCGGCCTGCCGCCGGTGGTCGGCCCGCACAAGTCGGGCAAGCTGCGGATCCTTGCGGTGACGAGCGCCAAGCGGTCTTCTGCGATTCCGGACATCCCGGCGATGGCCGAGCTGCCGAGATTTGCAGGTTATAACTTCACCAATTGGACGGGAATCTTCATGGCCGCGAAGACTCCGCCCGAAGTAATCGAACGGCTCGCCGTGGAGATAGGAAAGGCGGTGCAGGAGCCGGCGCTGAAGGAAAAGCTGCTCGGCGCCGGTGTCGACCCGCTGGGACTGCCCACGCCGCAATTCGTGCAGTTCCTGTCGCGCGAGAAGGACACTTATTCGAAGATCGCCAAGGCGCGCAACATCAGAGCGAACGACTGATTTTAGAAACCAGGAATCCAACGAATTCTATTTCGGAGAACCGCGCCAGCCCTGGTTCTCCTGCCAGTTGGTGTATCGCTACCGGTACATTTCCGACCTACCACGCTGCATCGAGCAACTGTCGCACCACCGCGGGCCCGTCGATCTTGCGCGGGTTGCTGTGGATCCAGCGGTCGTGCATCGACTCCTCGGCGATCCGGTCGAGCAGGTCCGGCCGGACCTTGACCTCGCGCAAAGTGCGCGGCAGGCCGAGTTCCGCGATCAGGTCCGCGAGCACGTCGGCCGCCGGCACGCCCGGGCGCCCCAACGCCTCGCTCACCAGCGTCTGTCGCTCGGCATTGACCGGCAGGTTGAAGCGCATCACGTGCGGGAGCATCACGCAGGAGGTGTAGCCGTGCGGCACCCCGGCGGTCCCGCCGAGCACGTGCCCGATGCCGTGGCTCGCGCCCTTTTCGACTCCTGCGCTGCTGCCGATGATCGACATCCACGCGCCGAGCTGGCAATCGAGGCGTGCTTCGAGGTTCGAGGCGTCGGCCTTGGCCGCGCGCAGGCCGCGCCCGAGCAGGCGCAGCGCGTGGAACGAAGTCCCGTCCGAGAACGGCTTCGCGTTGATCGAGCACAGGTCTTCGACCGCGTGATCGACCGCGCGAATTCCTGTCGATAGCCACAACCACTCGGGCGTATGCACAGTGACCCCGGGATCGAGGATCACGGTGCGCGGAACCGCCTTTGGCTGCACGAAGACTTCCTTGACGTGCCGGACGGTGTCGGTACACCCCGCAGTCGCCGAGAATTCGCCGGCCGACAGGGTGGTCGGGATGATGACCGAATCGACCGACGGCGGCTTGTAGCTCGGCCGCACTTGCTTGCCGTCGGCACCGATCTTCACGCTTAAAGCGTCGAGATGCGCCACGTCGCTGATGCCGTTCCCGAGGCAGATGGCGACCATCTTGGCCGCGTCGGTGATCGAGCCGCCACCCAGCGTCAGCAGCATGTCGGCGTCCGCTGCGCGCGCAGCATTGGCTGCCGCGACCACATCTACGCGGGGAGTATGGGCGCCGATCCGGGCGAATTTCCCCGCGAATCGCTCGCCCAGAACCCTAGCGGCGCGCTGCGCGAGGTCGGTCTCGCGGTCCAGAGTGCCGCTCGCGAGCAAGTAAACGCGGCGCGCGCCGCAGAGGTCGAGCTCTGCAGCCAGCGCCTCTTCAAAAGGCTTGCCGTAACTGATCCGGGAAGTGCCGGGATAGGTGTAAAGGCCGGTTTGCATGCCCCGATTCTGGCTGCACGGCCGCCCAAAGTCGAACGACGCCGCCCCGGCTATTTCCGGCGCGGCGTTTTCCGTTGGTTTTCGACGCTCTCGTCAATCTCCTCGTCGCGAATGCCGAGCTGGGCTTCCTCCGCCTGGTCCAACCCGCCGCCCAGTCCGGCGTCCGCGGCATCGACCACGCGGTCGAACTCGATGTCGGCGTTCTTTGCGATCTTCGATTCCTTCCCCGCGCTCAGGCCTTCGCCTGTTCCGTAACGATCGCTCGTGCCTTCGAGGGCTTCCTCGTCCTCTGCCGTGCCTCGACCAGCCAAGTCCGAGCCGCTGTCCGAGCTGTCGCTTGGCCCGAGCGATTTCACGTCGTGGCCTTTCGGGATGCTCGCGGATTTGGAAAAGTTGTCCGGATCGAGGGTGCTCGTCATTTCAATCTCCTGTTTCAGCTCGGCGAAGGGTCTTGCGTGCTACTTCTTTTTCTTCCCCAGTCGGATCACGTTGCCTGCGACGCGCTTGTGAACCGGGCGTAACGCGCTGCGTGCCACTTTCGCGCCCGCGCCCGAAAGCTTCGTGGCGGCGACGACCGAATTGCCGATCGTGTCGCTGACGAGTTTCGCCTGGCGCTCGATCGATTGCGCCGGGGTGCGGCTCGAGCCGATGGACATCATCGAAGACCAGGTGGAGAGCATCTGCTTGTAGGCGAGGGCGGCGATCTGCTGGTTGAGCGCCAGCAACGGATAGCCCATCCCGAGCGCCGATTCAGAGGCGGCCTCGCCTTTCTCGCGTCCCATCAGCGCAAATTCGCGTGGGTCGGTCGTTCGGGTAGTGCGGTGCGCGATGACCTGCGCGGAGCCCAGCATCATCTCGCCGGTCTTGATTGCGAGCCGGCTCCATATCAGGAAAGGTGTAAACATCAATTGCGCGTACCTCGTTGGCCTGCTTCGGATTGAAGCAGGCCAACGATGAGGCAGCCCACCGATTCTGTCGGTGAGCTGGCGCGCTTAACTAAGTATTCAGGCGGCCAGCGCGACCCTCTCGCTGAAGTGGCGGTGTGGCCGGTCTCGAGTGGCGATTCCGCAGCGTACCGATGCCGAGAAGAGCGCCAGGTCCATGCCGATCGAGCCCAACTCGCGGTTGAATTCGGCGATGTTGTTCAGGTTCGCATCGATGCCGACCGCGATCTCTTCCAGTTCATCCTGGTACCCGAACCAGCTCGTCATCGAGAGGTATTTTGCAGCCACCGCCACCAGCTTGCGGTCGGCTGCGCCGCGGCGCCGCCAAGCCTGGGGATCGAACCTTCCGTGTTGCTCGACGCAGAACTGGGCTATGGATTCATAGGCTTGGGTGTTCATTGCGTTCGCTCCGTGGTGTTGGAGCAAATTTCCCACACGAAAACTTACACGGCTGTAGGACGGCCGGAAGAGGTTTGTAGGAATATTCCTACATCCCCCGTCAGCGTCGTTCGAACTTTGGTTTTCGCTTCTCGTTGAACGCAAGCACCGCCTCGTGCTGATCCTTGGTGTGCTGCACCAGCGCCTGCATGTTGGAGGCCAGTTCCAGCGCGATCGGCAGGCTCACTTGCTGAGAGTCGCGCAGCAGGCGCTTCGTCAGCCGCAGCGAATGCACCGGCTGCGCGGCGATCTTGTCGGCGAGCTTGCGTGCCTCGTCCATGAGCTTGTCGTCATCGACCACTTTCGACACCAGCCCGATGCGCGCGGCCTCTTCTGCGTCGAGGAAGTCTCCGGTAAAGGTCATCTCGTAGGCTTTCGACATCCCCACGGCTTTCGGCAGGAACCATGCGCCGCCGTCGCCGGACACCAGGCCGACGCGCAGGAAGCTCTCGGCGAATTTCGCGCTCCTTCCGGCAATGCGGATGTCGCACATCGTCGAGAGGTCGCAGCCTGCGCCCACCGCCGCGCCGTTGACCGCGGCGATCGACGGCGCTTCCAGCGAGTAGAGCGCCATCGGGATGCGCTGGATGCCCGAGTGGTAGCCGCGACGGATCTCCGCCGGGCTGCCCTGGAAGAGCTCGGCGCGGTCCTTCATCTTCTTCACGTTGCCGCCCGACGAAAAGCCTTCGCCGGCGCCGGTGAGGATCACGCAGCCGACCGTGAGGTCGGCATTGATGCGGTGCGTGTAGTCGACAAGCGCTTCCACGATCGCCGGCGAGATCGCATTGCGGGTCTCCGGCTCGTTGAGGGTCAGCGTGACCACGCCGCCATCCTGCTGGTAAAGCACCGCTTCGGCCATGCCTGTCTCCCGCCTTGTGTATGGACAGGCGATGTTACTTGCCTTGGCTGCATCTCGGCTATATTCGACGCTCGAGAGGGACGAGGAGGAATTCATGCACCAATTCAGGTTCGAGCCGATCCGGCTGCCGCCGGCCGCCACGGAGATGCGCAAGCGGGTTCGCGCTTTCATTGCGGAGGAGATCGCCGGCGGCGCGTTCACACCGAGCCGCAATTCCTGGTCGACGTATGACGCCGCTTTCAGCCGCAAATGCGGCGAGAAGGGCTTCATCGGCATGATCTGGCCGAAGCAATACGGCGGCCACGAACGCACCTCGCTCGAAAGGTACGTCGTCACCGAGGAGATGCTCGCTGGCGGTGCGCCCGTTGGCGCGCACTGGATCGCGGACAGGCAAAGCGGCAACCAGATCCTGAAAAACGGCAGCGACAAGGCCAAGGCCGAGATCCTGCCGCGCATCGCGGCTGGACAATGCTTCTTTGCGATCGGCATGAGCGAGCCGGATTCTGGCTCCGACCTCGCCGCGGTTCGCAGCAAGGCCACCAAGACCGACGGCGGTTGGAAAATCTCCGGCACCAAGGTGTGGACCAGTAACGCGCATCGCGCGAATTTCCTTATCGCGCTGGTGCGGACCTCGCCCAAGGAAGAGGACCGCCACGCCGGTCTCACGCAATTCATCGTCGATCTCTCGCATCCGGGCGTCACCGTGCGGCCGATCTACAACCTGTACGGCGGCCACGATTTCAACGAGGTCGTGTTCGACGACTATTTCGTCGCCGACGATCAAGTCATGGGCGGCGTCGGCATGGGCTGGAAGATGGTGACCGGCGAGCTCGCCTTCGAGCGCTCGGGCCCGGACCGCTTCCTCAGCACTTACCAGCTGCTGGCCGAGTCGATCCGCAAGCTCGGCCCGGCGCCGGACGACAGGGCCGCCAACGAGATCGGCCGCTTCGTAGCGCATCTCGCGACGCTGCGGCGCATGTCGACTTCGGTGGCCGGCCAGCTGCAGAAGGGCGCGCAGCCAAACGTCGAGGCCGCGCTGGTCAAGGACGTGGGCACCACGTTCGAGCGTGAGATCCCCGAGACCTTCCGCCACCTGATTCCGACCGAGCCGACGCTTGCGCGCGGCGACAGCTACCCGGAGCTGCTGGGCATGACGATGCTGCGCGCGCCGGGTTTCACGATTCGCGGCGGCACGCGCGAGATCCTGCGCGGCATCATCGCCCGCGGGCTGGGGCTGCGATGAGCGCCGCGGTGGACGCATCTGACGGCAACAGCATGCGCGACGATCTTGCAAAGACCGTCGATCGCGTATTCGAAGAACACTGCGACAAGCCGGTGAGAGAGGCTGCGGAGGACGGCAAGTGGCCGGCCGGCCTTTGGTCGGCGCTCGAGGAGGTCGGATTGGCTCGTGCCGCCTTGCCGGAATCGGCGGGCGGGGCGGACCTGCCATTTGGCGACGCGATGCACGCGCTGCGGCGCTCGGCGTATCACGGCGCGCCGGTGCCGCTTGCAGAGACGATGATCGCCGGGAGATTGCTGGTTGCCGCCGGGCTCAAGGTTCCACAAGGGGCGCTCACAGTGGCTGGCGGCCGGCCGGGCGAGAAGCTGGAGATCGCCGCCGGGAAACTCAGCGGCACCGCGCAGCGCGTGCCCTGGGGCGGCGACTGCAGGCAGATCGTCGTCGCAGCGACCGAGAGTGGCAAGGCGATGCTTGCGCTGGTCGCTGCCGAAGGCGCCTTGCAAGCGACCGAGAAGAACCTCGCAGGCGAGCCGCGCGCCACGATGCAATTCAAGTCGGCGCAAGTCATCGCCTCGGCGCCGCTCGCGAATGCCGCCGAGCGAATGCTGCTCGAAGGCGCGCTCTGCCGCAGCGTGCAGATGGCCGGCGCGCTCGAGCACACGCTCGAATACGGGATCGCCTATGCCAACGAGCGCGTGCAGTTCGGCCGGCCGATCGGCAAGTTCCAGGCGATCCAGCACCTGCTCGCCGTGCTCGCCGGGCACGCGGCGGCATCGAGCGCGGCCGCGGATGCCGCGGTGGAAGCCTCGGCTGCCGCGCCGGACGAATTCATGGTGGCCGTGGCCAAGGCGCGGGTTGGCGAGGCGGCCGGCAAGGGCGCCGAGATCGGCCACCAGGTGCATGGCGCGATGGGCTACACGCGCGAGCACAACCTGCACTATGTGACGCGGCGCCTGTGGTCCTGGCGCGACGAGTTCGGCAATGAGTCGCACTGGCAGGTGCGCCTCGGCCGGATGGTGGCGGCGAAGGGCGCGGATGCGCTCTGGCCGACGCTGACCGGGGGGTAGGCATGGCCGCGGGCCCGCTTGCGGGCATCCGCGTGCTCGACCTCTCCTCGGTCGTGCTCGGGCCGCTGGCAACGCAGATCCTCGGCGACTACGGCGCCGACGTGATCAAGGTCGAGACGCCGGAGGGCGACCTCATGCGTGCCAACGGCGTGAGCCTGCATGCCGGCATGAGCTCGGTGTTCCTCGCGATCAACCGCAACAAGCGCTCGATCGCCGTCGACCTGAAAACGGACGAGGGCAAGGCCGTGCTGCGGCGGCTCATCCCTTCGGCCGATGTGCTGGTGCACAACATGCGCGTCTCGGCGATCGAGAAGCTCGGCTTCGGCTACGCGGCCGTCTCGGAGATCAAGCCGGACATCGTTTATTGCGCAGCGACCGGCTTCGGCCAGCACGGGCCCGACCGCGACAAGCCTGCGTTCGACGACGTGATCCAGGCGGCGTGCGGCCTCGCGAGCCTCAACAGCGCCGGGCGCGACGTGCCGGAATACGTGCGCAGCCTCATTGCGGACAAGACCACCGGCATGGCCGTGGTCAACGCGGTGCTGGCTGCGCTTTTCCATCGCGAGCGCTCGAAGCAGGGGCAGTACGTCGAAGTGCCGATGTTCGAGACCATGGTGGCTTTCATGCTCGCCGAGCACCTTGGCGGCCTGACGTTCGATCCGCCGCCGAGCGGGGCGGGATACGCACGCCTGCTGGCCGGCGGCCGCAAGCCGGCGCCTACGCTCGACGGGCACATCGCGATGCTGCCGTACACCGGCGCGCACTGGGCGGCGTTCTTCAGGGCCGCCGGGCGCAACGATCTCGCGGAAAAGTACGGCAGCGAGGACCGCCAGGTGCGAAACGCGCAGATCGTCGCCATGTATGCGGACATGGCCGAGGTGACCGCGAAGCGCACGACGGCCGAGTGGGTAAGGACCTGCGGCGAGCTGGATATTCCCGCGACGCCGATCTACACGCTCGACCAGCTTCCGGACCATCCGCAGGCGAAAGAGGGCGGGCTCTTCGGCACCATGGTGCATCCGACCGAGGGCCCGATGCGTTACGTCAACCCGCCGACGCGGTTTTCGGCAACTCCAGCCGCCGCGCGCCTCCCCGCCCCGCTGCTCGGCCAGCACACCGAGGAAATCCTGCTGGAGGCGGGCTACACGAAAGCCGAAGTCGAGGCGCTGGCGCAGCGCCAAGTGCTTCGCCGGCCCAAATAAATGGGGTCAGAGTCGATTTAACTACTGCGCCTTAGCTGCCTCATGGCAGCATTTCGGCCTGCTTCCCAGCATCAGCGCGCCGCAGGGCGAAAAGTTGGCAGTATTTGCTACGCCCTTTCTAGCCGCTTCGGACGCCCACGAAGGGCAGGACCCAAGCAACGCCCTTCGGCGTTTTCCAGTCGCTTTCGAAGACTTTCTGGCGCCAGGAGATGCCCGGAACAGGTCGCGTTGCGGATGGCGTCTAACGCGTCATCATCCTGTTCGGCGTGGAAGAGTTCGCGATACGCGAATTGCCTCGCTGAAGACGAATTCCCCAACGACGTGTAGAGCGGGTGCGGAGTCAGGAGTTGATCGGGTTCGCCGAGCGCGTTGCTGCGAAAGCTCGACCATCGATGGTCTTCCGGCCAGTCAGCGATACCGGCGCGAACGGGATTGAGTTCGATATAGCGCATGCAGGTAAGCAGGTAGGCCTCCGCATGCACCGCGCACGCGCGGAATCTCCCCTCCCAGAGTGTGCCGGTGCGTTCGTGGAGGTGATTGAAATAGCCGACATATTGCCGCCCCAGGCTCTGCATTAGTCGCGATGCGGCACACGGCGAAGGCGGGGTCAGCAGCAGGTGCACATGATTGCTCATCAGCACCCACGCGTGCACAGCGACCCCGTACTGCGCGGCATACTTTCCCAGCCAGCGCAGATAAAGGCCGCGATCGGTATCGGATGCAAAGCACGCGGATCGATTGTTGCCGCGCTGAATGACATGCAGCGGAAATCCGGCCAAATCAATGCGCAGGCGTCGAGACATCGTTCCTCAACGTCATGGCGATCTCGGGTGTTGACACCCAAGGGGATTAATCGACTCCGACCCTACTTATGGTCTGCGTTAAATCGACTCTGACCCCATTTATTCGACCTTGCCGATTTTCTGGATGACCGCGGTGAGGCGCTTGGCGTCGGCGTCGACATAGGTGGCGAACTCGTCGGCGTCCTTGTAGACGATCGGGGCCTTGAGCTTGTCCATCGCGTTGACGAACTCCGGGTCGCGCATGGTCTCGCGGGCGCCGCGGCGGAGCGTGGCGATGATGTCGGGCGGCGTGCCGGCCGGCGCGAAGAAGCCGGTCCAGACGTAGTACTCGACCTCCCCATAGCCAAGCTCCTTCATCGTCGGCACGTCCGGATAGGCGGCGACGCGTGAGGGCGCAAACGTCGCCAGTGGCCGCAGCTTGCCGCCCGCGATGTGCCCGGCGAGCGTCGCCGGCAATTGCGTGATGGCGTCGACCTGGCTGCCGAGGATCGCCGCGACCTGCTGCCCGCCGCCGCCGTAGGGGATGTGGTTCATCTTGATGCCGGCGGCGTGAGCGAACATCTCCATGCCGACGTGCATCGTGCCGTAGTTGCCGGTCGAGCCGTAGGGGATGCCGCCGGGCCTGGCCTTGGCCGCGTCGACGAGTTCCTTCACTGATTTCCACGGGCTGTCGGTGCGAACGACGAGGAAGGCCGGGTCGGCGCTGATCAGCGCGATCGGCGTGAACTGCTTGATCTCGTACGACGGCGGACGGCCGAAGAGGCGGTCCGACGCGGGGATCGCGGAGATGGAGGAGAGCGCCACCATGAGCGTATAGCCGTCCGGTTTTGCGCGCGCCGCATAGGCCATGCCCACGCCGCCGCCGGCGCCGGGCTTGTTCTCCACGATGAAGCTTTGCTTGAGCGCCTTTCCGAGCGCGTGCACGAAAGGCCGGCCGATCACGTCCGAGATGCCGCCGGGCGAAAAAGGCACCACGACCGACACAGGCTTCGAGGGATACGGGTCCTGCGCCAGGGCCGTGCCTGCGAAAGCCAGTGCCGCTGCAATCAATATTTTTTTCATATCGTCTCCTTGGTTATTGCCTGAACGCTTTCTTCATCTCGGCAAGCTGCAGCCTGACGAGGTCGCACCCGGGATCCCGCAGCTGGTTCACCACGTCGAAGTGGTTCACGCCCTGCGGGACGATCAGCTCGACCGGGTAGCCCAGCTTTTTGTAGAGTGCGGCCATTTCCTCCGACTGGCGATGATATTCCGGCGTCTCGTCCACCGCGACCACCAGCGAAAGCGGCGCGGCCACCGGGTAGCGCTGCAGCAGGGGCGAGTTGCGGTCGGCCTCCTCCTTGCTCATCTTCAATGTCTTGTTCAGGTACGAAAGGCGGATCGCCTCCATGTCGAAGAGGCCGCCGATCGCGCAGGCGCCCTTCACTAGATCCTTGGGCAGGTCTTCACCGAACGCCGGCCAGTCGGTCGCAAGGAGCATCACCGCAAGATGCCCGCCGGCGGAGTGCCCGGTCACGTAAATGCGGTCCGGGTTCGCGCCGTAAGTGCGCGCATTGCGCCAGAGCCACGCGAGCGCCGCGCGGTTCTGACGCACGATCTCGTCCATGCTCGTGTCCGGCGCCAGGCCGAAATTGTTGACCGCGGTGGCGACGCCGTGCGGACGCAGGCCCTCGGCCACATAGCTGTAGTCGGCCTTGTCGAGCGAATACCAGTAGCCGCCGTGGATGAAGACACAAATGGGCGACCCGTCCCCGTCGGGCGTCGGCGTCGCCGGCAGGATGTCGAGTTTCTCCATCGGATCCGGCCCGAAGGCGAGATCGAGATTACAGGGGAGCTTTTTACAGGTCTCTTCGCTCCACTGGCGCCAGTTGGCGAAGTGGACCTTGTAGTCCGGCCAGCGCAGCCGGTTGTTGTACTGCTCGTCGAGGCCGGCCTGGTCGTAGTCGAGATAGATTTTGGTCACTGTGAGCCTGAGATGCGGAAACCTGGTGAAGCGGCGCGCGATGGTAGCATCCTCATAGGAGAAAAATATGGCCGCCACTGCGAACCACACGCTCACCGCCTCGCCCGAAAACGTCCACTGGGGCTACTTCGACGCGAAGCTCAAGCCCCACCTCACGATCGACTCCGGCGAGACCGTCACGCTCAACTGCGTTTCGGGCGGGCCCGGCGAAGTCGGGCATCGCACCGACCTCTTGCCGGAGCATCGGGCGATCCTCGACAAGTTGAAGCCGTATCTCGGGCCCCATATCCTTACCGGGCCGGTCGCGGTGCGCGGCGCCAAGCGCGGCGACACGCTGGAGGTGCGCATCAAGAAAGTCGAGTTGCGCACCGACTGGTCCTACAACGGCATCAAGCCGCTGCGCGGCACGCTGCCGGAAGATTTCCCGATGCTGCGCATCCTGCAGATTCCGCTCGACCGGCAGAAGATGACCGCCAAGCTGCCGTTTGGCCCGACGATCCCGCTCAGGCCTTTCTTCGGGATCATGGCCGTCGCGCCGCGCCCTGAGTACGGCGCGGTGTCTTCGGTCGAGCCGCGCGAATTCGGCGGCAACATGGACTGCAAGGAGCTGGTCGCGGGAACCACGCTTTTCCTGCCGGTGTGGGCCGACGGCGCGCTGTTTTCCGCCGGCGACGGCCACGCGGTGCAGGGCGACGGCGAAGTAAACCTCATGGCGCTCGAGACCGCCATGAGCGGTACCTTCGAGCTGATCCTGCACAAGGGCAAGACGCTCTCGTTTCCCCGGGCGGTCACGCCGACGCACTACATCGCCATGGGCACCGACCCGGACCTCGACGATGCGGCCAAGCAGGCGCTGCGCGAGATGATCAAGTGGCTGGTCGAGCTAAAAGGCTGGGCGCCCGAGGATGCCTACACGTTCTGCAGCCTCGCCTGCGACCTGCGCGTGACGCAGCTGGTGGACGGGTTCAAGGGGATTCACGCAATGGTCGCCAGGAACCTGCTGGACTAGGCATTCAGCCCAGGCAAAACGCGGTGGCGCAGGGCTCGGGTTACTGCTCTACCAGCGCGAGCACTTCGTTTTGAGTGGAGAATTTTTTCCCCGCCGGCAGTGCCAGGTAGGGCAAAGACTCGGCCAATGTCATTCCGTACGTGAAGCTCATCGTGCCGCGGCTGAAGCTGCCGGAGCCATGACCATGAAACACGTCGACGCGGGTGAACTTGAATGCCGAGGTGGCACCATCGCTGCAACGAAGTTCGCCTGCACCTCCAAGCTCCTTGCTCGAAGTGAATTCCCCCTTGCAAGTCACGCTCGAGTCGATCTGCGATCGGACGTTCAGGATCCCCGCCCCTTTCAGGTTGCCCACGGCGGTGCCAACGTAGAGGTCGCCGCCAATGATCGCGATGACTTTGCGAGTCGCGGTCAACTCCGCGTTGGCCGCGGAAATCCATCCGGCAGAACCCATGGCTGCCATCATGGCGAGGGTGATTAATTTGCGCATTCGAGGCGACTCCGGTTTTTGGTCCACAACGAAATGATGTGCGCATGGCTTCGCGACGTCTGTTCGGTGGCGAACAACCAGGGACGACTCGACCGGCGGCCGCCAATCCTTACTGGTTCAGCAGCCGCTCGACCACGACCGGTTTCGCAGCATCGGGCGTGGTGCGCACCCGGACCCAGCCCATCCACGGCCAGCCGTCGACCTCGATGCGCACCAGGCCCGGCGCGGCTTTCGAAGGCCGGTCGAACTTGTAGATGTGGGTGTCGCCGTGCGCGACGACGAGCGGCTTGCCCAGGCTGGCGGAGATTTCTTCCAGCCTTGCGCGCAGGCCGGCATAACCATCCGGTCGCGCTGAAGGCTTGTGCCGCGCTTCGAAATCCGGGTTGGCCTGCATCAGGACGACCAGGGTCTCGATTTCGTTCGAAGCCTTGGCCAGCGCCACCGCTTCGTCCAGCCAGGCAAAGACCGCCTTCATGCGCGTCGCATGCTCGGCGTCCATCTCCTTCGTGCGGCCGAGGTTGTTGTTGCTGCCCGGGACATTGAGCCCGACGAACAGGGCGCGCGAATGGGTCCAGCGCACATGCTCCGGGTAGGTGTCCCATTGGCGCGCAAAGGCCGGGAGCTTGACCGTCTGCACGTGAAAAAGCTGCCGGATCTTCGCCAGGCGCTCCATCGGGTCCTTGCCGTCTAGATGGCAGTCGGTCCATTCGTTGTCGCCGGGGACCAGCACGAAAGGCGCCGTGAAGCGCGCGAACTGCTTTCGCCTCGCCTCGAACCACGCATCGCTGCAGTCGCGGCTGGTGATGTCGCCCAGGTGCACCACGAACGCGGGTTTCGAGGCGTTGATCTCGTCGATCATGGCGTCGAGCAGGTTGGCGTTCGTTTGCGAATACGGCACGTCGCCCAGCAGCGCAAAGGCCGGGCGCTCGGCACCTTGCGCCCCGGCGGCGCAGGCGGCTGCGAGCAAGGCAGCCGCGACGAGGGCGCGGATCACAATTTCTTCAGACGATAGAGCAGCTCGAGCGCCTCGCGCGGCGAAAGCTCGTCCGGGTTGAGCTGGTTCATGGCTTCACGAAGCGCGTCAGCCGGCGGCTCCGGCTCGGACTGCGCTTGTCCGGACACGAACAAGTCGCTTTGCCCGCCGCGGGCAAGACTCGCGTCCTCCAGCATCTGCAGGTACTTGCGCGCAGTGCGGATCACGGGTTTCGGCACTCCCGCGAGCGCTGCGACCTGCAATCCATAGCTTTGCGATGCCGGGCCTTCCTCGACCGCATGCAGGAACACGATGCTGTCCTTGTGCTCGACCGCATCGAGATGCACGTTGGCCGCTTCCTTGTATTCCAGAGCGATGCGCGTCATCTCGAAGTAGTGCGTTGCAAACAGCGACAGCGCGCGGTTTCTCTCCAGCAGGTGCCGCGCGATCGCCCAGGCAAGCGCAAGGCCGTCGAAAGTGGAAGTGCCGCGGCCGACCTCGTCCATGAGCACGAGGCTGTGCGCGGTGGCGTTATGCAGGATGTTGGCCGACTCGGTCATCTCGACCATGAAGGTGGAGCGCCCGCCCGCCAGGTCGTCGGCCGCGCCGATGCGCGTGAAGATCTGGTCGATCGGGCCGAGACGTGCGGTCTTTGCCGGCACGAAACTGCCGATATGCGCGAGCAGCGTGATCAGCGCGACCTGCCGCATGTAGGTCGACTTGCCGCCCATGTTCGGGCCGGTGATCAGCAGGAACCTTCGCGCGGCGCCGAGCTTCGTGTCGTTCGGGATGAAATGCTCGACCTGCGCCTCGACCACCGGGTGGCGCCCGCCTTGGAACTCGATGAGAGTTTCTTCGACGAATTCCGGGCGCGACCAGCCATGCTGGGAAGCGAGCTGCGAAAAGCACGCAAGCACGTCGACCTGCGCGAGCGCGCGCGCGATTCTTTGAAGTTGCGCCACATGCGTGCCAAGCGAATCCAGCAGTGCTTCGTAAAGCGACTTCTCCAGCGCGAGCGCGCGATCCTTGGCCGACAGCGCCTTGTCCTCGAAGGCCTTGAGTTCCGGCGTGATGTAGCGCTCGGCGTTCTTGAGCGTCTGGCGGCGCCGGTAATCGTCCGGCACCTTGCCGGCATGCGAATTGGTGACTTCGATATAGAAGCCGTGGACGCGGTTGTATTCGACCTTGAGGTTCGCGATCCCGGTGCGCGCCCGCTCGCGGCCTTCGAGCTCCACGAGGAATTCGCCCGCGTTCGTCTGGAGCCTGCGCAGCTCGTCCAGTTCCGGCGAGTAGCCGTCGGCGATGACGCCGCCATCCAGCACACGCGCCGAGGGCTCCGGCGCAATCGCGCGGGCAAGCAGGGCGGTGCACTCCGGGGGCTGCGCGAGGTCGGCCTTCAGCTCGACAAAGAGCGGCGCAGTGTCCGGGACCTGCACCGAGAGGTCGGGCAACAGCGCAAGGCTGTCCCGCAGGGCGGAGAGATCCCTCGGACGCGCATTCTTGAGCGCGACGCGCGAGGCAATGCGCTCGACATCCGAAAATCTACGCAGCAGTGCATGAAGCGCCTTGTCGGCATCGCCGAGCACCGCGACCGCTTCCTGCCTTGCGCCGACGATCGCGCGGTTTCGCAATGGATGGTGCAGCCAATGCCGCAGCAGGCGGCTGCCCATGCCGCTCGCGCATTCGTCCATCAGCGAGAAGAGCGTCGGCGACGGCTCGCCGCGCAAGGTCTCGGTGATCTCGAGGTTGCGACGCGTTGCCGCATCCATGCGCACGTATTCGCCGGCGCGCTCGGTGGTGATAGCCACCACGTGCGCCAAAGCCTGGCCTTGGGTCTTCCTCGCGTAATCGAGCAGCGCGCCGCACGCGCCGATCGCCGGGCGCAGGTCTTCGGCCCCGAAGCCGGCGAGCGTCGCCGCGCCCAATTGTTCGAGCAGGCGCTTCCTGCCGGATTCGAACTCGAAGCTCCATTCAGGCAGGCGCGTGAGCATGAACGAACCAAGCTCCCCGGCCAGCTCGCTCGAATCGGCGACGAGGATTTCCGCAGGGCCGATGCGGCGCAGCTCGCTGGCGAGGATCTGCGGTGCAACTTCCGCGGCGCGCAGCTCTCCGCTCGCAAGCGACAGCCACGCCAGGCCCACCGTGGATTTCTCCGCGCAGAGGGCGAGCAGGATATTGTCCGACTTCTCGTCGAGCAGCGCCGAATCGGTGAGCGTGCCCGGCGTGACGATGCGCGTGACCTTGCGATCGACCGGGCCCTTGGAAGTGGCCGGATCGCCGATCTGTTCGCAGATCGCGACCGACTCGCCGAGCTTCACCAGCTTGGCGAGGTACTGCTCGACCGCGTGATACGGCACGCCCGCCATGCGGATCGGCTTGCCGCCGGAAGCGCCGCGCGCAGTGAGCGTGATGTCCATGAGGCGCGCGGCTTTTTCCGCGTCGTCGTGGAAGAGCTCGTAGAAGTCGCCCATGCGGTAGAAGAGCAGAACGTCGGGGTGCTCGGCCTTGATGCGCAGGTACTGCGCCATCATGGGCGTGTGGATCGAGGTGCTTTCGGTGGGTGCAATGACGGCGGGTTTCATCTGCCGCTATTTTAGAGGGTTCGCATCATCCGCCTGCCGCGCAAATCCGCGTGTGCCCTGCGCGCTAAGACATCCTGGCCGCAGGCTAAGGCGCTCGATCCGACTTCATGATCGGGCATCGCTTAAGGGCGCGGCAGTGCATGGTAGTGACGTGATCGAACAAGTGCGCAATCGGCTACCTCGTTCCACCTCAGGTCGCGGAATTGGCGATCTACTCGAATCGCAGCCCTTCGTTGACTTAACATACCTGTCTTGGTATAAATTCGCGTGTCCCGCATTCTTCCTAGCCCATCCCGCGAAAAGCCACTGCACTGGGTGGCATCGTCGAAAAAGGATTACCTGAGTTTCCCGAGCGAGGTGCAAGACGACATGGGCTTTGCATTGGGACTGGCTCAGCTTGGCGCGAGGCACCCGAACGCCAAGCCTTGGAAAGGGGAGGGGCCGGGAGTTGTCGAGATTGTCGAAGATCATCGTGGTGATACCTACCGAGCAATTTATTCGGTGCGTTTTGCCGACGTGGTGTACGTGCTGCATGCTTTCCAGAAGAAATCGAAGCAAGGTATCAAGACACCGCAAACAGACGTGAAGTTGATTGCAGAGCGCCTCAAACGCGCCCAAGCGGATTACGAAAGCAGAGGTAAGCAATGACCAGGATCACCCGTGGGACCACCAACGTCTTCGCCGATTTGGGCTATGCCGACGCCGCCGAGCGGCAGACGAAGGCGCGCCTGGCGCTGGCCGTCAATGAGTTGCTCAAGGCGCGGAAGTTGAAACAACGCGAAATTGGCATCTTGCTCGGCGTGCCGCAGCCCAAAGTCTCCGCCTTAAAAAACTACCGCCTTGACCAATTCTCCGTCGAGCGCCTGATGGAGTTTCTCACCGCGCTCAATCAAGACGTGGAGATCATGATCCGGCCGCGCGCCAATACCAACGAGACCGGACATATTTTGGTGCTGGCGGCGCCGTGACTTGGACCGCTCCGTCACCAAATTCAAGGAAAGCGTCATGAAACCAGCTTCCCCGCGGCGTCGCGAAACCCTGAACCTTCGCATCCCCGCAGCCGAACGAAATCTGATCGACCGCGCCGCGCTTTCTAGCGGCAAGACGCGCACGGATTTCATTCTGGAAGCCGCGCGGCGCGCGGCCGAAGAGACATTGCTCGACCACGCCATCCTGTCGGTCGGCCCGCAGGCTTTCGCAAAGTTCGTGGCGCGCCTTGATGCAACGCCGAAATCGAACGCACGGCTGCGTCGCACCATGCGCGTGCCTGCGCCATGGGTTCGAAACTGACGTTTACCTGCGGCTCGGCCTCGATCAATCACCGCTCGATCCCATGACCCTGATGACGACTGTCGCCGACCTGAAGGCGGCATTGGCGCCATAGCTGAACCGACGCTCGGCAGGTAATAGGTTGCTAAGACCGCATCCAGGCCGAGCCCCACAAGTTGAGCGTGCGCTGCTCGTGCGGCCAGGATCGCCAGGCCATTTCGCGCGGCATGTACTCGATCTCGGCGGAAAATTCCACCTTGTGGCCGTCCGGGTCCTCGATCATGAAGAACAGGTTGTTGCCGACACCGTGGCGGCCGGGCCCCCACCAAAGCGGGATGTGCAGTTCTCCCATGCGGTCGGCCCAGTGGAGGATGTCCATCCAGCCGGACGTTTCGTAAGAATGATGGTCCGCACGAGATTGCGGCGCGCGGAAGATCGCGAAGCTGTGATGTTCCTCATCCGAGCGCAGGAATACAGCGCTCAGCTCGTCGCCAGGAGTAGCAGCGTCGAGCACGCGATCGGACTCCACCAGCCCGAGGCTGTCCCGGTAGAACGCAAGCATCGCGGCCAGCCTAGAGGTGGCACAGACGAAGTGCTGCAGCCGTGCGACAGGGCCTTGCTTCTGCGGTGCATCCGGCGCGAGGGCGTCGAACACGACCGCGCGCCCATCCGGATCCATGACCTTGAATGCGTCGCGGCCAAGAAGCGGCGCTTCGAATCCCGATGTGTGCACGCCCGCGCGATCCAGCTGGCTACGAAATTCGGCCAGCCGGCCCGCATCGCCGACTGAAAGGGCGAAGTAAGGTACCGAAGCCGCCTCGCCCTCGCCAATCATCATCTGACGGCCAGGCCCGTGGATGTGCCAGAGCGAGGGGCCGGCTCGCTCCACCGTATCCCCCAGCAAGTCGCCGTAAAAGCGCGCGAGGCGTTCCGGCTCTGCGCTGTCGCGGCGAAGATGGTGAAGGGTGGCGGGCCAGAGGAGGGTGTTCATGCTTGTAGCTGAACGCTAGGTGGAAGGGCATTGTATGAAAACTGCGCGGGATTCGCCTGCGCCGGATTTTGTATGATGGGCCAATGTACAAACCCCTGCTGATCGCGTTTCTCCTCCTCGTGGCGGGCTGCACCACCGAGCCTTCCCACACGCCCTCGACCCACCAACACAGCTTCGAAGACGCCGAGCGCTGGGCGCAGGTCTTCGACGACCCGGCGCGGGATGCGTGGCAAAAACCGGACGAGGTCCTGAAGGCGCTGGCCCTCCCGCCGGACGCGATCGTTGCCGACATCGGCGCGGGCACCGGGTATTTCTCCGTAAGGCTGGCAGCGCAACTCCCGAGAGGCCATGTCTACGCCGCGGATGTCGAGCTTTCGATGGTGCGCCACCTGGCCGAGCGAGCCGCGCGGGAGAATCTGCGCAACCTCATTCCGGTTCATGCTCAAGTCGACACGCCCGGCCTTCCGACGAGGGCCGATGTCGTCCTTCTAGTGGACACCTATCACCACCTCGAGGGCCGCGAGCGCTATTTCCGCGGATTGCGCGAGCTGCTTACGCCCAGCGGGCGCGTGGCGATCATCGATTTCCGCGCCGATTCGCCGATCGGCCCGCCGAAGCACCTGCGCATGGCCCCGGCGCAGGTCGAGGCCGAGATGAAGGCTGCGGGATACGTCGTTGCCGCGCGGCACGAATTCCTGCCCCGACAGTATTTTCTCGTCTTCCGACCGGAGGTGGCGAAATGAGGATCCTTGTCCTGCACGGGCCCAACCTGAACCTGTTCGGGCGGCGCGAGCCCCACATCTACGGCTATACGACGCTGGCCGAGATCGACGCGATGCTCGCGGGACTCGCCAAGGAACTCGGCGTATCCCTCGAGACGATCCAGTCGAACCACGAGGGCGCGCTGGTGGATTTCCTCCACGCCAACATGGATCTCGCGCAAGGGGCGATCGTCAACCCCGCCGGGCTGACGCAGCACGGCGTGCCGCTGCACGACGCGATCAAGGCGATGCCGTTCCCGACGCTGGAAATCCACATGTCGAATATCGCCGCCCGCGAGGCTTGGCGCGCGCATTCGATCATCTCGCCCGCGGTCCGCGGCACGATCCAGGGTCTCGGGCCGGTGTCGTACCTGCTGGGACTGCGCGGCGTCGTGGCGCTCGCCCAGTCACCGAAGGCGTAATACCCGCCATGGACGGCCTGGCCGCGCGTGGTGTTCGAAGGGTGCCCTAGGGCTTCTTCGGCAGCGTCATGCCGAGCGAAGCGTAGGCGGCATGCTTGCGGTAGTGCAGGAACCGGTCGACCATCACCTGCACCTTGGCCTTTACGTCCCCACGCAGGACGCCCTTGCGGCAGTCGCAGATTTCTTCGCTGGCGAAAATCACTTCGACGCCCGGCGCGTTGTACGGCACCACGTAGATCTTGAGTTGTTCGGGCGGTTGTCCGCGCAGCGGCCAGTGCGGATGCATGACACTGCCGGACCCCAGCCTGGCGCCGTTTTCTTCCAGCCGCGATTCAATGTAGATCCGCAGGTTCCCAAGGCCCGCGTTGTACTCCTCGGTCGTCTGATGCGGGCCGCGGGGCGGGGCCCCTGAATATGGAATCAACATACCGCCTCCCGGGCGGCCCCCGGTCGAAAGAAGAGGGGCTCGCCATTGAGTGCAAGATTTACACGGTTCGCGCCGGCAGTATGTTCGGTATCCAACTTAGCCATTTCGATGGCTCGACGAGTTGGCTGGTCGATAGCCGAAGCAGGAACTAACTGCCCCAAACTAATAAACACGCCGCTTTTCAGTCAGTCGGATTTGCAAGGGTTGGGTTGACATGGTGGGTTTTCATATTTAACCTATGAGTTAACTAAGATTGCCGTCATGAACCAGGACCAGCTTTCCGCAACTTTCGCAGCGCTCGCCGATCCCACGCGGAGGGCGATCCTCGCGCGCCTGACCTCGGGCGAGGCATCGGTGCTCGAGCTCGCGAAGCCTTTCGCGATGAGCCTGCCTGCAGTGTCGAAGCATCTCAAGGTGCTCGAAAAGGCCGGGCTCATTGGGCGCAGCCGCGAGGCGCAATGGCGCCCGTGCAAGCTCGAGGCCGGCCGGCTCAAGGAGGTCGCCGAATGGGTCGAGCGCTATCGCGTGTTCTGGGAGCAGCGCTTCGACCGGCTCGACGCGTACCTGAAAGAGATGCAGGCGGAAAAGGCCTCGCCGAAGAAACGCAGGAAAAGCCCATGATGGGCCTGCGCGCCGACCGGGCGTATTTCAGGGCGCTGTTCGACTCGCTAGCGCGCTACCTCTATCAACAGCAGGAGTTCAAGCAATGGCCGCTACAGCATCAAAAGCCTCCGTCGATAAACCCAAGCTCACCCTCGTCCGCGAGTTCGCGGCGCCGCCCGAGGCCGTCTGGCGCGCGTGGACCGATCCCGAAGCGCTGAAGCGCTGGTTCGGCCCGGACGCCGGCGCGGTGTCGCTCGCGCAGACGGACGTTCGGGTCGGCGGCCGGTTCCACGTGGTCTTCAATACGCTGGACGGCGAGAAGCATGACGTCAGCGGCATGTATCGCGATGTCGTAACGTACCGGAAGCTGGTCTTCACATGGTCGTGGATCTCCACCCCGGAGCGCATCTCGCAGGTCATGCTGACCTTCAAGCCGACCGGCAAGGGCACCGAGCTCACCCTGCTTCACGAGCACTTCTTCGACATGGCGGCGCGCGACGGGCACGAGAAAGGCTGGAGCGGCAGCATGGAGAAACTCGCGCACTACCTGAACCAATTGTCGAAATAACCCACCAACCAGAAACCAGGAGAAAGCAATGGCCTACGTAGATGGCTTCATCGTTCCGGTCCCGAAGAAAAACGTCGAGGCCTACAAGAAGATGGCGCGGCTCGGCAAGAAAGTCTGGATGGACCACGGCGCGCTCGAGTACAGGGAGGCCATGGCTGACGACGTGAAGCCCGGCAAGTGGACCTCGTTCCCGCAGAGCGTGAAGCTGAAGAAGGACGAGGTCGTGTTCTTCTCGTGGATCGTCTACAAGTCGCGCAAGAGCCGCGACAGCATCATGAAGAAAGTCATGACCGACAAGCGGCTCGCCTCGATGATGGACCCGAAGAAGATGCCTTTCGACGGCAAGCGAATGATCTGGGGGGGATTCAAGGTGGTTGTCTCAGGCTGAGACGCCACTCGTACACTCAAGGAGAAGTCCAAATGCAATATGTCCAGCCGTACCTGTTCTACGAAGGCCGCTGCGAGGAAGCGCTCGATTTCTACGCCAAGGCGATCGGCGCCAAAGTCGAAATGAAGATGCGCTATTCCGAGGGCCCGGGAGGCTGCCCACAGGGGATGCCCGCCGGAACCGAGAACAAGATCATGCATTCCGCATTCATGGTCGGCGAATCGATGGTCATGGCCTCGGACGGCATGAACTCGGGCAAGCCAGACTTCAAGGGAGTGGCGCTCTCCATCACGATGAACGACGAAGCGGGCGTGAAGCGAGTGTTCGATGCGCTCTCGGCCGGAGGCAAGGTGGTGCAGCCGCTCACCAAGACGTTCTTCTCGCCGTCGTTCGGGATGGTGAACGACAAGTTTGGCGTGCAGTGGATGGTGCTGGTCTACCAGGAAATGTAAAAAAAAGGGGCCAGGCTCACCTAAAAAGGGGCCAGGCTCAAACCTGACGCCGCCTTTGGCTTGTCAGGTTTGAGCCTGGCCCCTTTTTAGACGCCGGCGTCGGAGACCTGCTGCGCGAGGTGCTGCATGCGTTGCGCAAGCGCCTTGAGTAGCAGGGCGCCAAAGGCCGGCTTCGCCTTGACGAGCGAGAGGAATTCGTTGCGGCCGATGGTGATCAGCGACGAATTCGATTCCGCGACCACGGTGGCGGCGCGTGCGGAGCGATCCACCAGTGCCATCTCGCCGAAGATCCCGCCGGGGCCGACACGCTCGACGACGCGCTCGCCAAGCGAGATTGCCACGTAGCCGTCCATGACGACGTACATCGACGCGCCCACCGCGCCCGCGGCCACGATCACCTTGCCCTGGCCGTAGGTCACCGGCGGCTGGCCGCCGAGCTCCCGCGCGAGCTCGGCCAGCATTTTCTTGTCGATCACGTTGCTGCGATCCACCGGAGGCGCGGACGCGGCGCCGGGGGCCGACGCGAGTTTGGCGATGCTTTGCCGCAACCTTGCGCCCATGCTGCTCATGAGCATCAATGCGAAGTCCGGCGTTTTTTGCAGCGCGGCCTGGAATTGCTTCTCGTCGAGCGACAGCACTTTGCATTCGGCCTTGGCCATCGCCGTGGCCGAGCGCGGCAGCCCGGCGATCACCGCCAGCTCGCCGAAAATCTCGCCGGCCTTGACCACGCCGAAGAACTTGTTCTTGATCATGAGCCCGACTTCGCCGTCGAGCAGCAGGTACATTCGCGCGCCTTTGGAGAACAGGCCGCCGGCTTTCTCGTTCTCGACGAAGATCGGCTTGCCGCTGGGCTTGACCTCGACCGTGCCGGTGGCGCGGAAGAATTCGAGCGCGAGCTTGGGGCTGTAGGCGGCGCTCTGCGCAGTGCCTTGCACCGCGCTGCGCGCCGCTTCTGCGGCGGCGGCGGGTTTGGGCCCACCCGGCGCGCCCGGGGCGGAAAAATCGAGTTCGTCTGCCATGGCGGGGATTCTATAGAACTACAGGGTGTTGCCCGCTTGCTGTTCCCGTTACCCGATCGCGCTCATTTGATGGCGTCGAGCAACTGCGGGAAGACCTTGGGCGTCGCCGCGACGATGTCTCCGGTGTCGTACCAGTCGTCTTCGCCGGTGAGCCCGCCGACGAGCCCGCCGGCTTCCCTGATGAGGAGCGCGCCGGCGGCCATGTCCCACTTGGACAGCCCCATCTCCCAGAAGCCGTCCATGCGCCCGCAGGCGACGTAGGCGAGATCGAGCGCGGCCGCCCCCGCGCGCCGCACGCCGGCGCTCGAGGTCATCATGGTGCGCAGCTGCCTCATGTAGAGGTCCAGCCGGCCGAGTTCCTTGAACGGGAAGCCTGTCCCGATGAGGCCATCGCGCAATTGCGCGCATTTGGTCACGCGGATGCGCCGGTCGTTCAGGTAGGCGCCGCGGCCTTTCGAGCCGGTGAAGAGCTCGTCCTTCGCCGGGTCGTAAACCACCGCATGCGCGCCCTGGCCGCGATAACGCACGGCGATCGACACGCAGTACTGCGGGAAGCCGTGGATGAAGTTGGTCGTCCCGTCGACCGGGTCGATCACCCAGGTGTATTCGCTCTTCGCGTCGCCAGCGCTCTCGCCGGATTCCTCGGCAAGGATCGCGTGGTCCGGGTAGGCCTGGCGAACGATGCCGATGATCGCCGCCTCGGCGGCCTTGTCGACCTCGGTGACGAAATCGTTCGCGCGCTTAGCCTGGACTTCGAATCCGCCGGCGAGCGTCGCGCGGTTGATGATCGAGCCTGCGCGCCGCGCCGCCTTAATGGCGGTGTTGAGCATTGGGTGGTGGACTTGGGCCATGAGCGGAACCGCAAAAAGGACGCGTATTCTAAACGCCGTCTAAACTGCGGGTCCCCAATTTCATTTTCGCTCCGAATGTCCGAAAGCCCGCTCTCCCGCATCCGCATCGTGCTCGTCCGTACCAGTCACCCGGGCAACATCGGCTCGGCGGCGCGCGCGATGAAGAACATGGGCATCGTTTCGCTTTCGCTGGTCGCGCCGAAACGGTTTCCCGATGCGGAGGCCACGGCGCTGGCGAGCGGCGCGGACGACGTGCTCGCAAATGCGAAAGTGTGCGGGTCGCTCACCGACGCGATCGGCGATTGCGTTGCCGCGTATGCCCTCTCTGCGCGATTGCGCGAGTGGGGACCCCAGAACAGCGCGGTGCGCGAAGCCGCGGCCGCGGCGCTCTCCGATGCGGGCAGGGGAGAGATTGCGTTCGTCTTCGGCAACGAAGCTTCCGGTCTCACGAACGAGGAGCTGCTCGCGTGCCAGCACCATGTGCGCATCCCGACCGACCCGGCGTGGAGTTCGATCAACCTTGCGCAAGCCGTGCAGATCGTGAGCTACGAATTGCGCATGGCCGCGACCGCCGGCGCGATGCCCGAGGCGCGCTCCGAGCCGGCTGCCACGGTCGCCGAACTGGAAGGCTTGTACGGGCATCTCAAAGAGGCGGCGGTGGAGAGCGGTTTCCTCGACCTCTCGAACCCCGGAAGGCTCGATGAGCGCTTTCGCCGGCTGTTCGGGAGAAGCCGCGTAGAGCACGAAGAGGTCAACATTATCAGGGGCTTGCTTAAGTCCCTCGGCAAGCGCCGGAACTCGCTGCCCGAATAGTTGACTAAATCGGTAGGCCTTCCTACCATCGCCCCATGCTTACCCCGCTTTTTTCCCGCCTCCGAGAAGATATCCGCTCGGTCTTTGACCGTGACCCTGCCGCCCGGACCGCGTGGGAGGTGATCACGTGTTATCCCGGCATGCATGCGCTCTGGATCCATCGACTTGCGCGGGTGCTATGGGACCTGAAACTTCGCTGGGCGGGCCGGTTTGTCTCCCACCTGGGCCGCTGGCTCACAGGCATCGAGATCCATCCCGGCGCGACCATCGGGCGCCGCGTGTTCATCGACCACGGCATGGGCGTCGTAATCGGGGAGACCGCCGAGATCGGCGACGACTGCACCCTGTATCACGGCGTCACGCTCGGCGGTACGTCGTGGAACGGCGGCAAGCGCCACCCTACGCTCGGCAAAGGGGTGGTGATCGGTGCCGGCGCCAAGGTGCTCGGACCGATCTTCGTCGGTGACGGCGCCAAGATCGGGTCGAACGCCGTGGTCGTTCGCGAGGTTCCCGCCGGCGCCACCGTGGTTGGGATTCCCGGCCGCGTAGTCGAGGGCGATGCGGTGGGCGCAGTGCGTTTCGCCGCTTACGCCGTCGTCCAGGACCACGACGACCCCCACGCCAAGGCAATCCGGACGCTGGTCGAGCATTCGCAGGAACTGGACCAGACGCTGCACGCCTTGCGCGCCAAACTGGACCGCCTGGAGCGCGAATTGGCTGCCGAGAAAGCGGCCGGTAAGGGCCCCGAAGGCACCCTCAGGGCCGTGAAATAGAAGGGAATAATACTTGAGTAATCCAGTCGGATAGGATATACTTGAGTAATTAGATCGGGTATCGGCGGTTGACACGTCCCGCAGTGCCCATCACATCAAGGAAACCCCATGAGACTCACTACGAAAGGCAGGTTCGCGGTCACCGCCATGGTGGACTTGGGCTTGCGCCAGTCCGGTGGGCCGGTCACGCTTTCGGCGATCAGCGAGCGCCAGCACATTTCGCTTTCGTACCTCGAGCAGTTGTTCGGCAAGCTGCGCCGCCATGAGCTGGTTTCAAGCGTGCGCGGCCCGGGTGGCGGCTACAAACTCGCCCAGCCGATGGCACAGATGTCGGTGGCCGACATCATCCTCGCGGTGGACGAGCCGCTGGATGCAACGCAATGCGGTGGCAAGGAAAACTGCGTGGACGGCGAAAAGCGCTGCATGACGCACCACCTGTGGGCGACGCTGAACACCAAGATGTTCGAGTACCTCAGCTCGGTGTCGCTGCAGGACCTCGTCGACCACCAGCGCAAGGAAACCAACGTGCTCAAGGATCTCCGCACCACGGCCAAGCCGTCCGCGGAAGCCGTCGCCTAGCAAGGAAATCCAGCGAATGAAGTTCCCGATCTACCTCGATTACTCCGCGACCACGCCGGTCGATCCGCGCGTGGCGCAGATGATGATCCCGTACCTGACCGAGCATTTCGGCAATCCGGCCTCGCGTTCGCACGCGTACGGCTGGAAGACCGAAGAGGCGGTCGAGCAAGCGCGCGCGCATGTTGCCGCGCTGCTCGGGGCCGACGTGAGGGAAATCGTGTGGACGTCGGGCGCGACCGAGGGCAACAACCTCGCCATCAAGGGCGCCGCGCAGTTCTACAAGACCAAGGGCAAGCACCTCATCACGCAGAAGACCGAGCACAAGGCCACGCTCGACACCATGCGCGAGCTCGAGCGGCAGGGCTTCGAGTGCACCTACCTCGACGTGGAGGAGGACGGCCTCGTCGACGTGGAGAAATTCAAGGCCGCGATCCGGCCGGACACGATCCTCGCTTCGATCATGATGGTGAACAACGAGATCGGCGTGATCCAGCCCATAGCGGAGCTCGGCGAGATATGCCGCGCCAAGGGCATCATCTTCCACTCCGACGCAGTGCAGGCGGCCGGCAAGGTCGAGATCGACCTAGCGAAGCTCAAGGTCGACCTCATGACGATCACCGCGCACAAGATGTACGGTCCCAAGGGCATCGGCGCGCTCTATATCCGCAGGAAGCCCCGCGTGAGGATAGAAGCGCAGATCCACGGCGGCGGACACGAGCGCGGGTTCCGCTCCGGCACGCTCGCCACGCACCAGATCGTCGGCATGGGCGAGGCGGCGCGGATCGCCAGGGCCGAAATGGCGAGCGACAGCAAGCGCATTCGCATGCTGCGCGATCGTCTGATGCACGGCCTGCAAAACATGGAAGAGGTCTACATCAACGGTGACCTCGACAACCGCGTGCCACACAACCTCAACATGAGTTTCAATTTTGTCGAGGGCGAGTCGCTGATCATGGCGATCAAGGACATCGCGGTGTCCAGCGGATCGGCCTGCACCTCGGCGAGTCTGGAGCCGTCTTACGTGCTGCGCGCCCTGGGCCGCAGTGACGAGTTGGCGCATTCGTCGATCCGCTTCACGCTTGGGCGCTTTACCACCGAGGA
>JANMDK010000025.1:0-8321 GCA_031376265.1 Pseudomonadota bacterium
GCCGCGCCCAGGAAAGCGCGCGGCGAACGGCCCGCGGCATGCTCGATCGGCTGCGCACCCTTCGGGTAGTTGGGGGCGTGGAAGACCGGCTTTACGTCGGCGACCGTAGAAGGCAGGAAATCGTACGGCCCGGCAAGCCCGATCCAGCCGGCGAGTTGCGAAGGCGCGAGCCCCACCGCAGCCAGCCAGCGCGGATCGAGCGCGAGCATCGCAGCGTTGTACGCGCCGGCGCTGTGGCCCATCACGAAGAGCTTCGACGGATCGCCGCCGTAGTTGGCGGCGTTTTGCCGTGCCCATGCGACTGCGCGCGCGCTGTCCTCGAGGAACGCGGGGTAGGTGACCTGCGGATAGAGCCGGTAGTCGGCCAGCACGGCGACGATGCCGCGCGAGGTCAGCGCATCGGCAACGAACTTGTACTCGCTGCGTTCGCCGCGGTTCCATGAGCCGCCATAAAAGAACACGACGACCGGGCGCCCGCCGGCAGACGGCGCGGTGCCCTCGCCGCCGCGGGGGACATAGACGTCGAGCTTCTGGCGCGGATCGTCGCCGTACGCAATGCCTTCGCTTGCGGTGAACCCCGCATCCGGCACCAGCGCGTTGAGGAGCCGGACCGGCGAGCAGGCGGACAGGAGCGCAGCAAGCGCCACGGAAGCGATCGTGCGAATTTTCATGCATTCTTATACGTGTCGCGGCGCCGATCGGATGCGCGCAAGCGCACGGATCAGATCATTTCCCTACAATGCAAGGATGAGCGCAAGCATGGAAACCATCCGCGGCTGGGTCGCGGACGCCGAACGCATCGTGGTGCTGACCGGCGCGGGGATCTCGACCGAATCCGGCATCCCGGATTTCCGCGGCCCCAACGGCCTGTGGACCCGGGACCCCGAGGCGGAGAAGCTCTCCAACATCACCTACTACGTGGCCGACCCGGAAGTGCGTGAGAAGGCATGGCAGAAGCGCTTGTCGAATCCTGCCTGGACCGCGCAGCCGAACGCCGGGCACCAGGCGATCGTCGAGCTCGAGCGCCGCGGCAAGCTGCACGCGCTGGTCACGCAGAACATCGACGGCTTGCACCAGAAAGCGGGCAGTTCGCCTGAGCGCGTCATCGAAGTCCACGGCACGATGCACGAAGTGCTTTGCTGGGCGTGCGGCGCGCGCGGGCCGATGCTGCCGACGCTGGACCGGGTGAGGGCGGGTGAAGCGGACCCTGAGTGCAAGGAGTGCGGCGGCATCCTCAAAAGTGCCACGATCCTGTTCGGGGAAGGCTTGGGGCCCGGCGTGATGGAGCGCGCAATGGCCGCGGCAGTCGAGGCCGACCTGCTGCTGGCGGTCGGCTCGACGTTGCAGGTCTACCCGGTCGCGGGCGTGGTGCCGGCAGCGAAATCCGCCGGCGCCCGCCTCGTGATCGTGAATGCCGAGGGCACGCAGTTCGATCGCATCGCCGACGCGGTCCTGCGCGAGCCGATCGGCCAGGCACTGCCGGCGATGGTGGCGGCAGCATGACCATGACATGCAAGCTCCAGTGGCTCCCCCGGCGGCTCGCGGCGCTTGCGCTGCTGCTTCCGTGCCTCGTCCACGGCCAGGCGTATCCCAACAAGCACATCACGATGTACGTCGGCTATGCGGCGGGGGCAACCACCGACCTCAGCGCGCGCGCGCTTGCCGAAGGACTCAACAAGCAGTTCGGCGTGCCGGTCGCGGTCGAGAACAAGCCCGGCGCCGCGGCCGGCGTCGCGGCCGGAATGGTGGCGCGAGCCGCGCCCGACGGCTACACGATCGGGGTCATCTCGACCGGCGTGATCTCCGTGCGGCCGCATATCAACAAGCCGCCTTACGACCCGCTCAAGGACTTCACGCTGGTCGCGCAGTACGCGCGCTACATCGGGGCGCTCACCGTGCTTTCCGACACGCCGCACAACACCATCGCCGATTTCATCGCCTATGCGAAGGCGAACCCCGGCCTGTCCTACAGTTCTCCCGGCCAGCACACGCAGCAGCAGCTTGGGGTGGAGGTCTTTCGCCAATGCAAGGGACTCGAGTTCCGGCACATCCCTTCCAAGGGCGGGGCCGAAGCGAACGCGCTGCTGATCGGCAAGCACGTGGACTTCACTGCGGGCGCGGGGCAGCACATCCAGTTCGTGCGGCAGGGGCGCTTTCGCATGCTCGTGCTCTTCAATGCAGAGCAGCGCGACCCGGCGTTCCCGGCGGTGCCGACGATGAGGGAGATCGGCTGCCCGGACGCGCCCGCGCTCGGGTACCTCCTTGTTGCGCCCAAAGGGTTGCCGCCGCAGGTCTCGGCGCGGCTCAGCGAGGCGGTGCGCAAGGTGGTCGAGGGCCCGGAATTCCAGAAGACCCTGGCGAACCTCGAGATCCCGTATGACTACAAGGACCGGGTGCAGCTCGAAAAGGAGATCGCCGAGCACTCCCGCTTCTACAAGGGCCTGCTCGAAACCCTCGGGGTGAAGCCGGAGTAGCGCTCGCCGGAGGGACTGGCAGGCTCTCGGCGGCAGCGGCGGCGGGTGCGTCTACAAGGCAGTGATGTCCGACGCCGATATCGCAGCCTGCAGGCGATAGCTTTTCCACCCTGAGACGGAAGATCCGGGGCGGAACCTGCCCCGGCGCGTGACTTTCGTCATTTGCCGCCCCGTCCGGGACGGCCTAGAATTCGAACAATGGTTCAAATCCTGAATCTTCGTTCGGATTCGCCCGTTTCGGCTGCCGCCCCGGCCGGCGGCTCGGACCGCCTGCGCCGCAAGAGCGAGGCTCGCCGCCTGGAGATCCTTCGCGCCGCGGCTCGCGTGTTTCGCCGGCGCGGCGTGGCAGCCGCCGGCATGCGCGAGATCGCGGACGAAGCCGACCTATCGCCGGGCAACCTCTATTACTACTTCAAGGGCAAGGACGAGCTGCTGTATTTCTGCCAGCACCGCACGCTCGAGCAGATGCACGCCGCGGTCGAGGCAGCGCGGGCCACGGAGGCGCCGGTGGCGGGGCAATTGCGCTCGGTGCTGGCGGCGCACCTGCACTGCATGCTCGACGAGCTCGAGGGCGCGACCGCGCACCTCGAAGTGGAAGCGCTGCCCGACAAGCTGCGCACGCAGATCGTCGAGAAGCGCGATGCGTACGAGCGCTCGGTTCGCGCGCTGGTCACCAAGGGCGTCAAGCGCGGCGAGTTCGCGCCCTGCGACGCGGCCCTGGTGACCCGCGCGATGCTGGGCGCGGTGAACTGGACCGCGCGCTGGTACCGGCCCGACGGCGCGCAGACGGTGGCCGAAATCGCGCAAGCGCTGCCGGAGTACCTCGTGCGCGGACTGGAAACTTCACGCCGTGCTGCGGGCGGTTCGCGCGTGCGCCAGGGAAAACCATGCTGACCGAATTCCGCCGCAAGCTGGGCAAGCTCAAGGAGCAGCTCGAGCAAAGGGTCGTGACGCTGGGTTCGGGTGGTAAACCGCGCGGTGAGCAGGCACCGCTCAGCGACACTGACCGCCAGTTCATGCTCGACTGGCTGACCGGCAAAGTCGATGACGGGGCCATGATCGCGCACGCCAGAACCGGCGGAGGCGGGCGCAGCCTGATCGAGCGGGCATGCGCGGCGCGGCCCTCCAATCCGCACCTGTGGGCAGCCCGGGCGCAATGGTGCCTCGATGAAGGGGCCAACGAAGAAGCGCTCGAGCACGCCGAGCGTGCCCAGGCAATCGGCTGGCGCCAGCCCGGGGTGGGTCTCGTGCTCGCGCGGGCGCTGGTCGCAGCAGGCCGCCGTGAAGAGGCGTTGCGGAACGTGGCCGCCGGGCTCGGGAACGCCCGCCGCATGAGCACGCACGCGGTGCGGCATGAATTGTGCAATCTCTGGCTGGAGCTCGAGCCCGAATCGATCGAGCCGCTGCTCGAAACGGGCCGCACCCATGTGGCTTCGGGCAAGCTAGACGCCTCGATCGCCCATTTCGAAAACCTCCAGGCGCGGTTCGGGCCGCGCGCGGACATCCTGCTGCCGCTTGCCGCCGTCTACCAGGACCTCGTGCGCACCGAGGATGCGATGAGGGTGTACCTGCAGGCGGTCGAGACCGAACCGGATAACGCGGACGCGCTCTGCATGGCGGGGCTCTGCGCGCGAGACCTTCGCGATTCCGAGGCCGCAGACCGGCTGCTCAGCCGCGCTTTCGAGGTCGATCCGACGTCGTCGTTCGCGCAGTACAACCTCGGCCTGCTGCGCCTGGACCAGGAAAGGATCGACGAAGCGGCCGCGCTGATGCTGGGCGCACGCTCGTCGAGCCGCGGGGCGCCGTGGACCGCGGACACGTTCGCAGCGAAGCTGGCCGAGCCGGTCGAGCGCGACATCGCGGGGGTCGAATGGGCGAACGCGCGCTTCAAGCTGCTCCACGACATCGAGCAATTCGAGTTCCTGCGGGCGCAGGGTCGCGTCGGGCCGATGCTCGACCCGGTGATCGCGGAGTACCGCGCGGTCCTCGCCGATCCGCGGTTGCCGGCGGAGCCCTCCCGCATGGTTGCGCTCGACCCGGCGCAATATCCGTTGCTTGCGCGCACCTACAAGGCGCCGCTCCACGCCTACGATCCTGAGCCCCCCCAGGGCCCGCTCGTCAATCCGGACCTTGCGTGGAAGGACATCGAGCAGAGGTATTTCGACGCCAGGCCCAGCATGGTGTATATCGACGACCTCCTCACGCCCGAGGCGCTGGCGGCCGTGCGCGCGCACTGCCTCGAGAGCACGATCTGGAACGAGCTGAAGGGCGGCTATCTCGGCGCCTACATGCCGGACGGGTTCTCCGGACGCCTGATGCTGCGCATCGCCTCGGAGCTGCGTGCGCGCCTGCCGCGGGTGATCGGCAACCATCCGCTGCAGACCATGTGGGGCTACAAGTACGACTCGCGCTATTCCGGAATTGGAGTGCATGCGGACGTCGCGGCGATCAACGTGAATTTCTGGATCACTCCGGATGATGCGAACCTGGAGCCCGAATCCGGCGGCCTTGTCGTGTACACGCACGATGCGCCGCGCGACTGGAGTTTCCAGCGCTTCAACACCGGCAGCGACGAGATCTACGCCCATCTCGAGTCGGTCGGCGCGAACAAGGTCAGGGTCCCGTACCGGGCCAACCGCGCCGTGATCTTCGACTCGGACCTGTTCCACGAAACGGATGCGTTCCGCTTCCGCGAAGGTTACGAAAACCGGCGGGTGAATGTGACCATGCTCTATGGCACGCGCGCCGGATAGATCCCGGGAGACAGACAAGCCATGCGACACGTCCACATGACCCTGCTGGTGAATGGCGAAGAGCAGCAGGTTTCATTCGCACCCTACAAGACGCTGCTTGAGGTGCTTCGCGAGGACATGTTCCTCACCGGCACCAAGCACGGCTGCGAGCTCGGCGAATGCGGCGCCTGCGCGGTGCTGGTCGACGGGCAGCCGCTGCTCTCCTGCCTCGAGCTGGCGGTGGAATGCGAAGGCCGCGCGATCGAAACGGTGGAAGGCCTGGCCAAAGGCTCGACGCTGCATCCGCTGCAGGCGGCATTCGCCGACCTTGGCGGCGCGCAGTGCGGCTACTGCACGCCCGGCATCCTGATGACCGCCAAGGCGCTGCTCGAGAAGGAACCGGAACCCTCGCGCGAGCGCATCCGCGAAGCCGTCTCGGGCAACCTCTGCCGCTGCACCGGGTACCAGCAAATTTACGAATCGATCGAAGAGGGTGCTCGACGTATGTGCAGGGGAAAAGAGCCCCCCCGCACCCCCCACGCTGCTAAGGAGGGCGAATGAACGCCCCCGACAAGTTCAAGGCCCGCAAGCGGTTCGACGTCGTCGGCAAGCCGCGCCGCCGCGTCGACGGCCGCGCCAAGGTCACAGGCCTCACGAAATTCGCGGACGACGTTGTGCTGCCGCGCATGGTGCATTGCAAGCTCTTGCGCAGCCCGCATCCCCACGCGGTCATCGAGTCGATCGATTTCTCCAGGGCCTCCAAATACCCCGGCGTGCATCTGGTCCTCACCGGCAAGGACTTCCCGATCAGCTACGGCATCCTGCCGGTCACGCAGGACGAGTACCCGCTGGCCAACGAGCGGGTGCGCTATGTGGGCGACCCGGTTGCGGCGGTGATCGCGCGCGACGAGCAGACCGCCGACGAGGCGCTGCGCTTCATCGACGTGAAATATCGAATCCTCAACACCGTTTCGTCCGCCGAGGATGCGCTCGCGAATCCCGAGCCGCGCATCCACGACTACGGCGAGCAGGGCAACATCCATCGCCTGCAGGCTTTCGAGTTCGGCGATGTGGGCGAGGCGCTGGCCGGCGCAGACCATATGTTCGAGGATCTTTTCTACTTCGAGGGCAACACTCACCTGCCGCTCGAGCAGCATGCCTCGGTGGCCGCGCCGGACGGCGAGGGCAAGCTCACGCTCTGGTCGTCCACGCAGGTGCCCCACTACATCCATCGCGCACTCGCGCGCGCGCTGCGGATGCCTGCGGCGCATATCCGCGTGATCGCCTGCCCGAACGGCGGCGGCTTCGGCGGCAAGTGCGACCTGCATAACCACGAGATCGTCGTTTCGCGCGCTTCGATGATCCTCGGCCGCCCGGTCAAGATCTGCCTGACGCGCGAAGAAGTCTTTTACATGCACCGCGGCCGCCATCCGGTGCTCATGAAGATGAAGACCGGCGTGACCAAGGAGGGAAAACTCACCGGCATGCATCTGCAGACCCTGCTCGACGGCGGCGGCTACGGCTCGTACGGCGTGGCGAGCACCTTCTACACCGGCGCGCTGCAGACGGTGACCTACGAACTGCCGCGCTACAAGTTCGACGCCTGCCGCACCTTCACCAACAAGCCGCCCTGCGGCCCCAAGCGCGGGCACGGCACGCCGCAGCCGCGCTTCGGCCAGGAAGTGCAACTCGACAAGATCGCGGAGAAACTCGGCCTCGATCCGGCGGACATGCGCATCAACATGGTCGCCAAGCCGGATTCGCTGACCGCGAACTGGCTGAAGATCGGCTCGATAGGGCTGGAAGAATGCATCCGGCAAGTCGTCGAGCATTCCGGCTGGAAAGAAAAGCGCGCGAGCCTGCCGCCGGGCCGCGGCCTCGGCATTGCATGCGGCTCGTACCTCTGCGGCGCGGGCCTGCCGATCTACTGGAACAAGATGCCGCAGTCCGGCGTGCAGATCCTCGCCGACCGCAGCGGGCAGGTTACGGTGTTCTGCGGGGCGACCGAGATCGGGCAGGGCTCGGACGACATGCTCGCGGCGTTCGTTGCCGAGGTGCTGGGCATCGATCCCTTCGACGTGCGCCTCGTCACCGGCGACACCGGCCTGACCCCGGTGGACCTCGGCTCGTACTCCAGCCGCGTCACCGTGATGATGGGGCACGCAGCGATCCAGGCCGCCGAGCGCCTTCGCGAAATGATCGTCGATGCCGCATCGATGGAGCTGGAATGCGCGCCGGATCGCCTGGTCACCGCGCAGGGCCGCGTGTTCCTTTCCGAGGATCCGTCGAAGGGAATGACGTTCGCCGAAGCGGTCGTTTTCGCCGAGACCAAGTACGGCACGCTCGGCACGGTGGGTTCCTACGCACCGCCGCGCGCGCCGGGCCGGTTCAAAGGCGCAGGCGTCGGGCCTTCTCCCGCCTATTCGTATACCGCAGTCGTGGTCGAGACCGAAGTCGACCAGAACACCGGCTGGGTCCACGTTCCCAGGATCTGGGTCGCGCACGACATCGGCCGCGCCGTGAACCCCGTGCTCGCGCGCGGACAGGTCGAGGGCAGCATTTACATGGGCCTTGGCGAAGCGCTCATGGAAGAGCAGGTCTTCCGACGGTTGCCGCCCAAGATGTCGCACGCGCTGGTGCACAAGTTTCCCTCGATGCTCGAATACAAGAGCCCGACGTCGCTCGACATGCCGGAGGTCTTCACCTACCTCGTCGAGGATCCGGATCCCAATTGCCCGTTCGGCGCCAAGGAAGTCGGGCAGGGGCCGCTCCTGCCGGTGATGCCGGCGGTGGCCAACGCGATCTACGACGCGGTCGGCGTGCGCATCGACGAGATTCCGATCACGCCGGACAAGGTGCTGCGCGCGCTCGAAAAGAAAGCCAAGGGCGAGAATCCGCGCGTCGGCCCCGAGCATTTCCCCCAGGTGCCGTATCCAACGCCAATCTATGTGAAGACGCCGTGGGAAGGCGGGGACGGCAATGAGACGAAGCCGGCGGAAAGGAAGCAGAGGATCGCGTCATGATGCGCCTGCCCTGGTTCGGCTTCCATGCCCCGAAAACGGTGGCCGAGGCGGCGAAGATCCTCGCCGGCGAAGGCCCGCAGGCCATGCTGATT
>JANMDK010000307.1:0-15148 GCA_031376265.1 Pseudomonadota bacterium
ACGATGCGCCAGCCGCCGAACATGGTGCCGAGCGCAATGGTGATGTAGCAGATCACCGCCACCCACATCGGGAACGGGTCGCTGGTCTTCATGTAGCCGGCGGCGATCAGGAGCATCCAGATGATGCCGGCGGTCTTCTGCGCGTCGTTGCCGCCGTGGCCGAGGCTGTAGAGGGCGGCAGAGACCAGTTGCAGGCGACGGAACCAACGATCGACCCGGCTGGGCGTCGAGCGCACGAAGAGCCAGGACACGGCCAGCATGAGCAGCGAGCCGAGGAGGAAGCCGAGCATGGGAGAGAGGAGGATGAATACCACCGTCTTCCAGAGGCCTGCCGGGATCAGGGCCCAGGTGCCGGCCTTGGCGACGGCTGCGCCGACCAGCCCGCCGATCAGCGCGTGCGAGGACGAAGAGGGGATGCCGTAGTACCAGGTAATGATGTTCCAGATGATCGCGCCGACCAGCGCGCCGAAGATGACGTAATGGTCGACGATGCCCTGGTCGATGATGCCGCTGCCAACGGTGGTCGCGACCTTGAAATGGAAGACGAAAAGTGCGGCAAAGTTGAAAAAGGCGGCAAAGAACACCGCCTGGTGCGGCTTCAGCACGCGGGTCGACACGACGGTGGCAATCGAGTTGGCCGCGTCGTGAAAGCCGTTCATGAAATCGAACGCCAGCGCGACGAAGATCAGCACGATCACGACCCACAAGCTGATGGACAGGACTTCCATCGCAGGCTACGAATTTTCCAGCACGATGCCTTCGATGATGTTCGCCACGTCCTCGCAGCGGTCGGTGATCTCCTCGAGGAGGTCGTAGATCGTGCGCAGCTTGATGAGCTGCTTCACGTCCGACTCGTCGCGAAAGAGCTTCGACATCGCCGAGCGCATCACCCGGTCCGCGTCCGACTCCAGCCGGTCGATCTCCTCGCAGGTCTTGAGGATCGCCTCCGGGTCGCGCAGGTTCGCGAGAAGCCCCACCGCGATCTTCACGCGCTCGCAGCTCATCTGGCAGATCTCGCCGAGCTGCTTGGCCTCGGGAGTGATCTTCCGGATGTCGTAGAGCACCACCGTCTCGGCGACGTCCTGCATCAGGTCGAGCACGTCATCCATGTTGGTGATCAGCTGGTGGATCTGGTCGCGGTCCAGCGGCGTGATGAACGTCTTGTGCAGCAGCGCGATGGTCTCGTGCGTGATCTTGTCGGCCGCGCGCTCGGCGGTGTCGATGCCCTGCGCGCGGGCCTCGAGGTCCTTGAACTCGGTCATCATTTTCTCGAGCTCGCGGCTGCCGATTACGATCTGCTCGGCGTGCGCGTTGAAGAGCTCGAAGAAATTCCCTTCACGGGGCATCAGGCGGGAGAGCATGGCGGTGAGCGTCCTGTAGGGAGGCGGGAAAACGGCAGGCCGCAATGTTACTTCAAACCCTGAAACTACCTGCGCTTTCGCTTCGCCGCCCCGCGGGCGATGGTGCCGGAAGCCGCGAGCAGCGAATTCATCTGCTTGCCTACGAGCACGCCGTGCGCAAGCGGCATGTCCTCCACGAGCTGGTGGAGCTCGAGCGTCATCTGCACCGAGCGCGGATCGAGCTGCACTAGGGACGACACGAATGCGTTGGTCGTCTCCCGAAGCGAGGCTGAATCTTTCGCAAGCCTGGTGATCAACCCGAAGCGGTCGAGGTCGACGGCGGTGAAAGTGTCCGCCGACAAGAGCAGCTCGAGCGCGCGGCGCCGCGGCAGCAGGTGGGTCAGCACGGCCGTGTTGATCGCCGCGGGAAAGCCGTTTTTCATTTCGAGCGCACCGAATTTGGCGCCCTCCACGGCCATCACGAACTGGCAGCTCATCGCGATGGTGAACCCGCCGGCCACGGCAAAGCCCTCCACCATCGACACAGTGGGTTTTTTCATCGCGAGCAGCCGGTTCAGCGCGTCGCCGTATTCGCCGTCCCAGCCGAAATACCAGTCGAGGCCGTCCTCCAGCTCTTCGAGCCCGAGGTCGCGGCCGGAGCAGAAGCTGCCGCCGGCGCCCTGGATCACGATGCACCGGCAATCGTCGTCCGCGGATGCGGCGAGCAGGGCCGCGTCGAGCCCCAGCACCATTTCGCGGTCCAGCGCATTGCGCTTGTCCGGGCGGTTGAGCGTGAGCGTGTGGACGTGGTTGCTGCGCTCTACATCGACGGTGCCCATGCCTAGATCACTCCCTGTTCGCGCAGGCGGGCCTGCTCCGTTTCGTCGAGGCCCAGCCAGCCGCCGAAGACTTCGTCGTTATGCGCGCCCATGTCCGGGCCGGTGGACCGGATCGAGCCCGGCGTTTCGGAAAAGCGCGGCACCACGCCCGGCATCTTCACCGAGCCGAAGTCCGGATCCGGCACTGAAGTCACCGCGCCGCGCTCGATGAAGTGCGGGTCCTCGATCAGCTGCTTGTTGCTGTAGATCGGCGCGGCCGACACGCCGGCGCTGCTCAGTTTCTCGAGCACCTCGGCAAGCGGCCGCGCGCCGATCCACTCTTTCGCCATCGCATCCATTTCCTTGCGGTTCTGCACGCGTGCCGCGTTTTTCGCGAAGCGCGGGTCCTGCAGGAGTTCCGGCCGCCCGATTAATGCGGCGAAGCGGTCGAAGATGTTCTGCGTCGCGCAGGTGAACGTGACCCAGTGATCGTCCTTGGTGGGAAAGATGTTGGCCGGCGCCACATAGGCGTTGTCGTTGCCGATGCGCTCGTGCACCTGGCCGAGCTGGTCGTATTCGATCGGCAGGACTTCGAGCAGGCGCAGCATCGCCTCGGTGGCCGAGAGGTCGATCTCCTGGCCCGGCGAGTCCGGGTTCCGCAGGCGGTGGTAGAGCGCCGTCACCACGCTAAATGCGCCAAACACGCCGGCGATGGGATCGCCGATCGGGTAACCCGGGTGCAGCGGCGGGCCGTCCCGCTCGCCGGTGATGTAGGTCAGCCCCGAGTACGCTTCGAAGAGGCGCGCGAATCCCGGAAAATTGCGGTACGGCCCGGTCTGGCCGAATCCGGTGAGCCGCAGGATCGTGAGCTTTGGTGCAAGCGCCCACAGGGTCTTCTTGTCGAGCCCCCACTTGTCGAGGGTTCCGGGACGATAGTTTTCGATCAGCACGTCGAAGCGCGGCACCAGCCGCTTGAAGAGGGCAACACCCTCGGGCTTGCGCAAGTCGAGCGTGATGGCCTTCTTGTTGCGGTTGGTGACTTTCCAGATCAGCGGCTTGCCGTCCTTGTGCGGCGGGATCGCGCGGCACGGGTCGCCGCTGCCCGGCAATTCCACCTTGAGCACGTCGGCACCGAAGTCGCCGAGCATGCCGGCCGCAAACGGGCCGGCGATCACGTTGGAGATATCGAGGACGCGCAGGCCCTCGAGCGGGCCGCTCATGAAGCGAAGTCCAGTCCCAGCGATTTCAGCTTGCTCACGGCGTCGGACGAGAAGCCCCAGTCGGCCAGCGCGCCGGCCCCGCCTTCGCCGCGCTCCGGGGGCTTGCGCTTGATTTCCCCCGGCGTGCGCGAAAAGCGCGGGGCCGGGGCGGGCTGCCTTACGCCGCCGACTTCGACGAAACTCTTGCGCGCGACGTTGTGGGGATGATCGTAGGCTTCCGTCCAGGTCAATACCGGCGCGAAGCAGGCGTCCGAGCCTTCGAAGTCCGCGCACCATTCGTCGCGTGTCTTCGACTTGAAAGCCGAAGCGTAGCGGGCGCGCAGCTTCGGCCAGCCCGCGCGGTCATGCTGCTTCGGAAGGTCCTCCCCGGCGATGGCGAGGCGCTCGAGCAGGTCCGCATAGAAGCGGCCTTCGATCGAGCCGATCGACACATGCTTGCCGTCCTTCGTCTCGTAGGTGTCGTACCAGGGCGCCCCGCTGTCGAGGAAGTTTGCGCCGCGTTCTTCAGTCCAGCGCTTGGACGCAAGCATGCCGTGGAACATCGTCGAAAGGAGCGAGGCGCCCTCGCACATGGCGGCATCCACCACCTGCCCGCGCCCGGAGCGCTGCGCGTCGACGAGCGCTGCCGCGATCCCGAAGGCGAGCAGCATGCCGCCCCCGCCGAAATCCCCGACGAGGTTGAGCGGCGGGACCGGCGCATCGCCCGCGCGCCCGATGCCCGCGAGCGGGCCGGCGAGGGCGACGTAGTTGATGTCGTGTCCTGCGCGCGGCGCCATCGGCCCGTCCTGCCCCCAGCCGGTCATGCGGCCGTAGACGAGCTTCGGGTTTTTTGCGAGCGCAACGTCAGGCCCGATGCCGAGGCGTTCCATCACGCCCGGCCGGAAACCTTCGATCAGCGCGTCGGCCTTTCCGATGAGCTCGAGCGCCGCTGCGGTGCCGCCTTTCGATTTCATGTCGAGCGTGACCGAGCGGCGGCCGCGCATCATCGTGTCGTGGCGGCGCTCGCGGCCGAGGCCGAGGTCCGTTGCGCCGGGGCGGTCGATGACCAATACGTCGGCACCCATGTCCGCGAGCATCATTCCGCAGAACGGCCCGGGGCCGATCGCTTCGAATTCGACGACTTTGATTCCGGCTAGGGGGCCCATGGTTTCAGTCCGGTGTGATGTGCTGCTTCTTGATGAGTTGCGCCCATTTCGCGTTGTCTGCGCGGATGAACGCGGCGAATTGCTCCGGGGTGCCGCCGACGACGTCCGCGCCCTGGGCCGAAATTTTCTCCCGCACCTCGGCCCGGTTGAGGATGGCGCTGACTTCGGACGCGATCCGCGCCACGGTCTCACGCGGCGTGGCCGCCGGGGCGAACAGGCCGTTCCAGCCCACGGCGTTGTAGCCAGGGAAGCCGGACTCCGCGATCGTCGGCACCTCGGGTAACGCGGGCGAACGCCGCTCGCTGGTCACGGCGAGCGCCTTGAGCTTGCCGGCCTTGATCTGGCTCAGCGTGGTCAGCACCACGTCGAAGGTGAACGGCACGTGGCCGCCGAGCACATCGTTCATCGCCGGCGCGGCACCCTTGTAATGCACGGGAACGAACTGGGCGTCGGCCATCGACGCGAAGAGCTCCGCAAAGAGGTGCGCCGCGGTGCCTTTTGCGGCGCTCGCGTAGCTGATCTTGCCCGGTTCCCGCTTCGCCAGCGCGGCCAGCTCGCGCATCGAATTCGGCGCAAAGCCCGGATTCGCGACGACCGCGTAGGGCTGCGAGGCCGCCTGCACAACGGGCGCGAAATCCTTCTCGGGGCTGTAAGGCAGCTTCATGCCGAGCGCCGGCTGGATGCTGTGGGTCGCGATCGTGCCCATCAGGAGCGTCGTTCCATCCGGCACCGCCTTGGCCACCGCGTCGGCGCCGATCGAGCCGTTGGCGCCGAGCCGGTTCTCCACGATCACCGGCTGGCCGAGTTTCTCGCCGAGCGGCGCGCCGATCACGCGCGCGAGGACGTCTGTGGCCCCACCAGCCGCGAACGGCACGATGATTCGGATCGGCTTCGAAGGAAGCGCGCTTTGCGCAAACGCGTTGGCGGCGGCAACGAGCCCCGCCGAAAGAATTACGCTCATCGATTTTTTCATCAGATCACCCCCGCCTTTTTCAGTCGCTGCTGTTCCTCGCTCGCGAGCCCCAGCCACTCCCCGTAGATCTCCGCGTTGTCCTGCCCGATGGCGCCGCCGGTGCTGCGCACTTTCCCGGGATCGTTGACGAACCGCGGCACGACATTCTGCATGCGCACCATGCCGAAATCGCTGTCCGGCACCGAAGTGACCGCGTCGCGCGCCTGCATTTGCGGATCGGCGAAAACCTGATCCACCGAGTAGATCGGCGCAATCGTGCCTTGCGATTTCTGGAAGGCGGCGAGGACAGCGTCCAGCGTCTGGCCGAGGCACCAGGCCGCGAAGATCGCATTCAGCTCCTTGGCGTGCTCGACGCGCAATCCATTGCTTGCAAAGCGCGGATCCTCGATGAGGTCGGCGCGCCCTATTGCGCGGCAATTGTTCGCGTATAAAACGTTGGTCGAGCCGGCCAGCGAGACCCAGCGGTCGTCCTTGGTGCGGTAGACGGCTGCCGGGGCCGAATACTGGTTGGCATTGCCGGAGCGCTCGCGCACGGTGCCGAGCTGGTCGTGCTCGATCGCAAGGAACTCCAGCAGGCGCAGCGTGGCCTCGGTCATCGACAGGTCGATCTCCTCGCCGGGCGCATCGCGGTCCATCGCGCGCTTCCACAGCGCGGTCATGACGCCGAGCGCGCCGAACACGCCGCCGACCGCGTCGCCGATCGGGTAGCCGGCGTGCATCGGCTCGCCGGCCGGTTCCCCTGTGATGTAGGTGAGGCCGCCCATGGCTTCGAAGATGCGCGCGAAGCCCGGCCGGTCGCGATAGGGGCCGGTCTGGCCGAACCCGGTCGCTCGCAGGATCACGAGGCGCGGCTGGATTGCCCAGAGCACTTCTTTCGGCAGGCCCCAGCGATCGAGCGTGCCGGGCCGGAAGTTCTCAATGAGCACGTCGAATTTGGGCAGCAGCTTTTTCAGGATCTCGACGCCTTCGGGCTTGCGCAGGTCGAGGCTCACGAATTTCTTGTTGCGGTTGGTGACCTTCCACCAGAGCGACTTGCCTTCCTTGAAAGGCGGGAAGCCGCGCGCGCCGTCGCCGGAGGGCAGCTCCACCTTGAGGACTTCAGCGCCGTAGTCGGCGAGCAGCGCCGCGGCCATGGGCGCGGCCACGATGGTGGCGATGTCGAGGACCCGCAGGCCCTTCAGCGGTCCCTGGGGCTCCGCTGCTTTCTGGTCGGCGCTCATGTTCTAGTCCGGCTTGATGTTGCGCGCCTGGATCAGCTTGGTCCACTTGTCGATGTCGGCGCGAATGAAGGCGCCGAATTGTTCCGGCGTCCCCCCGACCGGCGTCATTCCCAGTCCGACCAGCTTCTCGGCGATCTCCGGCTGCTTGAGCGCCAGGTTGGTTTCGCTGTTGAGCTTCGCGATGACGTCAGCCGGCGTACCCGTCGGCGCCAGAAGGCCGAACCAGGCGAATGCATCCGCGCCGCGATAGCCTTGTTCAGCCAGCGTGGGCACGTCGGGCAGGTGCGAATAGCGCTGCGGGCTCGCCACAGCGATGGCGCGCAGCTTGCCGGCCTTGATGTGGGGAAGCGCAGGCGCGACCGGGTCGACCGAGGCGCCGAGGCGGCCGCCAAGCAGGTCCTGGATCGCCGGCGCATCGCCCTTGTAGGGGATATGCGCGAGATTCAGCCCGGCCACCGAATTCAGCAGTTCGATCGCGAGGTGCGGCGCGCTGCCGTTGCCCGGGCTGCCGATGTTCGCGTAGGCGGGGTCTTTCTTGCCCAGCTCGATGAGTTCCCGGACGCCCTTGACCGGCGAGGCGGCCGGCACCAGGAAAAACAACGGCACTGTCACCGCGTGCACCACCGGCGCGAAGTCTTTCACCGTGTCATACGGAAGCTTCCCGTAAAGGCCCGGGTTGGTCGAATGAGGCGCTGCGCAAAAGAACAGGGTGTAGCCGTCGGGTGCGCTCCGGGCGACGAACTCCGTGGCGATGCGCGTGTTGGCGCCGGGCTTGTTCTCGACGATGAACTGCTGGCCGAGCCGCTGCGACAGGCGCTCGGCGAGGATGCGCGCGGCGATGTCGTTGGTGCCGCCCGGCGCGTAGGGCGCAATGATGCGCACCGGTTTCGACGGCCAGGCTTGCGCGGCGACGGTGCCTGCCGCGCAGAAAAGCAGGGCTGCGAAGAGCCCGCGGACTGTATTCATCGTTCCTCCTCAGGAATCGGCTAGCGGTCGCCGCGCAGCAGGTGCCGGGCGATGTTCAACTGGTGGATCTGGCTGGTGCCCTCGTAAAGCCGGAACAGGCGCACGTCGCGGTAGAAGCGCGGCACCGAGCCGCCGATGTCTTCGCAGTAGCCGGCGCCGCCGAAGATCTGCACCACGCGGTCGGCGACGCGCCCGGCCATTTCGGAAGCGTAGTACTTGCACATCGAAACGGCCATCGTCACGTCCTCGCCGGCATCCCGCTTGCGGGCGGTCTCGAGGATCAGCGCTCGCGCCGCAGAGATCTCCACCTTGCAGTCGGCAAGCATGGCCTGCACCAACTGGAATTCGCCAATGGCCTGGCCGGATTGCTTGCGCGTCATTGCGTGCCGCAAGCCTTCGTCGAGCAGGCGGATGGCCGGGCCGGTGCATAGCGAGGCGAGGTTGATGCGCTGCTTGTTGAGCGAACGCATCACCGCGCCGAAGCCGCGTCCCGGGATGCCGCCGAGGACGGCCGATTTCGGCACGCGGCAGTCCTTGAAGTACACCTCGGAAACCGGCGAGCCTTCCTGGCCCATCTTCTTGTGCTCGGGACCGATGGTCAGGCCGGGCGTGCCGCGCTCAACCAGGAATGTGGTGGTGCCGGAGCCGCCCTTGTTGGCCGGATCGGTGCGGGTGAGCACCGTGAAAACGTCTGCGAGCGGCGCGTTGGTGATGTAGCGCTTGGTCCCGTTGAGGACGTAGTCGCCGCCGTCCTCCACCGCGAGCGTCGACAGCCCGCCCAGCAGGTCGGAGCCGGCTTCAGGCTCGGTCACTGCGAGGCAACCGGTCAGCTCACCAGTGGCCAGGCGCGGCAGGTACTTGCGCTTTTGCTCCTCGGTGCCGTCCTGGATGATCGCCTCGGCGCCGATGCCGGTGTTGGTGCCGGCGCGCGCGCGGTAGGCGACCGCGCATTGCGAGATTTCCATGTTGGCGAGGCACAGCTCTTCGGTCGTAAGGCCGGCGCCGCCGTATTCCTCAGGGATGCTCCAGCCGAAGAACCCGAGAGAGCGCATCTGGCTGACGATTTCTTCGGGAATCGCGTTTTCGCGCTCGACGCGCTCCTCGTTGGGGATGGCGACGTCGCGCAGGAATACGCGCGTCTGATCGAGAAGTTTGTCGAGCCTTTTCTGGTCCCGGATCATGGGCGTCTTTCAGTTAGGAACGGCCGGGGCTAGCTGCCCCCCGGGTACGATGATCGGTCAGCGATGAAAACGGGGTTTGCGCTTCTCGAGGAAGGCGCCGATGCCCTCCCCAGCCTCCTCGCCATGCAGGGCTTCGACAAAGAGGGCGCGCTCGAGCTCGAGATGCTGGCTGTAGTCGTGCCGCTGCGCTTCGTTTGCGAGCTTCTTGATGCGGCCGATCGCGCGAGTGGCGCCGTTGGCCAGTTCTTCCGCCCACCGCATTGCCTCAGCAGTGGCCGTGCCCGGTGCGACGCACCGGTTGACCACCCCCGCCGAGTGCAGGCGCGAGGCGGAGACCGCGGCGCCGGTCATCATGAGTTCGCTGGCGAGCTGCATCGGCAGGGCGCGTGCCAGGAAGTAGGAGCCATCGCCATCCGGATTGAGCCCGATCTTGACGTAGGCCATCGTGAACTGGGCGTTCTCGGCGGCGACGATGAGATCGCAACCCAGGGCGACCGAGAATCCCGCGCCCGCCGCGTGGCCCTCGACGGCCGCGATCACCGGCTTTGGGCAATCGCGAAGGCACCGAACGAACTCGTTCAGCCTGCCTACGCGCTCGAAGTGATGCTGCGGCGGATTGGTGCGGCGGCTTTCCCCGAGTGTGAGCAGGTCGCCGCCAGCGCAGAAGTGCTCGCCTTCGCCGCGCAACACGACGGCGCCTATCGACTCATCGAAAGCGGCGAGGCGAAGCTGGCGCGACAGCTCCGCGGAAATCTCCGGCTTGATCGCATTGCGCTGCGCCGGGTTGCGGATCGAAAGCTGCAGGACGCGCCCATGCCGCGAGGCATCGACGCCGAAGTCCCCCGCAGCGGCCGCCATCAGTGCATGCCCAGGGCAGCCTCGATGTTCCGCACCATCTGCACCAGGCGCGGGCCGATGTCATCTTCGATCTGGCCTTTCTTGAGCATGAAGGCCGGGATGCTGCAGTTGAAGGCGACGATCTCGCCGTCGACCGTGCGGCGCATCGGCACGCCGACCGCATGGATCTCGCGGCGCAGGTCGCCGTAGGAGACGCAGAAGCCGCGCTCACGGATTTCCTGCAGGCTCTTGTCGATCTGCGCCCGGTACTTGCGGTGCATCTCGGGTTCCTTGACCTTCATCTGGTTGAGCACGGCTTCGCGCTCGGCCGGCGTGCAGGCCGCGAGGAAGGCGCGGCCGACTGAGGCCTGGGCTATGGGCACCGAGGTGCCGATGTCCGGCAGCGAAGGCGTGCCGCTGGCCGAGCGGCAGCTCTCGACAAAGACCACGTTGAGGCGATCGCGGATGCCCATGGAGACCGAGGCGTTTGCAAGGTCCGCAAGATCCTTCATGTGCGGCCGCGCGACCTGGCGGGCGCTCATGCTCGCCAGCAGCGGGTAGCCGATCGACAGCACGGCCGAGCCGAGCTGGTATTTGCCCAGCCGCATGTTGTGGCGCAGGTAGCCGAGCTTGGTAAGCGTGTAGGTCAGGCGTGACACGGTCGGCTTCGGCAGGCCGGTGCGCACTGAGATTTCCTTGTTGCCGAGCATCGGCTCCAGCGGCGTGAAGCAGCGCAGGACTTCCAGCCCGCGCGCGAGGGTGGTGGCGAACTGGCGGTCGCCTTCGTGCTCGTAGCTGTAGGCAGGTGTGCCGGCCGGCGTGGAAAGGGGTACGTTGGACTCGGGAGCGCCCATGACAATTCTCCTTGTACAGGTGCTGCCCTGTGGACCCGCGGCGATGACCGGGAGACTTTCTGCCGCTCGGTTCTATGCCGGGCTGGGAGGATTCCGGGGAAGTGCACGGTGTCTTCGCGCACTCGAAACTGCAGGCAGCTGAACTTGTTTCGCAGAGCGATTGTTTGGCAGGCCCCGCCCTCTGTCAACTTAGTCATACCGTGTTTCGCTAATCGAAATCATGGGTGTAATTTCCATGCGGAATTTGCATAGCGCGAAACAGGGGCGACCCGATTATTGGCTACCCTTAGCGCCTTACCACTCCGCCCAAAGGGTCCGCCATGGCGACCGCGCTGCCTTCCCTGTTCGACCTTTCCGGCCAGGTGGCCATCGTGACCGGCTCGACGCGCGGGATCGGCAAGTCGATCGCCGAGGAGCTTGGGCGCCACGGCGCCAAGGTCATGATCTCCAGCCGCAAGGCGGACGCCTGCGAAGCCACCCGCGCCGAACTCGCCGGACAAGGCCTTACCGTGCTGGCGCAGCCCTGCAACGTGGGCCGCAAGGAAGAAGTGAGCGCTCTCGTCGCCGCCACGCAGAAAGCCTGGGGCAAGGTCGACATCCTGGTCTGCAATGCCGCCATCAACCCCTACTACGGCCCGCTCGGCGGCCTGACCGACGAGGTTTTCGACAAGATCATGGGCTCGAACGTGCGCTCGAACCTGTGGCTCTCGAACCTCGTGATCCCCGGCATGGCCGAACGCGGCGGCGGCAGCATCATCATGGTCGGCTCGATCGCCGGCCTCAAGGCCAATACCATCATCGGGGCCTATGGCATCTCCAAAGCCGCCGACCACATGCTCGTCAAGAACCTCGCGGCCGAATTTGGCCCAAAGAACATCCGCGTGAACGCGATTGCGCCGGGGCTTGTGAAGACCGACTTCGCCAAGGCCCTCTGGGAAGACGACAAGCTGCGCAAGGCCCGCGAAGACGCCACGCCGCTGCGGCGCCTCGGGGAGCCGCGCGACATCGGCGGGATTGCGGTCTTCCTCGCTTCCAATGCCTCCGCTTTCATGACCGGCCAGTGCATCGTCGCCGACGGCGGCGTGACGATCATTTGAGGACTTGATGGCTTCCATCCGCGCGTACCGGGTTTTCGAGGGCGGCAAGTTCGGCGCCGGCCGCTTTGCGTCGCTCGAAGACAAGGAACTGGACGCCGGCAATGTCGTCGTCCGGTCGCTGTTTGCAAGCGTCAATTACAAGGACGCCCTCACCGCGCTTGGGCGCGCCAAAATCGTCAGTCGCTTCCCTTGCACCGCGGGGATCGACGTGTGCGGCGAAGTCACCGAGTCGGGCGATTCGCGCTTCAAGCCGGGCGATCTCGTCGTGGCCCACGGCTTTGGCATCGGCGCCGACCACGACGGCGGCTACCAGGCCGTCAACCGCTTCCCGGCCGATTGGCTGGTCAAGGTGCCAAAAGGGCTGTCGGCGTTTGAAACGGCGGCGATCGGCGTCGCCGGCTATACCGCTGCGCTTTCCGTCGACCTCATGGAACTCAACGGCTTGCGCCCCGGCGACGGCAAGGTGCTGGTCAACGGCGCCACCGGCGGCGCGGCGTCCACGGCCATCGACCTGCTCGCCGGGCGAGGCTACGAGGTGGTCGCGCTTTCGGGCAAGCCCGAGGCGGCCGACTACCTTCGGGCGCTCGGCGCCACCCAGGTCATCGACCGTAAAAGTTACGAATTCGGCACCCGCCCGCTCGAAAAGCCGCTCTGGCAGGGCGCCGTGGATTCAGTCGGCGGAGAGCAGCTCGGCTGGCTGGCGCGCACGATGCAGGTCGACGGCGTGATTGCCGCATTTGGCAATGCAGGCGGTGTGGATTTCAAGGGCAGCGTGCTGCCCTACATCCTTCGCGGCGTGCGCCTGATCGGCGTGAATGCCAACAGCCTGATGCCCCTGCGGACGCGCATCTGGGACCGCCTGGCCACCGATCTCAAGCCCCGCCACTTCGAGCGCATCGCGCGCCGCATCCGGTTCGACGACTTGCCGCAGGCTTTCAACGACCTGGTCGACGCAAAAGTCGTCGGGCGGATGGTGGTGGACTTCGCTCTCGGCTAGACTAGGAACAGGTGGGCGCATACGCGCCCCCCCGTACCCCCCAGGTAGCTCCGCGCAAGAAAAAAAGGACGCACCTCGCCGGTACGGCGAATTCCTAAGGAGCTGTCCATGGACCTCAACTATTCGACCGAAGAGCTCGCCTTCCGCGACGAAGTGCGCGGATGGCTGGCAAAGAACGTTCCCTCCGAGCTCTCAGACAAGATGGCCGACCACGAGGGCATGTCGAAGGACGACATCGTGCGATGGCACAAGATCCTCGCCAAGAAAGGCTGGATCGCGCCGGCCTGGCCCAAGGAATGGGGCGGCACCGGCTGGAACGTAGTCCAGCGCTACATCTTCGAGGAGGAGTGCGGCTTTGCAGGCACGCCGCCGCTGATCCCCTTCGGCCTCACGATGTGCGCGCCGGTGCTGCACAAGTTCGGCACCGAAGCGCAGAAAAAGCGCTTCCTCCCGCGCATCTTCAACGGGGACGACTTCTGGTGCCAGGGCTATTCGGAGCCCGGCTCGGGCTCGGACCTCGCTTCGCTCAAGACCAAGGCCGAGAACAAGGGCGACCACTATCTCGTCAACGGCCAGAAGATCTGGACCACGCTTGGCCACTACGCCGACTGGATCTTCTGCCTGGTGCGCACCGATTCGGGTGCGTCCAAGCGGCAGGAGGGCATCTCTTTCCTGCTGATCGACATGAAGACGCCTGGCGTCACCGTGCGGCCGCTGATCCTCATGGATGGCGGGCACGAGGTGAACGAGGTCTTCTTCGAGGACGTCAAGGTCCCGATGGAAAACCTGGTCTTCGAGGAGAACAAGGGCTGGACCGTCGCCAAGTACCTCCTTGGCCACGAGCGCATGAACACCGGCCGCATCGGCGTCTCGAAGCGCGAGCTGGCCAAGCTCAAGGAATTCGCCGCCAAGCAGGTCAAGGACGGCAAGCCGCTGATCGATGACGTGCGCTTTCGCGACAAGATGTCGCGCGTCGAGATCGAACTCATGGCGCTCGAGATCACCAACCTGCGCTTCCTCGACCAGATGCGCCGCAGCGGCCAGCCGCCCGGCGCGGACGTGTCGATGCTCAAGATCAAGGGCACCGAGATCCAGCAGTCGCTCACCGAACTCATGATGCAGGCCGTCGGGCCGATGGCGCAGCCTTTCAAGCCCGTCGATCACGCCGAGGGCTTCGATGCCTTCACTGCGTCGCTGGCGCCGCGTTACGCCAACACGCGCAAGACCACCATTTACGCCGGCTCGAACGAAATCCAGCGCAACATCATCTCCAAGATGTCGCTGGGACTGTAAGGAGACTCGCCATGAATTTCGACTACAACGAAGAACAGCAGCTCCTCGCCGACTCGGTCAAGCGCTTCGTCGGCAAGGATTACGATTTCGAATCGCGCAAGAAGGGCGTGGCCTCGGACAAAGGCTACAGCGAGGACGTCTGGGGCACGCTGGCCGAGATGGGCTTGCTGGGGTTGCCGGTCTCGACCGACTACGAAGGCTTCGGCGGCGGCGCACTCGACATGATGGGCATCATGGAATCCATCGGCGACGGCCTCGTCGTCGAGCCATTCCTCGCCACCACGCTCGGCGCGCAATTCGTCTCGCGCGGCGGCAACGAAGCGCAGAAGAAGGCGATCCTGCCGAAAGTCGTCGAAGGCAAGCTCAAGATGGCTTTTGCGCAGACCGAGCAGGGCGCGCGCTACAACCTCGCCCACGTGGCTACCAAGGCGAAGAAATCCGGCGGCGGCTACGTCATCGACGGCGCAAAGTGCGTCGTGGTCCATGGCCCCAGCGCCGACAAGATCGTCGTTTCGGCGCGCACGTCGGGCGGGGATACGGATGCCAAGGGCATCAGCCTCTTCCTCGTCGATTCAAAAGCCAACGGCGTGACGATGAAGGCCTACCGCACGCTCGACGAGCTGCGCGCCTGCGACATCGCCTTCAAGGGCGTTTCGGTCGGCGCGGATGCGCTCATCGGCAAGGAGGGCGAGGGCCTGGCGCTGATCGAGGAAGTCGTCGACTACGGCACGGCGCTCGTCTGCGCCGAGGCGGTCGGCGCGATCAAGTCGGCCAACGACGCGACGCTCGAATACCTCAAGACGCGCAAGCAGTTCGGCGTGCCGATCGGCGCGTTCCAGGCGCTCCAGCATCGCATGGTGGACATGTACATCAGCTACGAGCAGGCCAAGTCGATGGCGTGCCTTGCTTGCGACAAGGTCGATTCGGAAAAGAACGCGGCCGAGCGCAAGCGCCTGATCTCGGCGGCCAAGGTCCGCGTGTCGGAAGCCTGCCGCCACGTGAGCCAGGAGTCGATCCAGCTGCACGGCGGCATGGGCATGACCGAAGAGATGAAAGTCAGCCACACCTTCCGCCGGCTCACGATGATCGCCCAGCAGTTCGGCGACATCGACCACCACCTCGAGCGCTTCACCGCCTGAAATTAAAAGGGGCCAGGTAAAAAGGGGCCAGGCTCAATCCTGACGAAAAGTCAGGATTGAGCCTGGCC
>JANMDK010000080.1:0-11740 GCA_031376265.1 Pseudomonadota bacterium
CCGCTTGCCGGCGAATGGCACGAGGCGGGGCAGCGCGGCAGCGGCTGCGGCTGGTGACAGGCCGCGGTTCAGGATCAGGTCGAGGTAGGTGAATTCCAGCAGCGCGCTGGCGCCCCAGTCGACGCTCGTCGTGTAGCCCGACACCGGCCAGGGCCGGCCGCGCAAGGCCTTGTGGGCGTCGGCGCCGACCAGGCACGAGGAGAAATGCAATAGCCTGAGGTTGGCTGCATCTCCCAGGCCGTCGAGGACGCGGCGAGTGTCGACGATCTCGCCGCGCACGCTGAGGCCGTCGGGCAGGCCGTGGCTCGCGATCAGGACGATGACGGGTTCGGCGAGGAAAGCCACCTCGCTGCACCAATGCAAGAGACTCCCGGTGTCGTGGAAGAAGCGCTGGCGCACCCGAACCGATGGCTGCCGCGCAAACAGTTCCCTCAGCATGTTGCCGTAGGCGTATTCCGGCTCGGCGAGGCTGCGCTGCCAATAGGCTTCGAGCACCACCAGCCAGGTGATGCCCGGCGCGGGGTCGGCACGGCGACCGTTCCAGGGCCTCCATTCGCCCTTCGCACCCGGGCGCCATTGCCCGGAGAATTCCCGGCCGTCGGCAGACAAGGTGAACCGCCCTTCGCCGGAGGCGTGCTTCTCCTTATAGCGGAAAGAGAGTGCGTCGCCGCGCTCCGTGGCCTTGAGCGTTCCATGCGTGGAGCCGGCATAGGCACCCTCGACGCGGCTGCCGACCTGCGACAGCCGCATGCGCCCGTAGTCGGTGTCCCAGAGGCCGGCCCAGCGGCGCTCGTTATTCATGGCGTGCCTCCTCCGGGAATTATGCGCCAGCACGGCCGCCGACTGCCGCGGCCAGCCGAAGCGTTCCGCAAAGCGAGAAGGCGCAACCGGGGATCGGCGGTACCCTTGTGCCACATCGAAATCGAATCCGACGGAGAACGAGAACGTGACCACCCGCCCCTTCGCACTTGCTCTAGCCCTCGTTCTGGCGCTGATGCCTGCCACAGTCCCGGCGCAGGATTTCCCGAACCGTGCGATCCGCATCATCGTGCCGTTCGCGGCCGGGGGCAGCGTCGACATCTCGAGCCGGCTGGTCGCAACGGCTTTGTCCCAGGAGCTCGGTCAGCCGGTGGTGGTGGAGAACCGCGCGGGCGCCGGCGGACGCATCGGCGCGCTCGCGGTGGCCAAGGCTACGCCCGACGGCTACACGCTGCTTGCCGGATCCAGCGGCTCGCTCACGGCCATGGAAGCCGTCTCCAAGAGCCTGCAGTACGACGTGCTGCACGATTTCACGCCGGTGGCGCTGATGAACGTCACGCCGATGGCCGTGGTGGTCGGCCCCGGCACGACGGCGAAGACATTCGCAGAGCTCGCGGCGCAAGCGCGCGAGAAGCCCGGCACCATCGGCATGGCGTCGGCTGGCCTTGGCACCTCCAACCACCTCGGAATCGAGCTGCTGCAGACGATGTCCGGCACGCGCTTCCTGCATGTCCCGTACAAGGGCAGCGGACAGGCGCTCACCGACCTGCTCTCCGGCCAGGTGCCGACGATGGTCGACCAGATCGCCTCTTCGGTCGGCCATGTGCGCAACGGCAAGCTGCGTGTGCTGGCGGTGATGACGTCGACACGCTCTTCCGTCCTTCCGGATATCCCGACCCTGAAGGAATTGGGAATCGACGGCGTGGAGGCGGCATCGTTTACCGGCATCCTCGCGCCTGCGGGGCTGCCGCCAGCGATCCTCGATCGCCTGCAACGCGCAGTCGTGAAGGCCGCGTCGAATCCAGAAGTCGTGCAGCGCTTCAAGGAACTGGGCGCAGATCCGCGCGCACTCGGCCCGGCGGAATTCGCAGCCTTCATCAAGACCGACCTCGAGCGCTGGAAAGCGGTCGCCACAAAAGCCGCCATCAGCATCGAGTAACGCCATGGACAACAACGTCACCCGCATCGGCCTCGTCGTGCCGCCAGGCAACGTCGCCATGGAGCGCGAGCTGAACCACTACCTCGCCGACAGCGTGGTCATGAACGTGAACCGGCTCTCCCGGCCGACGCCCGCGGTCACGAAGGAATCGCTGCTCGCGATGATCGACTCGGTGGACCAGGCGGTCACCGACCTTTCGTTCTGCTTCCCGAAACCGGCGATCATCATCTACGGCTGCACCAGCGGCAGCTTTGTTTCGGGTCCCGGGAAGGAGGCGGAGCTGGCGGAGCGCATTACGAAGCATGTCGGCATCCCGGCGGTGACGACATCGAGCGCGATCCTGATGGGGCTCGAGGCGGTAGGTGCGAAGCGCGTATTTTTGCTCACGCCATACATCGAGGACGTCACCGCGCACGAGATCGCGCTGCTCGAGCACTACGGTTATGTGCTCGGCGGCGTCGATTCGTTCAACTGCGAAGACACCCGCGACATCGCGAAGATCTCGACCGCGCAGGTCATGGAGAGGATGCTCCGGCACAAGGACGCAGTAAGCCAATGCGATGCGGTCCTGATCAGCTGCACTCAGCTGCTGACCATGGACGTTATCGACGTGATGGAGAAAGCGCTGGGCAAGCCGATCGTTACGTCCAACCAAGCCTCGCTTTGGGCCGGGCTGAAACTGATAGGCGCCCCCGCAGGGGGGAACGCGCCTGGTAGGCTGTTCGCAGGGATGCGTCGACGGAAAGATTAAGTATTTGAATATATTAATATTATCCTGCAATATAGAAAATTACTCCTTTTGCAGGATAAAGAACGGCGAAAAAGGTTTATCCTGCAAAACGTCGAGATATCGTTTTTGCAGGATAAATGATCCCCTTCACCGAAGAGCAACTTCGGACACTGGTCAATCTCGGCCAGGTCTATGACCACTGGGTCCGCAATACGCGCGAGCGACGCAAGCTCGGGTACGGCATGCATTGGAAGACCATTTCGGGCCGCGACTACCTTTACGAAACAAGCGATCGCAAAGGCAACGGCAGGTCGCTCGGCCCTCGCGCGCCTGAAACCGAAGAACAGTTCAAGCAATACCAGGCCCGACGCCTGGACTTCGACTCGCAAATTGCGGATGCGCAGGCCCGGGTCCAGCAGAACGCAAAAATAGCGCGTGCACTTCGGTTGCCGGGCCTTGCCCAGGAAGCGGGAAAGATCCTCGTCGAGTTCGATGTCCGGGAAATGCTCGGAACCAGTCTGGTGGTGGTCGGTACCAACGCCATCCTTGCCTACGACCTCGAAGCCGCAGGAACGCTGATTATCGGAGCCGACATGGCCACCGACGATTTCGATCTACTGTGGTCACGCGACCACTCGACCTCGTTGATGACGAAGGACGCCTCACCTTCGATCCTCGAAGCCCTCAAGCAGGTGGACGCAACCTATACCGTCAACGAAGAGCGCCCCTTCCAGCTGCGCAACCGCAATGCCTATGAAGTCGAGGTGCTCGTTCCACCATCGCGGATCGATGCCCTGCCCAAGGCGGACAGGATCCGGCCCGCCCTGATGGAGGAAACCGAATGGCTCCTGCTCGGGTTGCCGGTGGACCAGGTCGTGCCGGTCAAGGGAGATTCCGCGGCGAGGATCATCGCGCCAGATCCGAGGATGTTTGCTCTACAAAAGCTTTGGCTCTCGGAAAAGCGCTCGCGCAACTCGCTTAAAAAACCGAAGGACCGGCGCCAGGGCGATGCGCTGCTGGATGCGTGTGCGGTGGGAAGCCTGCCTCGGCACCCGCTTGATGCGGCGTTCGTCGAGTCGCTCCCGGGTCCTTTGGTGCGGCACTACGAGCGATGGGCGTCGGAGAGGAAATTTGGGAGCGCTGCAAAACCGGTAGGCTAAGCACCTTGCCAATCCTGCCATTTTTGAGCTGACCCCCGCGCCAATACTGGCTTTCCAGCCAAAATGCTGCCAATGGCTCAAGCCGCGAGCATCCTTTCCACTACCGGCTCAGCAGCATCTCGAATCCTCGAGGCGAAACGAGCTTCGTGTGCCCCACTTTCTTTGCAGTCAGCAACGGCTTGTCACCGGTGACGAGATAATCTGCGCCGGCCGCAATGGCCATTGCCAGCAGGTAGTCGTCGCCCGGGTCCGGCGCATCGCCGGCGCGCCGCAGTCGCTCGAGCAGCACCTCGGCCTTGCGCAATTCGTTGACCACCCGGCCGACCGCGCCGCGCGGCAGGTAGGGGCTCAGCCTGGGGTAGCGCGCAGCGCGCCTGAATTCCTCGATCTGTTCAACGCTCGTCACCAGATCAAAACGTCGCTCGCGCCATGCGTCGAGGATCCTTGCCGGCGGTCCGCTACCCGCCTGTAACCCGCTCAACAGGACATTGGTATCGAGAATGACGAGCACCACTCAGCGCCGTTTGCGTGCGTAAGCCACTGCCTCGCCTACGAGCTTTTCGAATCGCGCCTTCGACAGCGTCCGCGTCCGGGCGCGAATCTCGCCCAGCGCCTCGGCAAGGCCTTCGCGGGTGCCGGCCTTCACAGCCTTGGCCTGCTTTCCCGTTTCGCCCTGCTCCGCCAACAGCCGCGCTTTGACCGCTTCCTGAACGAATTTCGAAAGATCGCCTTTGCGGCCGCCAGAGCGGCCGAGGTGCGTGCGCAAGGCGTCGTCCGTTTCCTTCGAGACCTTCAGCGACCAGCGTACGGGATTTTCCATGACGATTCCTTTCAGGCACATAGACACATATGCAGCCATTATGCCCGAGTGCTTTACCCAAACCCCAGAACCACCTCTTCCGCCGACCTATTCGGGCTGCCGACCACGCGGATCGTTATCAACGTGCGAAAGATCCGCTTGCCGCCTCGCCTATCGCGCGAATTGCGAGAAACATCGCCCGGGGCCGCGGCCGCGCATCGGACAATCCCTCCACCGCATCGAGCATGATGAAGCCGAACGTGCGGTAGAAATCCACCGCCTCCGGTTTCGCATCGACCACAACGCCGGCGCAACCGAATTTTTTATCCATGCCGAGGGCCAGATGCAGCACGAATCGAAGCAGCTGACTGCCCAGCCCCTGCCCTTGCGCGGATTCTTCCACCGCGAGGCGCGCAAGCCGCAGCACGGGGATCGGATAGTGGGGAAGCTTCTTGCGCGCCACCGCAGGCAGTCCTTCGATTTCGAGATGCCCGGGGGAAACCGTCGCATAGCCCAGGATGCGCGTGGCTTGCGCTGCGACATACGTCACGCCAAGGTGATGCCGGAACTGGTTCTGCCCCGCGAACTCGCGGAAAAACCGATCCAGGGAGTCGTTGCCGCTGCAAAATTCCGAGCGCTGGTCGTCCTCGCGGAGTGCCCTAATTTCCATCGCGCATGAGATCGCGCAGCGCCGCGGGCGCTTGTCCGGATTCGCTCTGCTCGATGAGGGCTTTTCCCGATTCCCGGGTCACCACGATGCGCGGATGCACGACGTACTCCGCCGGCACCTGTTCCAGCGCGAGCAGGTGATGGCGCAGGGCCTGTTCGACCAGGTAGCCTTTTTTCAGGCCGGTCGCGCGAACGTGCCTGTCCAGCAATTCCTTGGTGCCGGGCGAAACAAAAGCCGAGATTTGGATGTCTTTTTCCATATCTACGTAAATGTAGATATTTCTACATTTAATGTCAATGGCGTGCAATTCATTCGGGAGGTGTGCCCGCGTCCCCGTCTACCCCTTCCTGGTCCCCTCCACCACCTGCTCGATCTTGCCGATCAGGTTCGGCTCGATCTGCACTTTCCAGCGCGCGTAGATCCGGCGCGTGGCGATCTGCCACTCCTTCATCTCGGCAGGCGTAGGCACATGAACATTCACGCCTAGCGCCTTCACCCGTTCCACATCCTCTGCAAACAGCTTGCGCACCAGCCCGATCTGCTGCTTTGCCGCGTCCTGCGCCGAATCGCGCACGATCTTCTGGTCCTGCGCGTTCCAGCTCTGCCAGACCGGGTTGGCGATCGCGAAGAGCAGGATGTCGTTCGAGTAATTCCACTTGGTCACGAATTTCTGGCCGAGGGTCTGGATCTTGGCCGCGAGGAACACTTCGAGCGGATTCTCCTGCGCATCGACCGCGCCAGAGGCGAGCGCCGGCTGCGCGTCGGCCCAGCTCATGAACGTGGGGTTCGCGCCCATGCCGCTCATGATCTCGCCGTACATCGGGCTGCCGACCACGCGGATCTTGATGCCTTTGAGGTCCTCGGGCTTGACGATGGGGCGCTTGGAATTGCTGATCTGGCGAAACCCCGTCTCGCCGACCGCGAGCGGCTCGGCGCCGGCCTTGCGCACCAGGTCGAAGTAATCGTTCATCACCGCGGGCGAATTCAGCACCGCATCGAGCGCCTTGTGGTCCGGCGTGATGAACGGCAGCGTAAACACGCCGAGCTGCCGCACGGTGCCCGACCAGTTGATCGGCGCGCCGCAAAGCACGTCGATGATGCCCTGGCGCATCGCCGAGAACTCGCGCGTCTGGTCGCCCTGCACCAGCGAGGAGCCGGGATACTGCTTGATGTTGATGCGGCCGTTGGTCCTTTCCCGCACAAGATTCGCGAAGATCTCGCCGCCCTTGCCCCACGCGAAAGCCGGCGGCACGACCGTCGACATCTTGTACTCGGCCTTGTACTGCTGGGCGCGGACGATTGCCGGGAACCCCAGCACGGTTGCAGCAGCGGCGCCTTTGAGCAGGTCGCGTCTTTTCATGTTCTTCTCCTCTTTGTGTTCAATCGGCCTTCACGCCGGCGGCACGCACCACCTTGCCCCAGCGTTCCTGTTCCTTCTTGATGTACGCGGCGTACTCGGAGGGCGTCGAGCCTATGCCCTCGGCGTCGTCGGCCGCGAAACGCTCGTGCACGAACGGGCTCTTCGCCGCCTTGGCCGCTTCGGCCGCCAATCGCCTGACGATCGCCTCCGGCATTTTCGCCGGGCCGTTGAGGCCGTACCACTGCGAAGTTTCGAAACCCGGGTAGCCCTGCTCCGCCACGGTGCCGACGTCCGGTAGCGTAGGCAGGCGCTTGGCGGTGCCTACGGCGATCGCGCGCAGCTTGCCGGCCTTGATGTGCTGCATCAGCGGCGGCGTGCCGGCCGAAGCGGCCTGCGTGCGGCCGGCGACGAGGTCGATGACGTTCGGCCCGGTGCCCTTGTACGGCACATGCTGGATCTCCATGCCGGTGACCTGCTTGAGGTATTCCATCGCGAGGTGGCCGGCCGAGCCGTTGCCGGCGCTGCCGTAGTTGAGCTTGCCCGGATTCGTCTTGGCCAGCGCCACGAACTCCTTGAGGTTCTTCGCCGCAACGCTCTCGTGCACCACGTAGATCGCCGGCACGACCGCAAGCAGCGAGATCGGCGTGAAATCCTTGTCGACGTCATACGGCAGCTTCGCGTACATGAACGGGTTCATCGCGAGCGACCCCACGTGCCCGATGATCAGCGTGTAGCCGTCCGGGTCGGCCCTTGCGACTTCCATCATCGCTACGTTGCCGCCCCCACCAGGCTTGTTGTCTATGATGATCGACTGGCCGAGGCCCTTCTCCATCTCGGCTGCCACCGCGCGCGCGACGATCGAGGAGCTGCCGCCCGGCGCGAAGGGCACCACGAGCCGGATCGGCTTGGTCGGATAGGTTTGCGCTTGCGCGCTGCAAATGCCGGCCGCGACGAGCGCGGCTGCGAACGCTCTTACTAGCACTACGATTTTTTTCATCCTGCCTCCTGCCGTTATCTTAGCTCAGTAGCCGAGATATCTCGGCAGCCAGAGGGCAAGTTCCGGGAACAGGATCACAAGGAAGGTCACGCCGAGAAAGCTCGCGATCAGCCAGCCGACCCAGGGGATCGTCGACTCCATCGGCACCTTGGCCATCTTGCACGCGACCATGAGGTTGACGGCCATCGGCGGCGTGAACTGGCCGACCGCGATCTTCATGGTGAGGATCACGCCGAACCAGACCGGGTCCCATTTGAAGACGGCGGCCACCGGCATGAGCAGCGGCAAGAAAATGAGGAAGATCGACACGCCGTCGAGGAACATGCCGACGAACATCAGGATCACCACGATCAGCACGATCGCGCCGAGGCTGCCCAGGCCGCTGCCTGCGATGAAGGCCGCGATCGGGTCGGCGAGGCCGAGCGTGTTGACCGAGTAAGCGAAAATGCCCGCAAGACCCAGGATCAGCATGATGATTGCCGAGAGCTCGGCGGCCTCCCGGAAAATGTCGAAGAGATCCGCGAACCGGATGCTGCGGTGGATCACCATGCCGACGAACAACCCGTAGAACACCGCGACCACCGCGGCCTCGGTCGGCGTGAACCAGCCCATGCGCATTCCACCGAGAATCAGCACCGGCGCGGCTAGCCCCCAGAAGGCTTCGCGCAGGCTCTTCCAGAACGGCGGGCGCGGCAGCGCACCCTCGCCCCGCCCGAATCCGTGCTTGCGCGAGATCAGCACCGCCGGCACGATCAGCGCGAGGCCGGCGAGCACGCCCGGGATCATGCCGGCCGCGAACAGCGCGGGCACCGAGGCGCCGGGCACCATCACGCTGTAAACGATGAACGCGATCGACGGCGGGATCAGGATGTCGGTGGCCGCCGCCGCGCCGATCACGCTCGCCGAGAAGGGCGCCGGATAGCCCGCCTTGGACATCGCAGCGATCATCACGCCGCCCACGGCCGCGGCGTTTGCCGGGCCGGAGCCGGAAATTCCGCCGAGCACCATCGCCACGCTGATCGCGACCAGCGGCAGCATGCCCGAACCGCGCCCGACGACCGCGATCGCAAACGTCACCATGCGTTGCGCGACGCCCGAGCGGTCGAAGATCGCGCCCACGAGCACGAACATCGGCAGCGCCAGCAGCGGGTACTTGGCGATGCTGGCGTAGAAATTCTGCGGCACGGCGAAGAGGCCCCAGAGCTGCGCGTCGGTATTCGCCACCGCGATCGCAATCGCGCCGCCGATCCCGAGCGCAACGCCGATCGGCACGCCGGCCAGCATCAGCACGATGAAGAGCGTGAAAAGCAGCACGCCGGTCATGGCGCTTGCTTGAGGCGGCGATAGACCTGGGCGGCGCGGAATGCGATCGCGAGCGAAAGCACCGGCACCCAGACCGTGTACCACCAGCGCGGCACGTTGAGCCCGGAGGAGGTTTCGTTGTAGCGGAAGTCGTCCCACACCATGTCGCCGGTCAGCGCGGCAAGCACGAGAAAGAAGAGCGTCGTGATCAGCGCGCCGCCGACAGCGAGGAAGCGCCGCCGCTGCGGGCTGCCGCGCTCGAGGAAGTATTCGATGCGCACGTGGTTGTCGCGCGCGGCGGCCGCGGCCGCCCCGGCCATCGTCATCACCACCAGCAGGAAGACCGAGAACTCTTCGGTCCAGGCAAAAGACTGGTCGGAGAAATACCGCACGACGACGTTGCCCATCGTGATGCAGCAGAGTACTGCCATCGAGAGGACGGCGATCCAGTCCTCGGGGGTGCGCTTCACGCGAGGAACTTCTTCGCCGCCGCGACGATCTTGGCCGCGCCGATGCGCGATTCGTCTTCCAGCGGCTGCGCATAGCCGGCGGGGATGCGCGGCGCGCCGAGGCGCTTCACGCGGATGCCGAGTTCTTCGGCGACGCTCGCCGCTATCTCGGCGCCGAATCCCGCGACCTGCACCGCCTCGTGCACGACCAGCAGCTGCCCGGTGTTCGAGCACGATTCGAGCACCGTCTCGCGGTCCCACGGCCAGATCGTGCGCAGGTCGATGAGCTCGACCGAGATCTTCTCCTTCGCGAGCGTTTCGGCGGCGGCTTCGCAATCGTGTACCGAGCGCGACCAGGTCACGATCGTGAGGTCCTTGCCCCGACGAGCGATGCGCGCCTTGCCGAGCGGGACTTCGGTTCCGGCGACGACGTCGCCTTCGATGCCCCAGAGCTCCTTGTGCTCCATGTAGACCACCGGGTCGCCGCTCGCGAGCGAAGCCTTGAGCAGCGCGTAGTTGTCCGCGGGGGTCGACGGGCAAACCACGGCGAGGCCCGGGATATGCGCGAACCACGCCTCGAGCGATTGCGAATGCTGCGCGGCCGAGGCGCTCCACAGCCCGATCGGCATGCGCGCGACCAGGGGCACGCGCCCTTGCCCGCCGAACATGAAGCGGTTCTTCGCCGCCTGGTTGACCAGTTCGTCGATCGCGCAGAGCGCGAAGTCCACCACGCGCATCTCGACCACCGGCCGAAGCCCGGCCAGCGCCATGCCGACTGCGGCGCCCATGATCGTTGCCTCGGAGATCGGCGTGTCGATGATGCGCGACGGGCCGAATTCCTGCGGCAGCCCGCGGTACTGTCCGAAGATGCCGCCGCGTCCGAGGTCCTCGCCAAGCGCAACCACGTTGGGGTCGGTGCGCATCGCCTCCTGCAGCGCGAGGCATGCGGCCTGGGCGTAGTTCATGGTCGCGGGAGTCATCTCCACCTCCCCTTGCCGCTGTCCATGATGTCTTCATAGGCTGAGGCCGGCTCGGGCCACGGTGAGCTCTTGGCGATTGCCAGCGCGACTTCGACTTCGATCCTCGCCGCCGCATCGATCGCATCCATCGACGCCGGCGGCTCTCCCGCTTCGAGTAGTTCGTTTCGCGCAAGCCGGAGCGGGTCGTATGCAAGCGCCTGCTCGACTTCCTTCGGGTCGCGATAGGCGCCGGGGTCCACGGAGACATGGCCCTTGAAGCGATACGTCACCGCGTGAAGGAAAGCGGGGCCGTTGCCATGCCGCACCGAATCGATGAGTTCCCCTGCGGCGCGGTCCACGGCGACCACGTCGTTGCCGTCCACCTTTGCGCAGCGGATGCCCATGCTTTTCGCGCGCGCCGAAGGCCCGTCGCCCGCCGTCATCGGCCCGGTCGGGGTCGTTGCCGAAATGCGGTTGTCCTCGCAGATGAAGAGCACCGGGAGCTTGTAAACGCCGGCCCAGTTGAGCCCCTCGAGGAATGGGCCGCGGTTGACCGCGCCGTCGCCGAAGAAGCACGCCACGATATGCGGCGACTTCTTCACCTTGAGCGCATGCGCCGCGCCCACCGCGATTGGGATGCCTGCCGCGACCACGCCGTTGGCGCCGAGCATGCCCACGGAAAAATCGGCGATGTGCATCGAGCCGCCCTTGCCGCGGTTGTAGCCGGTCGAGCGGCCGAACAACTCGCACATCATGCGGTTGAGGTCCGCGCCCTTGGCCAGGGTGTGTCCGTGTCCGCGGTGCGTGGAGGTCAGCAGGTCCTCGCGAAAGAGGTTGGCGCAAACACCGGTGGCCACCGCTTCCTGCCCGGTGGACAAGTGCAGCGGGCCGCGCACCAACGCGGGAGTGCTGCTGGCCGCAAGGCCCCAGGCCTGCACGCCGCCCTGGCTGGCGATTTCGGCGGCGTTCTCGAAAGCGCGGATGCGCGCCATCGTGCGGTAGAGCGGAATCAGTCTCGGGTTCGGGGCAGGCACGCTCGGGGCCGGGCCTCTCGGGGCCGGTTCCTGTGAATTATTTGGCGCAATCCTATCCGAAATCCGCGCTTTCCTAGTGGCTGTAGGACAAAACCAACAGGCGAATCAGGGACCTGCGGACAGTATTCAGTCGCAACCAAGCCTATCTTTACGCCATCGATAACGCCCCGGCAAACGGGGTGTCAGGAGAGCGGAAATGTTGTGGAACGGCGGAATGCTCGGCCTAGGATTCGCAAACTTCGACAGCTCGGTGGCGCTTCCCGCGCTTGCGTGGGTTGTCGTCGGCTGTGCGGTCGCCTGGGCCCTTGAGGAATCGACCGGCTTCTGGAAAGCCTTCCTGGAAGACTAAAAAGGTAAAAAGG
>JANMDK010000342.1:0-27879 GCA_031376265.1 Pseudomonadota bacterium
ACCTCGGGATCGGACTCACCCTCCTTGCCAAGCTCGGGGTTCCGGAAATCAAATTTGGTAGGCGGTGCGTATACGACACGGTTGACCTGGATACCTGGCTCAACGAATATAAGCGCCGAGGGCGGGCCGGAAAGGAGTCACTATGGCCCGTGAAAGCGGACTCCACCGACGAAAGGATTCAAGTTTCTGGTGGATCGACGTTGTATTACCAAACGGCAGACGCATACGCCAAAGCTCTGGGACTAAAGACCGCAAAGAGGCGGAAGCCCTAATCGCCAAGCTCAAGTCTGAGGCGTTCAGGGAAGAAGTTTTCGGAATCAAACCCAAGCGGCATTGGAAAGAGGCGGCTGTCAGGTACCTCGCAATAAAGGCGAATCTGCGGAGCATCGCAGACGTAAGGCGCATCTTTCGAAAGCTCGATCCGTACCTCGGATCACTGCACCTGGATCAAATCTCCGGGGATGTGGTGTGGAAAGTGGTCGAGGGCGAGCTCAAGAAAGGAAATATGCCTGCGACGGTGAATCGATATCTATGCGTGTTGCGCGCCTTGTTTCGGATGGCGCGGGACGAGTGGCAATGGATAACGACTTTTCCGAAAATTCGCCTATTGGCTGGCGAAGTCGAACGCGACAGATGGTTGACGTATGAGGACGCGGACAGGCTCATTGGCGTTAGTCCGTCTCACCTTGCGGCGCTCATCCGGTTTGCGCTGGCGACAGGATGCCGGGCAAGCGAGATTACCGGCTTGGAATGGAGTCGGGTCGATTTGCAGCGTGGTACGGCCTGGCTGAATCAGACCAAGAATGGAACGCCGAGAGGCGTCCCGTTGAACAGTGATGCTATTGCGGTGCTTGTAGGGCTGCTCGGACAGCATGGGCAGTTTTGTTTTACCTACCAGGGGAAACCAATCCGCTGGGAGATGACAAACAGCGCATGGCATACGGCGTTAGGGAAGGCTGGCATCACGGACTTTCGGTTTCACGATCTCCGGCATACGTGGGCATCGTGGCATCGGCAGGCGGGAACAAGCTGCGACGAGCTGAAGGACCTCGGCGGCTGGAAGTCCAGGGTGATGGTTGACCGTTACGCGAAGTACGCCACTGAACATCTGGCGGCTGCGGCGGCAAGGATTCAAGGAAAGCATGGGGCTGTTGATAATTCCCCACGTTTTCCCCACGGTGAAAAAGAAAAAGGGGCTAGCGATGTGCTAACCCCTTGAGAATTTTGGTAGGCCGTGGCGGGTTCGAACCGCCGACCAACGGATTAAAAGTCCGCTGCTCTACCAGCTGAGCTAACGACCCAAAACGAACCGCGAATTTTACTTGTTTGACGTTGGCCGGGTCAACGAAACCGGCGGAATGACGCCTAAATGTGCGCTCAGGCTTCGCGCATCAGCCGCCAGTACTGCAATTTCATGGTAAACGCGGAGCCCGCAATGATCGCGACGAACGTCAGGATCGACCCCAGCGCCAGGGTGGAGAGACCCGAGATGCCCTGACCGATCGTGCAGCCAAGGGCCGTGACGCCGCCGAACCCCATGAGGACCGCGCCGATCAGGTGCGTGGCGGTGTCCTCGGCATCGCGAAACCCTTCCCAGCGGAAAGTGCGGCTCGCCATGGCGTACACCGCCGAACCCGCAACCACGCCGATCGCCGACACGATGCCAAAGGTCAGCACCCGTGACTTGTCGGTCCACAGCATGAGGTATTCGAGCGTATAGGCCAGCGGCGCGACGAAGCTGAAGGCCTCCATGCGCCCGCTGTTCGTTCCCACGAACGCCTCCTGCAGCGTATTTGGATCTTCCTCGAGATGACCGATGTGTCCGCTTACATACCAGGCGCCGACTACCACCAGCCCGACCACGACGCCGCCCAGGACATTGTCGAAGCTGGCGCGGAAGTCCCGGCTGGAGAAGATGAAGCCCATCAACGCTAGGGCAATTCCTACCGAGAACACTGCAACAAGCATGACCTTCGAGGCCCCTAGGGGCCCGGCGAGCAACGACGGCAGGTCCTGCCCCGTCGCAAGCACGACCGAAGCTTTCTCGAGTACCCCGACACGGAATGCACCGAATAACCCCTTGAGCGTCATGTAAGCCGTGATCCCGATCACGAGGAAAACCACGACCGACTTCAGGTTGCCGCCGCCCATCCGGATCAGCGTCTTTGAGCCGCACCCCGAACCGAGCGTCATCCCGACACCGAACAGGAACCCGCCGACGAGATAGGACAACCAGGTGAAATTCGGCGTCTGGTAGAGCGATTTCGAAAGGTCGATCGCGCCGGCAAGGTGAAGGCCATTGGCGCCGAGGATCGCGACCGCGATGGCCAGCAGCCACATGCGCAGCCGGCCGGTGTCGCCCATGTTGACCCAGTCGGACACCGCGCCCATGGTGCAGAAGTTGGTCTTGTTGCCGACAGCGCCGAACACGAACGCGAGCGCGAACGAGCCGCCGAGCACGTAGGGGATCAGTTGCGCAGGAGTGATTTCGTTCATCTTGTTCTGCTAAACGCGACCGCAGCTCAACCAGCGTAGCGGGTCGTGTCCGGTACGCCAGCCGCCGCAAAGCCGTCTTTTCGTATCCGGCAAGCATCGCACAAACCGCAGGCGCGGCCTGCCGGATCGGGCTGGTAGCAGGTGACCGTCTGCGAAGGATCTATGCCCAGCTCAACGGCCAGCCGGATGATCTGCGCTTTGGTCATGTCCACCAGCGGCCCGCGAACTTCGATGCTGCGGCCTTCCACTGCGGCCTTGGTCGCCAAGTTGGCCATCGCCTCGAAGGCGCGCAGGTACTCCGGCCGGCAATCGGGGTAGCCAGAATAGTCGACGGCATTCGCGCCGACGAAGATGTGGCGCGCGCCGAGCACTTCTGCCCAGCCCAGTGCTAGCGACAACAGGATGGTGTTTCGCGCCGGAACGTAGGTGACCGGGATGCCGCCCTTCACGCCGGCTGTCGGCACCTGGATCGATGCATCGGTCAATGCGGAGCCGCCGATCGCGGCGAGGTCGAGCTTGATGACCTTGTGCGCAGCGGCGCCGTTTGCGGAGGCGATCCTTGCCGCGGCATCGAGCTCGGCGCGATGGCGCTGGCCGTAATCCACCGACAGGCAGAAGCACTCGTAGCCTTCGCGCCTGGCCCACGCCAATGTGGTTGCCGAATCCAGCCCGCCAGAAAGGAGGACGACCGCCTTGCGCCTGGTTGCCGCTGTGGCCCCTCCAGCCACGGCGCTAGCGCTTCTGCAGCCGCTGCTTCGCTGAGGCGGCCGCCTGGCTCGCGGGATAACGCTCGGCGAGGCCCTCGAGCGTCTTCTGCGCGCTGCGACGGTCGCCAAGCGCCTCTTGCGAGTTGGCGATGTTGAGCATCGCGTCGGGCGCCTTGGGGTCTTCGGGCCACGCCGCAATCAGCTTTTGCTGCGCGGCGATCGAGTTGCGATAGTCGCGCTGCGCGCCATAAGCCATGCCGATCCAGTACTGCGCATTCGGCGCGAGCTTGCCGTTCGGGAAAGTCACCTGCAGCCCCTGCAGCGCCGAAATCGCGAGCGGGTAGTTGCCGAGCTTGAACTGGTTCAGCGCCGCTTCGTAGGCCTTGGTTTCTTCCGGGGAAGCGGGGGTGTCCGGGGCTTTTTCAGCGGTGCCTTCGCGCGGCTGCTCGAGCTTGCGCAGCCGGGTGTCGATGTCGAGATACAAGTCTTTCTGGCGCTTGTCCGCCGTTTCAGCCTGGTTCAGCAGCACCTCGATCTGGCCTCGCATGCGCGCGAGGTCGGCTCGCAGCCCTTCGATCTGTCCGGCGAGGTCGACCAGCGCGCGGCGATCACGCACTTCTGTCTCGATCCGGTTGAGCCTGTCGTCGACGGCCTGCTGGGAGGCGGTCACCTGCCTGCGCAGCGCCTCGATGCGCGCGCGCGCCTCCTCGTCGTCGAACAGCGCCGCGCTGGCGGTCGAGGCAAAGGCCGCGAAGGCCAGTGCGCCGAGAGCCGCGCGGAACCGAAAACGCATCAGAATTCGCCGCCGTAGAGGATGTCGTCGCGGCGGTTCTCGGCGTAGGCCTCTTCGGTGCCGCCCTGCGCTTTCGGTTTCTCCTCGCCGAGGCTGACCGATTCGACCTGCTCTTCCCTCGCGCCCAGCAGCATGATCATCCGCTTCATCGCATCCGCCCGCTTCTGGCCAAGGGCGAGGTTGTACTCGCGGCTGCCGCGCTCGTCGGTGTTGCCCTGGATGAGCACCTTGGCCGTCGGGTTCTCACGCAGGAACTTGGCGTGCGCCTCGACCAGGGGGCGGTACTCTTCCTTGATCGAGAAGCTGTCGAGGTCGAAATACACCGAGCGCTTCGACAGGATGCTCTTGGGATCCTTGAGGATCGGCCAGTTGCCGGCGCCGGGTTTGGGCTGGGTGAGATCCACGCGCGCGACGTTGCCGCCGCCCAGCGGATTGGTTTGCGCGGTCGGCGGGGCGACGACCGACGGCTTGCGGTCCTCGACCGCGGCGCCGGATTGCTCGTCCGGCGGGGAGCCGGCACAGGCTGCAAGCAGCGATGTGGCGACCAGGCTGATCCAAAGAGTACGCATGAACTACCTCCTAGTGTTTCCAGTTTCCATTTCTAGTTATCCCTGATAAACGGGCCCCAGGCGGGCTCGCGTACGTCGCCGCCGGTGACCGTAAGCCGCTGCTTTACGCGCCCGTCGGAGGACACGGCCGAAAGCACGCCGCGCCCGCCGATGACCGTCGCCAGCAGGATCATTCTTCCGTTGGGCGAAAAGCTCGGCGATTCGTCCTTGTCGCTATCCGTGAGGACGTGCACCTGCCGCGCCCCGAGGTCCAGCATCGCGACCTGGAACCGGCCGCTGTTGCGGGCGATATACGCCAGGTTCTTGCCATCGGGCGAGATGCGCGCCGAGACGTTATACGTGCCGTCGAACGTAACGCGCTGCGGTTCGCCGCCATTGGCCGGCATGCGATAGATCTGCGGGCTGCCGCCTCGGTCGGAGGTGAAATAGATGAACTGCCCGTCCGGCGAATACACCGGCTCAGTGTCGATGCTGGTCGAACTCATGAGGCGGCGAAGGCCGCTGCCGTCGGGCGCCACGGTGAAGATCTGCGAGCCGCCTTCGCGCGAGAGCGCCACCGCGATCTTCGATCCGTCGGGTGACCAGGCCGGCGCGCTGTTGGAGCCCTTGAAATTCGCCGCCACCTGCCGCTGGCCGCTTTGCAGCGAATGCACGTAGACGACCGGCTTCTTCTGCTCGAACGACACGTACGCAAGCCGCCGCCCATCGGGCGACCAGGCGGGCGAGATGATCGGCTCGAGCGAGGCGAGCGCGGTCTCAGCGCCGGCGCCGTCGGCATCCGCGATCTGCAGCTCGTAGCGGGTGCCGCGCTTGAGCACATAGGCGATGCGGGTGCTGAAGACCCCTTTTTCGCCGGTGAGTTTTTCGTAGATGTAATCCGATATCCGGTGCGCCGTCGCGCGCACCTGGTTCTTGTTCAGCGTATAGGCCACGCCGCCGAGCGCGGCCTGCTTGACCACGTCGAACACGCGGAATCGCACTTCATACCGCCCATCCGGGAGCACGGCAACGCTGCCGAGCACCAGCGCATCGGCAAGGCGCGAGCGCCATTCCGGAAAGTTGACGGCGCTTGCCTCTGTCAGCCCTGACGTCGGCGTTTCGAGCGGCCGGAAGAGGCCGCTACGTTCGAGATCCGCGCGGACGATGGAAGTTATGCCGGGCGGAATCGCGCCTTCGCCGGCGAACGGGACGATGGCGATCGGGAGGCGGTTTGCGCCGCCTCCGGTGATTTCGATCGATAACTGGGCCGATGCGGCCGGCGCGAATGCTGCGGCGGCGAGAACCAGCAGGAAGAACCAACGCCTGATCATGCTGCGGATGCGTTCCTTCGTGGAGAGGCCGATTATAACGGAGCGACCTCGTTCACTCGTGCGGACGGAACGTTAGTATCAGTTCGCGCTGAAAAAGTTCACCCTTGTCGGGTTTTGGCAGCGGCGAGGACTTGAGGATCGCTCGTTCCACCGCCGAGTCGTAGGCCGCGCTGCCGCTCGGTTTCTTCAGTCTGACGGACAGGACCTCGCCCGTAGGCAACTGAATCACAACGAACACTGCCTCGGGATTGCCCCTGAGGTCGATCGGCAGGATCCAGTTGCCCCTGACCTTGGCCTTGATCTTGTCGGCATAGCCCGACAGCGCGCTTTTCTGCGCCGCCGCCTGTTCGCGCGCCAACTGGTTCTTGATGTCCTGGCGCTCGCGATCGGCCTTGAGCGAGTTCTGCTCCCGTGCAAGTTCCTCGCGCATCTGCCTTTGCATCGCGTCGTCGCGCGGCTTTGCCGGCGGCGCCGGCTTCACCGGCTCGGGCTTGGCTTTCACGGGTTCGGGCTTGGGCTTTGGCTTGGGAGGTTCCGGCTTGGGTTTCGGCGGCTCGGGCTTGGGTTTTGGTTTCGGCGGCTCGGGCTTCGCCTTGAGGGCGATGTCGGGCTTGGGCAGCTCCACTTTGGGTTCGGGCTTCGGCGGGGGCGGCGGCTCGACGACCGGTTCGGGCTTCACCTCGGCACGCTCGACCGGCGCAGGCGCTGGCGGAGGAGGCGGCACGTACAGCTCGACGCTGATCGTTTCCGGGGGGCGCGATTGCCAGCGCACGCCGAGGAACAGCACGCCGAAAAGCGCGAGATGCACGAGGATCGCGAGCGCTGCGGACGCGTTGCCGCCCGGCTCTTCACGCTCCTCGAAACGGATGGGGACAGTCGCGGCGCTCATCGACCGGTAATCCGCTTACTGCGCGGGCTTCACCGAAAGGCCGACGCGCCGCACCGCCTGCTTCTGCAGCTCGTCCATGACTTCGAGCACCGCTTCGTACTTGACGTTCTTGTCGGCCGAGATCACCACCGGCTGCTCGAGGTTCCTCGCCTGCTTGGACTTGACGATGCCGGCGAGCTCGCCCTTGCCGATGCGCCTTTCGTCCTGGACGGCGCCCTTGGTATCGCGGTCGCGAACGACGATAGACGCATCCTCGCGGATGATGACTTCGAGCGGCGCCACCGGCGCGACCGACGACTTGCCGACGCTCGGGAGGTCGACCACCCCGGGCGTGACCAGCGGCGAAGTCACCATGAAGATCACCAGCAGCACGAGCATCACGTCGATGTAGGGCACGACGTTGATCTCGTTCATGAGCCGGCGGGACCTGTGCAGCCTCATCCTCGCGGCCTCATGCGCGCGCCGTCTGGCGCTGCAGGATGTTGGAGAACTCTTCCATGAAGCTCTCGAAGCGGATCGCGAGCCGGTCGATGTCGTGCGAGTAGCGGTTGTACGCGACCACCGCGGGAATCGCGGCGAACAGCCCGATGGCGGTGGCGATCAGCGCCTCGGCAATGCCGGGCGCCACCTGCGCCAGCGTGGCCTGCTGCACGTTCGCCAGGCCCCGGAACGCATGCATGATTCCCCAGACGGTGCCGAAGAGGCCGACATACGGGCTCACCGAGCCGGCCGAGGCGAGGAACGAGAGGTGGCTTTCGAGCACGTCCATCTCGCGCTGGTAAGTCGCGCGCATCGCCCGCCGCGCGCCGTCGACCATGGTGCTTGCGTCTGTGCCGCGCTGGCCGCGCAGCTTGGAGAATTCCCGGAACCCCGCCTCGAAGATGCGCTCGAGGCTGCCTATGGAGTGACGGTTGTTGACCGCGCCCTGGTAGAGCAGGTTGAGGTCGTTGCCGCCCCAGAATTCGCGCTCGAACTTGTCGGTCTCGATGCGCGCGCGCCGGATCGCGAACATCTTGCGGAAGATGAACAGCCAGCTCATGAACGACACGGCCAGCAGCAGCGCCATGACGAACTTCACCACCAGGCTGGCGCTTGCGATCAGCGTCCAGATTTCGAGGTCCTGGGTCACGTTCATTTTTTTGGTCTTATCCCGTCGTATTCAGAATCTGCTTCAGAGCCGCGGGCATCCGCGTGGGGCGCTGCCTGTCCCGGTCGACCATCGCGAGGCGCACCCGGGCTTCGACCAGCAGTTCGTCGCCGCGTTCAACACGCTGCTCGAAGTCCACGCTTGCGGGGCCGAGCAAGGCTACCTGCGCCGTCACGCCCAGCTGGTCGTTCAGCCGGGCAGGCCGATGGTAGCGCACCGTAATCTCATGCACCATAAACAGGATGCGGCTTTCCTCGGCGAAGCCCGCGAGGTCGAAATTGCGCGCATTGAGGAATTCGGTTCGCGCGCGCTCCATGAAGGCAAGGTACTGCGCATGGAAAACGACGCCGCCGGCGTCGGTGTCCTGGTAGTAGACGCGCACAGGCAGCCTGAAGGGCGCGTTCATTTCTTTTCCTGCCTCTCGCGAATCACCTTCATGAGCACCAGGGAGCGCGCCGAGAGCTCTTCGGCCTGCCGCAGGCGATTCGCGTCGCCGGTTTGCAGGCCCAGGGCATAGGCCGTGAACATGTCGCGCCGCACGCCGATGAACTCGGTCAGCGCGCGCAGCTTGTCCGCGGCCGGCGCCTGCGGATCGACCCTGAGCGCGCTGAAGCGGGCATGGGCGGCATTCCACCCGGGCAGCAGGTCCTTCTCGATCGCGGCCCCGAGTTGCTGGTCCGTAATCTTGCCGGCGCGGCGCGCGTCGATCAGCTCGCCGGCTTTCTTCGCCAGCGCTGCTTCTTCGGCGCCGAATTGCTGGATCGTGCTGACCGCTGCCTGCTGCGCGTGGTACGAATACCTCGGCGCCGGAATCACGGCGAAAAGCGCGCCCAGCACGATCACTGCTACACCTGCCGCCAGTGCGCCGCGCACGAGGCCGAGGGGCTGTCGCGGCTCGAGCGGACGGGCAAGCAGCCACGCGAGCACGAATCCGCCGACGAGGCCCCCGGCATGCGCCGCGTTGTCGATTGCCGGCACCATCACGCCGATCACGATCGAATAGAGGATGAAGGCCACCGTGCTGCCTGAAAGGCTCTTGAGCACGCCGCGCGGCACCGAGCCCGGTTGCCGCAGCACGTAGGCGCCAAGCGCGCCATAGACGCCGAAGATCGCGCCCGAAGCCCCCGCGCTGACCACGCGATCGGCGTTCCACAGCAGGCTCACCAGGCTGCCGGCAAGCCCGGCAAAGAGGTACAGGCCAAGGAAGGAGAGGTTGCCGTACAAGCGCTCCACCAGCGCCCCGGCGCTCCAAAGTGCCCACATGTTCATCGCCACATGAAGGAGGCCGAAATGCAGGAAGGTGCTGGTGAGCAGGCGCCACCACTCGCCTTCCTTCGTGACCGGCCCGAAATTGGCGCCCCAGCGCAGGTGGACGGCGGGGTTCGATTCCAGCAGGCCGGCGCCGTCGAAGAGCATCGCGGCGAAGACGAGCACGTTGATCGCGACGATCAGCGGCGTGACCCAGACCTTGCGCGTTGCCGTGTACAGCCGGCGGCCGAAGAGGTGATGGTCGGCGGCAAGGTCCGCTTCCGCCTGCGCCTCCCGCCCTTCGCTGCCGGGCACGCTCAGTCCGGGGTTCCTTTTGCGGGCTCCTGCGTGAGGCTGCTGAGCAGGTCGGCGCCCCCGTTCACGGAAGCGGGCGCAACCAGGCCGAAATGCCGATATGCCTGCAGCGTTGCCATGCGGCCGCGCGGCGTGCGCTGCAGGTAGCCCTGCTGGATGAGGTAAGGCTCGAGCACGTCCTCGATCGTGTCGCGCTCCTCGCCGATGGCTGCGGCGAGGTTCTCCACGCCCACCGGCCCGCCGCCGAACCGCTCGATCACCGCGAGCAGGAGCTTGCGGTCCATTACGTCGAAGCCCAGCGGGTCGACATCGAGCATCTTGAGCGCCGCCTCGGCCACTGACTTGGTGACTACGCCGTCCGCCTTGACCTGCGCGTAATCGCGCACGCGCCGCAAGAGCCGGTTCGCGATGCGAGGCGTGCCTCGCGAGCGCCGCGCAATCTCTGGTGCGCCGCCGCCTTCGATGCCGACATTGAGCAGCTGCGCCGAGCGCTTCACGATCGAGGTGAGCTCCACCTCGTTGTAGAACTCGAGGCGCGCGACGATGCCGAAGCGATCGCGCAACGGGTTGGTCAGCATGCCGGCGCGCGTCGTTGCGCCAACCAGCGTGAAGGGCGGCAGGTCGAGCTTGATCGAGCGCGCGGCCGGCCCTTCGCCGATCATGATGTCGATCTTGTAGTCCTCGAGCGCCGGATAGAGGATCTCCTCCACGATAGGCGAGAGTCGATGGATCTCGTCGATGAAGAGCACGTCGCGCGGCTCGAGGTTCGTGAGGAGCGCGGCGAGGTCGCCCGGACGCTCGAGCACCGGGCCGGAGGTCTGGCGCAGGCCGACGCCCATTTCGCGCGAGATGATGTGCGCAAGCGTCGTCTTGCCCAGGCCCGGCGGCCCGAAGAGCAGCACGTGGTCCAGCGCCTCCTTCCTGCCTCGCGCCGCCTCGATGAAGATCTCTAGCTGCTCGCGGATCTTCTTCTGGCCGACGTAATCGGCCAGCTTCTGCGGGCGCAGCGCGCGCTCGATCTGCTCCTCCTGCGCGGAGGCAGGCACGGCCGAGATCAGGCGGTCGGTTTCGATGGCCACTTCAGGATTTTGCCAGAGCTTTCAGGGCGGCCCGGATGCCTTCGGACACCGGCAGGTCGGCCGCCAGCTTGCTTGTCGCAAGCCTCGCCTCCTTGTCGCTGTACCCCAGCGCAAGCAGCGCATTAAGCACGTCGGCGCTTGCGCTCGGTTGCGCCCCCGAGCCGACGCCGGGCAGCACGTCCGCGAGCTTGCCTTTGAGCTCCAGCAGCAGCCGCTCGGCGGTCTTCTTGCCGATGCCCGGGATCTTGGTGAGCCTCCCGGCATCCTGGGTCGCGACCGCCTGCGCTAGATCGCTGACCGAAAGTCCCGAAAGCACAGAAAGTGCGGTGCGCGCACCGACGCCGGAAATGCGGATGAGCTTGCGGAACGCCGAGCGCTCTTCTTCCGTCCCGAACCCGAACAGGATATGTGCGTCCTCGCGCACCACGAGATGCGTCAGCAGCACCACTTTCTCGCCTGTGGCCGGCAGGTTGTAGAAGGTGCTCATCGGCACATCGAGTTCGTAGCCCACCCCGCCGGCGTCCACCATGACCTGCGGCGGATTCTTCGCGGCAAGGATTCCTGTCAGCCTTCCGATCAAACCAGCCTCCCGTTCTTCATCCTGCGGCCGATCGTCGGGAACGCGCCCATCCCCTGTCCGGCGTGCGCATGGCAGATTGCGCAGGCCAGCGCGTCGGCTGCGTCCGGGCTCGGGTCGCCAGGCAAGGAAAGCAACCGCCGGACCATCATCTGCACTTGCTCCTTGCCGGCCTTGCCCGCGCCAACGACCGATTGCTTGACCTGCAGGGCAGTGTACTCGGCGACCGGGACGCCCGCGAGAACCGCCGCGCAGATCGCAGCGCCCCGCGCCTGTCCGAGCAGCAGCGTGGACTGCGGATTGACGTTGACGAACACTTTCTCGATCGCGGTCTGGGTGGGGCGGTTCGCGGCGATGACCTCGCGAAGGCCGTCGAGGAGGACCTTGATGCGCTCCGGCAGCTCGCCCTCGCCGCTCTTCACGCAGCCGCTGGTGACGTAGACGAGGCGCGGGCCGACCTTGTCGATGACGCCGAACCCGGTGACCCTGAGGCCCGGATCGATACCGAGGATGCGCAGGGGTTTGTCCAAGCGAGCTCGTTCGTCGAGCCCCGACACTCAGGCCTCGTCCAGCACCGCAGTGGTGTAGACCTCCTGCACGTCGTCGAGGCTTTCGAACGCATCAAGGAGCTTGCGCATCTTCACCGCATCCTCGCCCGCGAGCGCGTTCTCGAGCGTGGGCTTCATCGTGATCTCGGCGATCTCGGGCTTGAGGCCCGCCTTTTCGAGGCCGGCCCGGACCTGGCCGAAGTCGCCCGGCGCGCAGATCACTTCGATCGAGCCGTCGTCGTTCGCGATCACGTCATCTGCCCCTGCGTCGAGCGCCGCTTCCATGACCTTGCCTTCCGAGAGTCCCGGCGCAAACAGCAACTGCCCGCAATGCCTGAAGAGGAACGCAACCGACCCGTCGGTGCCGAGATTGCCGCCGTTCTTCGCGAACGCGTGGCGCACCTCGGCAACCGTCCTGGTGCGATTGTCGGTCATGCAGTCGACGATGATCGCGGCGCCGGCGATGCCATAGCCTTCGTAGCGGATTTCCTCGTAGGCGACGCCTTCAAGCGTGCCCGCGCCGCGCGCAATCGCGTTCTGGATGCTGTCCTTGGGCATGTTGGCTTCGCGCGCCTTGTCCATTGCGAGGCGCAAGCGCGGGTTGGTCGATGCGTCGGCGCCCCCCAGGCGCGCGGCCACCGTGATTTCCTTGATGACCCGCGTGAAGACCTTGCCCCGCTTGGCGTCTTGCCGGCCCTTGCGGTGCTGGATGTTCGCCCACTTGCTGTGTCCGGCCATCGCTCGCCTGAGAAGTTGATACGGGATTTGATTCGGGAGAACGTATAATTTTACCTCTATGGTCCAGCCCCTGCTCATCGCAAAGAACAGCCACGCGGAGCTCTTCATGCTCCCTGGCCTTGCCAATCGCCACGGCCTGATCGCGGGCGCCACAGGCACCGGAAAAACCGTGACGCTGCAGTCGCTCGCGCATTCTTTTTCCTCGATCGGCGTCCCCGTGTTCATGGCCGACGTCAAGGGCGACCTTGCCGGCATTGCGAAGGCCGGTGGAGGCAATGCCCGGGTCGATGAGCGCATCAAGCTCCTCAAGCTCGACGTGAAGTTCGAAGCCTGCCCGGTCGCGTTCTGGGACGTGTTCGGCAAAAGCGGCCACCCGGTGCGCGCGACGATTTCGGACATGGGCCCGCTGCTGCTTTCGCGCATGCTGAACCTGAACGACATCCAGGAAGGCGTGCTTAACCTGTTGTTCAAGATCGCCGACGACAACGGCCTCCTGCTGCTGGACGCCAAGGACCTGCGCGCGATGCTGCAGCACATCGGCGACAACTCGGCGCAATTCCAGACCGAGTACGGCAACATCTCGGCGGCCTCGGTCGGCGCGATCCAGCGCGAACTGCTCTCGCTCGAAAACCAGGGCGCCGGCCAGTTCTTCGGCGAGCCGATGCTCGACATCGCCGACCTCATGCAGACGCAGGGCGGCAAGGGGGTGATCAACATCCTCGCCGCCGACAAGCTCATGAATTCGCCCAAGCTCTACGCGACCTTCCTGCTCTGGATGCTGGCCGAGCTGTTCGAGCACCTGCCCGAGGTAGGCGACCCGGAGAAACCGCGGCTGGTGTTCTTCTTCGACGAGGCGCACCTGCTCTTTACCGATGCGCCCAAGCAACTGCTCACGAAGATCGAGCAAGTGGTCCGCCTCATCCGCTCCAAGGGTGTCGGCGTCTACTTTGTCACGCAGAACCCGCTGGACATTCCGGAATCGGTGCTGGGTCAGCTCTCGAACCGGGTGCAGCATGCGCTGCGCGCGTTCACGCCCAAGGACCAGAAAGCCGTCAAGGCCGCGGCCGAGACGATGCGCGCGAACCCCAAGCTGAATACCGCGCAGGTGATCATGGAGCTCGAGGTCGGCGAGGCGCTCGTCAGCGTGCTGGACGAGAAGGGCCGCCCCGGAATGGTCGAACGCGCGTTTGTCGTCCCGCCGGGCAGCCATCTTGGGCCGCTCGAGGACGCCGAGCGCCAGAAGGTCATCCAATCCTCGACGGTCTACGGCCACTACGAAAAAACCGTCGACCGCGAATCGGCGTATGAAAAGCTCAAGGGCCGGGCCGTGGAGCGTCACGAGAACGCGCAGCCGCAGCCCCAGCAGCAGCAAGGCCCGTCGCCGACGGCGCAGGCCCCGGCCGGCGGCGGCATGGGCAGCGTCCTTTCGGACGTCCTTTTCGGCCGCAAGGGACCGCGCGGCGGCCAGCAATCCAAAGGCATGGTCGAAGCCGCGGCGACGAGCGCGGCCCGCGCCATAGGCTCGGAGATCGGACGCCAGGTCCTGCGAGGCGTGCTCGGCTCGATCCTCGGCAGCGCCAAGCGCAAGTAGTGGCCGGGGTTTCCTACCGGGCCTGGGGGCTGCTCTTCGCCCTCGGCGGCGTCGTCGGCTTCGGGATCCGCCCGGTCTTCGTCAAGCTCTGCTACGCGGTCCAGCCGGTGAGCCCGGTCACGCTGCTCTTCCTGCGCATGGTGTTGTCGCTGCCTTTCTTCATCGCGGTGGCCTGGTGGCTTGGGCAACGCGAGGACAAGCGCACGGCGCTCACGACGCGCGAATGGGGTGCAGTCGCTGCGCTTGCGTTCATGGGCTACTACCTGTCGAGCTTCCTGGATTTCATCGGGCTGCAGTACGTCGGCGCGGGCGTCGGCCGCCTGATCCTCTTCATGTATCCGACGATGGTGGTGCTGCTTTCGCTGGTCTTCCTCAACAAGCGGCCGGCCGGGCGCGAGCTTGCGGCACTGGCGATCTGCTACGCGGGTATCGCGCTCGTCGTTTCCGGCCAGATCGGCGCGCCGGGCAACGACAGGCTCTTTCTCTTCGGCGTGCTGATGTGCTTCACCGCCGCGCTTTGCTACGCGGTCTACCTCGTGGCAGGCAGCGAACTCACGCGCCGCATCGGCTCGATGCGCTTTACGGCGTACACCATGATCCTTGCCACCGTGCCGGCCATCGTCCAGTTCGTGGCGTTCGAAACGGCCGCCTCGCTCGACCTGCAGCCGAGGATGTGGTGGTACCTCGCGCTGATGGTCGTGCTCGCAACGGTCATTCCCGTATTCCTCGTGGCCGAGGCGCTGAAGCGCATCGGCGCCAATCAGTTCGCGCTCATGGGCGCAGTCGGCCCGGTCGTCACCGTTTTCGCGGGCGCGTTCGGCCTCGATGAACCTGTCACCCTCTTGCAGGTCGGAGGTAGCGTCCTCGTCATTTCCGGCGTCCTGCTCGTCTCCCTAAAGCCCAAAAGCTCATGATCACCACTTCCAGCCTCACCATGCAGTACGGCGCCAAGCCGCTGTTCGACAACGTCTCGGTCAAGTTCGGCGGCGGCAACCGCTACGGCCTGATCGGCGCCAACGGCAGTGGCAAGTCCACCTTCATGAAAATCCTCGGCGGCGAGCTCGAGCCCTCGGCGGGCAACGTCTCGGTCGACGCCGGAGAGCGCATCGGCCGCCTGCGGCAGGACCAGTTCGCCTACGAGGACAAGCGCGTGCTCGACGTCGTGCTCATGGGCCACGAGCAGATGTGGGCGGCGATGTCCGAGCGCGACGCGATCTATGCGGACGCGGATGCAACCGAAGACGACTACATGAAGGCCGCCGAGCTCGAGGAAAAATTCGCCGAATACGGCGGCTACGATTCGGAGGCCCGCGCGGGCGCCCTGCTGTTCGGCCTCGGCATCCCGGAAGAGCAGCATCGCGGCCCGATGAGCGCAGTGGCGCCGGGCTGGAAGCTGCGCGTGCTGCTCGCGCAGGCGCTGTTCGCCGACCCGGACATCCTGCTGCTCGACGAGCCGACCAACAACCTGGACATCAACTCGATCCGCTGGCTGGAAAACATCCTCGACCAGCGCCAGAGCACGATCATCATCATTTCGCACGACCGCCACTTCCTCAACAGCGTGTGCACGCACATGGCCGACCTCGACTACGGCGGCATCCGCGTCTACCCGGGCAGCTACGACGACTACATGCTCGCCTCGACGCAGGCGCGCCAGCAGGTGCTGAATGCGAACACCAAGGCCAAGGAGCGCATCGCCGAGCTGCAGGATTTCGTCTCGCGCTTTTCCGCCAACAAGTCCAAGGCGCGGCAGGCCACCTCGCGCCAGAAGCAGATCGAGAAGCTGAAAGTCGAGGACGTCAAGCCCTCTTCACGCCAGTACCCCTTCATCCGCTTCGACTACGACGAGAAAGAAAAACTCCATCGCCACGCGGTCGAAGTGGAGAACCTCGCCAAGGGCTACGGCAAGCCGCTCTTCCACGCCTTCAACCTGATCGTCGAGGCCGGCGAGAAGATCGCGATTATCGGCCCGAACGGCATCGGCAAGACCACGCTGTTGCGCTGCCTGTGGGGCGACCTGAAGGCAGACGCGGGCAAGATCCGCTGGACCGACAAGGCGCGCCCGGGCTATTGCGCGCAGGAGCACACCGCGGACTGTGCCGAGGACGCGAGCCTCACCGAGTGGATGGGGCAATGGAAAGCGGCGTCGGATGAGGACCAGATCGTGCGCTCTACGCTTGGCCGCCTGCTTTTCTCAGGCGACGAGGTCGGCAAGTCGGTCAAGGTGGTTTCGGGCGGCGAGGAGCAGCGCCTGGTCTTTGGCAAACTCATGCTGCAGAAGCACAATGTGCTGCTCATGGACGAGCCGACCAACCACCTCGACATGGAATCGATCGAGTCGCTCAACACTGCGCTCGACAAGTTCAAGGGCACCCTGGTGTTCGTTTCGCACGACCGGGAATTCGTCTCGTCGCTCGCCACGCGGATTATCGATCTGAGGGTTGACGGCATCGTGGATTTTCGCGGAACCTACGACGAGTACCTGCAAAGCCAGGGCGTCGCCTAGCCCCTCCCCTCTCTTCAAGGAATCACACCATGGATCTCGGAATTCGCGGCAGGACCGCACTCGTCACTGCAGGCAGCAAGGGGTTGGGCAAGGGGTGCGCGATGTCGCTTGCGCGCGAAGGCGCCAACATCGTAATCACGGCGCGCGGCAAGGAGGCGCTCGAAGCCACGGCCGAAGAAATCCGCAAGGCCTGCGGCGTCAAAGTCACCACGGTGGCCGGGGACATCACCACGCCGGAGGGCCGCGAGCAGGCACTGGCGGCCTGCCCGTCGCCGGACATCCTCGTCAACAACGCGGGCGGACCGCCACCCGGCGATTTCCGCGAGTGGGATCGCGAAGTCTGGATCAAGGCGCTGGACGGCAACATGATCACGCCGATCCTGCTGATCCGCTCCGTGGTCGACAAGATGATCGAGCGCAAGTTCGGCCGCATCATCAACATCACCTCCGGCGCGGTGAAATTCCCTATTCCCGAGCTCGGCCTCGCGAACGGCGCGCGCACCGGCCTCACCGGCTTCGTCGCCGGCCTGGCCAGGAAAACCGTGCGCAACAACGTGACGATCAACGGCGTGCTGCCAGGACCGTTCGAAACCGACCGCCTGCGCGCCAACTTCAAGTTCAATGCGCAGAAGACCGGCAAATCGGAAGAAGAGTTGCGCAAGGCGCGTGCAGAATCGAACCCCGCCGGCCGCTTCGGTACGATCGAGGAATTCGGCGACGCCTGCGCATACCTTTGCAGCGCACAGGCCGGCTTCATCACCGGCCAGAACCTGCTGCTCGACGGCGGCGCCTACCCGGGCACGTTCGGCTAAACACGATCGACTCACCGCAGGAGGCCCCATGGCCGCAGTCATGAAAATCGAAGCGTCCCCGTTGCCGCCCGGCCCGATCGGCGGCCCGGCCGCATGGAAAGGGCCGGAGATCGATAAGAAACGCGACTGGCTCTACGAGTTCACCGCGGCCGACCTTGCCGAGCTCGACGGCGCGGTGCGCGCGCATTTTGCAGCGGGCCGGGAGATGGGCGACATCACGCCCGGGACTTTCCGCCTGCCGACGCTCGCGCCGAAACTGGCAGGGAATCTCGACCAGGTCCAGCGCGGCCGCGGCTTCGTGATGCTGCGCGGCTTTCCAGTCGGCAAGTACAGCACGGCCGAAAGCGCGGTCGCCTACCTCGGCATCGGCTCGCATTTCGGCACGTTCCGCTCGCAGAATGCCAAGGGCCACCTGCTCGGCCACGTGTGCGACCTCGGCCTGGATATCAAGAAACCCACCACGCGCTACTACCAGACCAACCGCGAGCTCGAGTACCACACCGACTCGTGCGACATCGTCGCGCTGCTGTGCCTTAAAACGTCCAAGTCCGGCGGCGAAAGCCGGCTTGTGAGCTCTATCACCCTGCATGACGAGCTATACCGCCGCCGCCCGGACCTGTGGAAGCTGCTCTTCAATGCCTTCCCCACCGACCGGCGCGGCGAAGTGCCGCCCGGCATGCTGCCGTGGTTCGAGCTGCCGGTGTTCAACTGGCACGCGGGGGAGCTTTCGACGATCTTCTCGGGCCAGTACATCCGCTCGGCGCAGGAAAATTTCCCGCAGGCGCGGCGGCTCTCGAAGCCCGAGCACGAGGCGCTCGACTACCTCGACACGCTCTCCAACGACCCGGAGCTCAACCTCACGATGGAGTTCCGGCCCGGCGACATGCAGTTCGTGCACAACCACCAGATCCTGCACAGCCGCACCGACTTCGAGGACTGGCCCGAGCTGGAGAAACGGCGGCACCTGCTGCGCCTGTGGCTGGCGCCGAGGCAAGCGCGCGAGCTGCCCCCTGCCTACGCCCAACGCTACGGCTCGATCGAGCCGGGCAATCGCGGTGGCATCGTCACCAAGGAAACCACATTGAAATTCGTCCTGGAGCCGCAATGAAACCCGACTCGATCCATCGCCGCCGGCTGCTGGCCGCGGGCAGCGCAGCGGCCGCGCTGGTCGCGTCGCGTGCGGGATTCGCCCAGGCGCCCTACCCGGCCAAGTCCGTGAAGATCCTCGTCGGTTTCGCGCCCGGCGGCATCGTCGACACGCTAGGCCGCCTGCTGGCCGACCGGCTCACGAAGCAGACGGGCCAGCCGTTCGTGGTCGAGAACCGTCCCGGTGCCGGCGGCAACCTCGCCACCGGCCTCGTCGCCCGCGCCAAGGGCGACCCGTACACCATCATGCTTGGCAGCAGCGGCCCGCTCGCGGTAAGCCCGACCACCGAGGCGGACCTGGGCTTCGATCCTCTCGTGGACCTGATCCCGATCACCATCGTCGCCAAGACGCCGCTGGTGGTCGTGGTGCCGGCGTCATCGCCGCACAAGGACTTGCAGTCGCTGATCGCGGCGATGAAGAAAGAGCCGAAGGAAGTGCTCTACCCCACGCCCGGCGTGGGCTCGCCGCAGCTTCTCGCGCAGGAGGCTTTCCGCCAACGCGCCGGTTTTGCCGCGTCCCCGGTGCACTACACCGGCAGTGCGCAGGCCGTCATGGCGGTGCTCGCCAACGAGTTCCAGTTCACGATCGAGAACCCGCTGCTCACGCTCGGGCACATCAAGGCCGGCAAGCTGAGGGCCCTTGCCGTGACCAGCCGCGAGCGCGCCCCGCTGCTTCCCGATGTGCCGACGATGGCCGAGGTGGGGCTCGCCGGATTCGAGGCCGGCGGCTGGTACGGCGTCGTTGCGCCGGCCGGCATCCCGCCGGCGGTCGTGAGCAAGCTGCATGCCGAGACGGTCGCCGCACTCAAAGAACCGGAGATGGCGCGGCGGATTGCCGAGATGGCCTCGCCGAACATCACCAGCACGCCGCAGGAGTTCAAGGAGTTCATCGCGGCCGAGACGCAAAAGTGGAAATCGGTGCTGTTGGCGGCGAAGAAACCGGCATAGTCGAAGTTATACTGATTAAGAGATACAAACTACCCAGAGAGCCGCGCCAGTATTGAATCTACAATAATCAATCTTTAGAATTTCGAGCTTTGGCGGGCGAGATCCGGATGGCATACTGCCTTTTTGCGAGTGGGGCTGCAATGAAACGCGCCGCGGCATTGGAAATTCTGACGAATAGCAAGCCCACGCTTGCCCGGCGCTTCGGCGTCACGCGCTTGGCCTTGTTCGGCTCCACCGCGCGCGATGTGGCCCAGACTGATAGCGACATCGACATCCTGGTCGCATTCGACGGCCCCGCAACTTCGGAGCGCTATTTCGGTGTCCAGTTCTATCTCGAAGACCTTTTCGGTTGCCCAGTCGACCTTGTGACCGAAAAAGCCCTGCGCGCGGAACTGCGTCCATTTATCGAAAAAGAGGCGGTGCATGTCTGATTCCGTGCAGCGCGAATGGCGGTTTTATGTAGACGACATGATCGGCTTTGCCGAAAAGGTCATTGCCTATACCCAGGGCCTGGATCAGCTCTCAAGGACTATCTCGAGGAACTCTTCGGAGCCAAGGTGGACCTTGCCACCGAGGCGATGATCAAGCCGCGACTAAGGCGGTACATCGAAAAGGATCTGCTGCGTGTCGCGTGACTGGACGCTGTCCACCAGAATAATTGTACCGGTACCAATACACGAACTTCCCGCACAGCCAAGCAGGGCGCGGACTTTGCAATAGAAAAGTCCTGAATTCGGCTTAGGCTGCAGCCGGCGCGAGCACCGGCTTGTCTTCCTTGATCGGCAGGTTCACCAGCGCCGCCAGCGCGGCCAGCACGATGTCCGCGTACCACATCCAGTTGTAGCTGCCGGTCGCATCGATTGCGATGCCGCCGAGCCACGCGCCGAAGAAGCCGCCGATCTGGTGGCTGAACAGCGTGAGCCCGAAGAGCGTTGCGAGGTAGCGCGCACCGAACAGCTTCGCCACCAGCCCCGCGGTCGGCGGCACGGTCGAAAGCCAGGTGAGGCCCAAGACCGCGGCAAACAGGTAGAACGTGAGGTCGGTCTTCGGCGACACGAGGTAGATCGCGATCGCGACCGCGCGCGAGCCGTACATCCACACGAGGATCATCTTCATGCGCTTGGTCTGGCCGAGCCAGCCGGCGCCGATGCTGCCGACGATGTTCGCGAGGCCGATGATTGCTAGCGACGCGGCCGAGACCGAGGCCGGCAGCCCGCAGAGCGCGACTTCGCCGGGCAGGTGGGTCACGAGGAAGGCGATATGGAAGCCGCAGGTGAAGAACCCGGCGTGCAGGCACCAGTAGCTGGGATTCCGGAAGGCAATGCGAGTCTGTTCGCCGAGGGTCATGCCGCCGGGCGGCGGCGCCATTGTTGCGGCGGCTGCCGCCTTGCTCTGGCGCAACGGCAGCGCGAGCAGGATGGTGGTGAGCGTCGTCATGGCCAGCGTCACCATCGCCACGACCCACCCAAACGCGGTGATCAGGATCTGCGCGATCGGCGCGAAGACGAACTGCCCGAACGAGCCGCCGGCGTTGATGAATCCCGAGGCGAAGGAGCGCTTGTCGGCCGGCAGGCGCTGGGCAGCCGCGCCGATGAGGATCGAAAAACTGCCGGCGCCTGCGCCTGCAGCGGTCAGGATGCCCATCGCCAGGATCAGGCCGAAGCTCGAATCCATCCACGGCGTGATCGCCATGCCCGCGGCCATCAGCACCGCGCCGAAGACGATCACCCGAAACGACCCCACGCGGTCGGCGAGCATGCCGAAGAGCGGCTGCGCGGCGCCCCACACGAACTGGCCAACCGCGAGCGCGAAGCTCACCGTGACGATGCCAAGGCCGGTCGAGGAATTGAGCGGGGAGACGAAGAGACCGGTCGACTGGCGCACGCCCATCGTCACGGCTAGGATAGCCGCGGAAGAGAGAACCAGGGTCCAGAAGGTGCGTTGCGGGGTCATGGGGCCGATTTTCCCAGATAAAGCTGCAACGGCTGCAGGTAAAATTCTCATGACATGCATGCCCAGGGCGAAGAGTTCCGCGACGACTACCGCAAGGCGCTGCCGCCCGAAACGGTCCAGCGCCTCGCGAAGATCTCCTTTGCGCGCTCGACCTGGTCGGTCCTCCAGGAAGTGCTGGCCCTCTCGGCATTGATCGGCATTGCGCTTACGTTCTGGACACCGCTGGTCGTGATCCCCTGCGTGATCCTGATCGGCACCCGCCAGCACGCGCTCTTCATCCTTGCGCACGATGCGGCTCACTACCGCCTGTTCGAGCAGCGCTGGCTAAACGACCTGGCTGGCAGGATCTGCGCGACCGTGCAGGGACTCTCCATGCGCACCTATCGCGTCATTCACCGCCTGCACCACAACAACCTCTACGGCCCTGCGGATCCGGACACCGCGCTGCATGGCGGCTACCCTCGCGGCCGCGCCTACCTGGCGAAGAAGCTGCTCAAGGACCTGACCGGCTTCACCGCCTGGAAAACCTACGCGTACTTCTTCGGCGCCCCGGCGATCAACACCGAGACCAATGTCGCGATGCGCCCGCTGAACGACACTTCGGAGCGCCTGCGCAGCGAAGCCCGCCGCGACCGCGCGGCTGTCATCGGCTTCCATGTCCTTGCGCTGGCGGTTGCGGCCTCGACGGGCTATTTCGTTGAATACCTCGTCCTGTGGGTGCTACCGCTTCTCACCGTGGTGCAGGCGATCCTGCGGCTGCGCGCCATTGCGGAGCACGGCGCCACCACGGACTTCTCCTCCCCCCTGACCGCGGCGCGCACCAACCTTGGCGGCCCGGTCGTCGAGTGGCTGATCTTCCCGCACAGCGTGAATTACCACATCGAGCACCACCTCTACGCGTCAGTGCCGCACTACAACCTGCCTGAGCTGCATCGGGAGATGGTGAAGCACGGCGTGCTCGAAGGCGCGGAGGTCCTGCGCTTTTCGCAAACCCTCGGAAAGATTTTCGCTGACCGCCGGCCGGCGGTGCAGCCTGCCCCTACAGTTTAAGGCGCATCGGGCGCATGCCCGAGAACTGGAAGCCTTCCGACGCGTAGACCGCATGCGCCCCGGCGTTGTCCTCGTCGGAGAGCAGCGTGAGGCGCAGGCACCCGGCTTCGCGCGCACTGAAAACCACATGCGCAAGCAGCGCGGCGCCGATGCCCTGCCCGCGGAATTCCGGCAGCACGATCATGTCCTCGAGCCAGGCGGCCTTGCCGCCCTCGGCGGTGCTGATCGTGTAGAGGGTGCTCACCATGCCCACCACGCGGCCGTCCTTGCGGGCAACGTAGAGATGGCCGATGCGCGGGTCGGCGAGGATCGACTCGAGCGCCCGCTTTTGCTTCGTCGCGTCGGGCATGAAGTCGGCTTCCTGCGCAAACAGCACGCCAAGAAGCTCGACGAGCTGCGGCAGGTCTTTCTTGGCGGCCTTGCCGACATCGAGCCCGGGGCTGGCCGGGCTCATTCCCGCGCCCCGCAAAGCGTTTCGCTACGCAGGCGAAGCGCGCATTGACGCCGCTGAGCGGCGGCCCGTACCATCATTTTCATCCTCGGCATCCCTGCAGAATACCGCCGGTCCTGCCTTTGCCGCAAAAATTCTCCGGGAGTCGAATGAAGGTCAAACAGGTGATTTGCGCCGCCGGGCGTTCCGGCTACATGCATCGGGACCTCATGGCGATCAAGGCGGGCGCCCGCCAGGACGGCATGATCTTCCACGGACCCACCGTCACGCCGGGATTCAAGAAAATCGTCGAGCCGGCCACGATCATCTCGGTGATGCTGGTGCTCGAGGACGGGCAGATCGCTTTCGGCGACTGCGCCGACGTCATCCTCGCGGGTGTCGCCGGGCGCGACCCGGTATTCAACGCCGCCGATTATATGGGTGTGATGGAAGGTGCGGTCGCCCAATCCTTGTCCGGCCGCGACATCTCCACTTTCAAGGCCAACGCCGACGAGCTGGACAAGATGAAAGTCGACGGCAAGCGCCTGCACACTGCGCTGCGCTACGGCATCACCCAGGCGCTGCTCCACGCGGCCGCGCTGTCGCGCAAGGAAACGATGGCCGAGACAATCGCGCGCGAATACGGCACGACGATCTCGAAGAAGCCGATCGGCATCCTCGCCTCCGGCCACAAGGACGACCCGACCCAGCTCGACCGCATCATCCTCAAGCGCTTCGAGCTGCTGCCGCACGCCTCCTTCACCGTGGTCAAGACGCACGTCGGGCTCAAGGGCGAGATCCTGCATGCGTGGGTCAAGATGGTGGCCACGCGCATCAAGGCGATCGGCGATGCCGACTACCGGCCGCGCCTGCATGCCGATCTTTACGGCACGCTCGGTGAGCTGTTCTCCATGGACGTCGAGGCGATTGCGAATTACATCGGCACGCTTCGCGAGGCCGCCGCGCCTTACGACCTGCTGGTCGAGTCGCCGATGATCGCCAAGACGCAAGCCGAGCAGATCGCCAAGTTCGGCGAGCTGCGCGGCCTGCTGAAAAAGAAGGGCATCGGCGTCGGCATCATCGCCGACGAATGGTGCAATACCCTGGAAGACATCAGCCTCTTTGCGGAAGCGAAGGCGTCGGACTTCGTGCAGATCAAGACCCCGGATCTCGGCGGCATCAACAACACGATCGAAGCCGTGCTCCACTGCAAGAAGCACGGCATGGGCGCCTGCCTCGGCGGGACAGCCAATGAGACCGACCACTCGGCGCGCATCTGCACGCATATAGGCCTCGCCTGCCAGCCGGACTTCATGCTCTCCAAACCGGGCCTCGGGACCGACGAAGCGCTCATGATCCAGACCAACGAGATGGCGCGCACGCTCGCCATCCTCAAGACGCGGAGCTGACCGATGCTTTCCCGGACCCTTTTCTGCCTCGCCACCCTGCTCGGCGCGGCTGGCGTATTTGCACAGGGCGCAGCCGAGCAACCGCGGTATAGCGGCACCGCCGTGGCCGCGCTCGGCTCGGACCCCGCCGGGCTCAACCCGAACATCACCGTCGGCGTGCCCGATGTGTTCGCCGGCTGCATCCTTTACGACGGCCTGGTGCGATTCGCCGAAGGCTTCAAGATCGTGCCGTCGCTGGCGAAGTCCTGGACGATCTCGCCGGATGCGCTCACTTATACGTTCAACCTCAACAAGGCCAACTGGCACGACGGCAAGCCACTGACCTCGGAGGACGTCAAGTTCACTTTCCTCGAGGTGAGCTCCAAGTACGGGTCGAAATTCAACGCGCCCGGCGCCGCGATCAAGGAGATCCTCACGCCCGATCCGCAGACGGTCGTGATCAAGCTCTCCAAGCCTTTCGGGCCTTTCCTTTTCTCGATGGCCTGCGAGCAGAACGCCGCGATCCTGCCGGCGCACATCTTCCGAGGGACGGATGTGCTCAAAAACCCGGCGACGCTGACCAAGCCGGTGGGCAGCGGGCCGTTCAAGCTGCAGGAATGGGTGCGCGGCAGCCAGCTCACGTTCGTGAAGAACACGGATTATTGGGCGAAGGGCGAGCCGTTCCTCGACCGCATCGTGGTAAAGATCATGCCGGACCCGGGCGCGCGGATCCTCGCGCTGCAGGCCGGCGAGATCGACTATATCGACCAGTACTACTTCCCGATCAGCGCGTTCAAGGTCTTCGAGAAGAACCCGAAGTACTCGCTGAAGGAGGTCAACTACCCGAGCGACGACATCATCATCCTTAACACGAGGAAGCCGCCGCTGAACAACGTCAAGGTCCGGCAGGCGCTCATGATCGCGCTCGACCGCCAATACATCCTCAAGAACGTCTTCCTCGGCAGCGGGCAGGCCGGCGCCGGGCCGTTCGATTCGCGGATCCAATGGGCATACAACCCTGCGGCCAACTACGAAAAGCTCTACCCCTTCGACAAGGCGAAGGCCGAGGCGCTGCTCGACGAAGCCGGCTTCAAGAAAGGCCCCGACGGCACGCGGTTCACGCTGCGTCTCTCGTTCGACCCGGGCCGAGGCGAGTACACGTCGTGGGCCCAGGCGATCCAGCGCTTCTGGCAGGCGGTGGGCGTCAAGGTTTCGCTCGAAGGCGCGGAGCGCCCGGTCGTGCTCAAGAAGGTGTACGGCGACTACGACTTCGACGCGACGCTGCAGAACTACTCGACCTCCGGCGACCCGGCGCTCGGCATCGCGCGCACTTTCCACTCGGCGTACATCAAGCAGGGCACCAACTTCAACAACGCGAGCGGCTACTCGAACCCGCAGGTGGACGACCTGCTCGACAAGGGCCGCGATGCGCCCGACCAGGCCGGGCGCGCGAAGCACTATTTCCAGGTGCAGGAGATCATCGCGCGCGACCTGCCGACGCTCACCGTCCACCAGCAGGCGCAAATGGGCGCCGCCGGCGAGAACCTGCGCGGCATGTGGCAGGCCGCCGCGTACCAGTGGTGGCACCGCGCTTGGCTGAGGAAGTAGCCGTGGCGAACCCGCGCACGCTCACCGAGCAGCTCGCCGACTACTGGTCCACCGCGCGCTACGAAGACCTCCCGCCGGAGACGGTGCGCCTGGCCAAGCGCTTCCTGCTCGACACGCTGGCCGCGGGCATTGCGGGCGCGAAAACCGAAGTCGTCGATGCCGCGCTCGCCGCAGCACAGGTGTCCGTGGAAGCAACGTCGGGCTCGGCAACGCTCTGGGGCCGCACCGAGACTTTGCCGGCCCCGATGGCCGCGATGGTCAACGGCACCGCATCGCATGCGCTCGAGCTCGACGATTTCGGCGGCTGTGGCCATTCGGGCGCAGTGGTGATCCCGGCACTTTGCGCGCTGGCCGGCCGGAATTCGATCAGCGGGAAGGAAGCGATCACCGCCCTCGTGGCCGGTTACGACCTCGCCGCGCGCACGCTCGAAGGCGCCGGCGGCTACCGCCCGATCAACGACCTCGGCTGGCACTCGACCGGCATCTGCGGCAGTTTCGGCGCCGCGGCCGTCAGCGCCAGGGTCCTGAAGCTCGACGCCGAAATATTCGCCGATGCCCTCGGCGTCGCCGGCACATTTACCGGCGGCATCTGGGCATTCCTGGCCGACGGCGCGATGACCAAGCGCTTCCATCCGGGCAAAGCCTCGGAAAACGGGCTTTCGGCGGCGCTCCTCGCCCAGGCCGGACTGACCGGTCCGCGCAAGGTGCTCGAAGCCGAATGGGGCGGGTTCTATTCGACCTATGCGCGAGACAAGGCGACGCCTGAGCTGACCCTCGCGGGCCTCGGCAAGGAATTCCGCATCTCGCGCTCAGGCATGAAGCCTTATGCCTGCTGCCGCGGGCTGCACGCCTGCCAGGACACGCTCTTCGAACTGATGCCGGAGCTCGGCATCAAGAGCCGCGACATCGCCGGCATGGTGGTGCACGGCAACGACCAGTACCGCCTGCAATTCGACCGGACCGAGGTGGGCAACATGCTCGAGGCGCAGTTCAGCATCCAGTACGCGCTCGCCGTCGGCGCGACCAGCGGGCGCGGCACGCTGGACCAGTTCACGCCGTTGCGCGACCACGACCCCGAAGTGAAGCGGCTCATGGGCGCGACCCAAGTGCTTGCCGATCGCATGGTCAAGCCGGGCGAATACCCGCCGCTCGAGCTCGTGCTATCGGACGGACGGCGCGTGGAGCGTTTCACCCAATTCGCCAAGGGCGCGCCGGAGCGGCCGCTCACGGACGACGAGCTGCAGGTCAAGGTGTCCTCGCTGCTGGTGCCCGCGCTCGGCGCCGCGCAGGCGAAGACGCTCACCGACACGATCGCGAACCTCGAATCGCTCAAGGATTTCCGCGAGCTCATCCGGCTGCTGGTGCCGCAGGCGCAGGCGCAACGCGCGGCATGAAGCGCACCCACCCGCCCGAAGCTTAGTGCGCCGCTACATCCTCGCCCGGCTCGCGTGGGCCGGCCCGATCGTGCTCGCGATCGTCATCGCCACGTTCTTCATCATCCACGTCGTCCCGGGCGACCCGATCCAGGCGCTGGTCGGCGATTTCCCCACGCCGCCGGGCTACATCGAGAAGGTGCGCAAGGATTTCGGCCTCGACCAGCCGCTGACCACGCAGCTCTGGCTTTACCTGTCGAACCTCGCGCAGGGCAACCTAGGGTTCTCGTTCTCCAACCGCCAGCCGGTGCTCGGACTGGTGCTCGACCGCGCGCAATACACCCTGCTGATCATGATCCCGGCGCTCTCCCTGGCGGCGATCCTGGGCATTGCAATGGCGCTTGCCGCGGCGCCGCGCGCCGGCGGCCTCCTCGACAGCGGCATCACCGCGCTCAGCGTGGCCGGGTTCTCGATCCCGATCTTCTGGCTCGGGCAGATCCTCGTCATCGCGTTCGCGATCCATCTGCCGTGGCTGCCTGCGCAGGGCATGGTGAGCGCGAGGCAGTCGCTCGAGGGCTGGGCGTGGATGCGCGACGTGCTCTGGCACATGGTGCTGCCGGTGTTCAGCATCACGATCTTCTACGTCGCGATCGTTTCG
>JANMDK010000375.1:0-2949 GCA_031376265.1 Pseudomonadota bacterium
ATTGCGACACCGCCGAGGGTTACGTGCATCGGTTGTGGGAACCCCTTGCCGGCAAGCAGCGCCCGCCGAACGGCTACGCGGCGAAGTTCAGCACGCCCTTCAACATCGCGGTCGCCTTCGTCACCGGCGGCGCGGGATTCGAGGCGTTCAGCGCGCGCACAGTGGGCGACGCGCGCGTCCTCGGCCTCGCCGGCAAGGTCCGCTACAGGATCGACCCCGGGAATCCGTATCCGGCCCGCTACACCGGCCATGTGAAGATGACGCTGAGGGACGGAAGGGTGTTCGAAGAGCGCCAGCCGCATATCCGCGGCGGCGTGCACGAACCGCTCGCGCCCGGGGAACTCGAGCGCAAATTCCGCGGCAACGCGGCCTACGGCGGCTGGGCGCCGGCGCAGGCCGACGCATTCCTCGCATTCGCCAAGGAGGCTTTCGATGGCCCGCTGGATCTTTCTTCTTTTCGCAGCTAGTTTTGCCCCGGCCGCGCTGGCGCAGGCGGCCTATCCCGCCAAGACGGTGAGGATCATCGTCCCGGCGCAGCCCGGCGGCGGGCTGGACCTGATCGGCCGCACCGTCGCCGACCAGCTCGGCCGCGCGATGGAGCAGAGCTTCGTGGTCGAGAACGTGTCCGGCGGCGGCGGGCAGATCGCGACCATGGCGACCGCGCGCGCCGCGCCCGATGGCTACACGCTGATGGTGGGCTACGTGGCCACGCACGGCACCAATCCGGCGGTGCGCAAGGTGCCCTACGACCCGGTGAAGGACTTTACCCCGATCGCCATGGTCGGCGGCACGCGCAACCTGCTGGTTGCGGGTCCCGCATTGCCGATCGCCGATTTGGGCGCTTTCGTGGAGTATGCGAAGAAGAGCGGCGGCAAGCTCACCTACGGCTCGGGCGGCATCGGCACGCTCAACCACCTGGCCATGGAGCAATTCCGCGCCGCGGCCGGCTTCGAGGCGGTGGTCGCGCACTACCGCGGCATCGGTCCGGCGATCATCGACATCGTGGCCGGCCAGACGCAGATGATGATGCCCGGCCTCGCCGCCGGCCTGCAGCACATCAGGAACAGGAAGCTGCGGCCGATCGCGATCACCGGACTGGCGCGCCACCCGCTGCTTGCGGAGGTGCCGACTTTCGAAGAGTCCGGCTACAAGGGATTCGACGGCGTGCAGTGGTACGGCATCGTCGGCCCGGCGAAAATGCCGCCCGCCGTGACCGCGCGGCTGAATGCCGAAATCAACAAGGCGCTCGCGACGCGCGAGATGAGGGAGCGCCTGGCCGGGGAAGCGCTCGACCCGATGCCGATGACGCCGGCGGAGTTCGGCAAATTCATCCAGGCGGACATCGCGAGGTGGAGTGCGCTGGCGAAGGAACGGAAGATCCAGCTCGACGATTAGGCGGCCCTACTTTACCGGCGTTCGCCCGGCCCCGTCGTACTCGCCCAGCCATTCCTCGTATTCGGCGGCGTGGCTGCCGTAGTGGTTCGGCATTCCCGGCTTGGTGAGGCAGGTGCGTGCCGGTTTCCATGCGTGGATCGTCTTCTTCGGGTCCTCGTGCCAGCCGACGCTGAAGCAGCAGTGCTTCGGAAAGAACTCCATCTCCGAATACGGCACGTGGTCGTGGATCCACCACGCAAGCGCCCGCCAGTTCCGGCGCTCGTCTTTGGCGTAGTACGGCAGGAAGCTCGGCACGATGATGCATGCAATGGCGCCTTTCCTGCCGTTCTTGTCCGGCTCGTCCCAGATGTGCCGCGCGCGGTTCCACTCGTTGCGGGCGCAGTTGTACTGGTTCCGGTTCTCGGCGCCCTTGGCGTTGATTGCGGCTGCGCGTAGTGCCGAGCGGATGCAGAGGCGGCCGAAGCGGTCCTGGATCGGCTCGAGGATCTCGGTGCACAGGACTTTGCCGACTTCGATCGCGAGGCCGGGGTTCGCGGGGATGTTCGGGATGCTTTCGACTTGCGAGATTTCCGAGTAGAGGAAATCTCGCATGAAGAAGGATTTCGAGAGCTGAACGCGGCTGAACTGCTCGAGGGCCTTGACCGATTTTGGGGAGCGCATCGAGTAGCCTCCTTAAAGAGATCGTCGAGCTACCCGCCTAGGCGGCGCGAAGCCTGAACGCGCGGTGCGACCGCTGCAGCAGGAAGATCGCGATCCCCATGTTCAACAGGTTCCACCCGATCCCATGCAGGAACGCGGCGTTATACGACCCGGTCCAATCGAAGATGGCCCCGGTCAGCCACCCGCCAAGCGCCATGCCAAACACGGTCGCCTGCAGCACTAGGCTCACGCGCGCACCCGCTTGCGAAGCAGGAAAGTAGTCTCGCACGATCAGCGCGTACATCGGCACGATGCCGCCCTGCACGAGCCCAAAGAACGCGGACACGACGTAAAGGCTGGCGAGGCTGTTGAAGGGCAGGAAGAGCGCTAGCGCCAGGGCCTGGAGGACCGAGCCGAGGAGAAGTGTCCTGAGCGCGCCGATCCGGTCGGCGATCCACCCGGAGGCCATGCGGCTGATGATGCCGGCGGCCAGCATCAGGGAGAGCATTTCGGCGCCGCGCTGTCCGGCGAATCCGAGGTCGCTGCAGTAAGCGACGATATGCACCTGCGGCATCGACATCGCCACGCAGCACGAGACGCCGGCGAGAACGATCAGCGACTGCAGCACGGCGGGCGGAAGGCCAAGCGGCCGGGGTGAAACAGCCGCGGCAGGCGCCGCGTTGTGCTCCACCTCGCCGATCGGGGAGGGTCGGCGCAGCACGAGGGCCAGCGGCACCATGATCGCGAGGCAGAGCGCCGCGGCAATCAGGTAGGCAACGCGCCAGCCATAAGCGTCGAAGAACATCTGCATGAGCGGCGGCCAGAACGCGCCCCCGAGGTAGTTTCCGCTGGCGCAGATCGCCACCGCGAGGCCGCGGCGGCGCGTGAACCAGTGCGAGATGTCGGCCACCAGCG
>JANMDK010000029.1:0-18998 GCA_031376265.1 Pseudomonadota bacterium
GGGCGCCACCAGCGCTCGGGATGGTTCGGCACCGGGTAGGCGCCGGGCTTGATCGAGAGGTACCGGTAGCGGCCTTCGTTGTCGGTGAGGCAGCGGCCGGAGCCGAAGAAATTCGGGTCTTCGGGAAAAGGGCTGTTCGCATCCATCTTGTGGATGTAGCGCCCGGCGGCATTCGCGTGCCAGACCTCGACGATCGAGCCGCGCACCGGCAGGCCGTCTTCATCCAGCAGGCGGCCGGTGACCCAGATGAGCTGGCCGAGCGCGCGTACGCCGCCTTTCGTTCTCGAAAGGTCGGAGAGGTCCGCGTCGAGCTTCTGCCGCAGGTTGAGCGGGCCGGTGATTTCCGAAAGCGTGAGCGGCCGCTTGTACGGTGCCATTTTTGGCACGCGCACCAGCGTCTCCTTGTAGCCGTCCACCTTCATCGCGGGCTGCGTGCGGTCGTCGTACGGCGCGAAACTGTTGGGCAGCGAGCGGTCCATCGAGTCCATGAAACGAGTTTACCGCTTATCCTCCGCGCATGGGCGTCACGCTAGCTTTCGTTTCGATGCTGTTCTTCGGCTCCAACATCCTCATCTCGCGGCTTGCGATGGCGAGGATGTCGGTCGAGCTTGGCTTCATCGTCGTGCTCGTCGTCAACATCATCACCGCCGGCGCCGTGTTCGCAATCGAGTTCCTGTTTCGCGAGACGCCTTTCGTCTGGCACTCGAGGGAAGCGGCGATCTTCGCGATCGGCGGACTCGCGGGCACTTATCTCGGACGGCGGTTCATGTTCGACATGGTTCGCGTACTCGGGCCGGCCCGCTCGAGTGTCGTGCACTCGGCAGCGCCGGCCTTCACGCTGTTCTTCGCCTGGCTGCTGGTCGGCGAGCGCCTCGGCCGCTACGAGCTCTCGCTCATGGTCCTCGTCATCTTCGGGCTCTGGCTTACCCAGCCGGCGCAGAAGGGCGCGTCCGCAGAGCATCGGCCGGGCGGCGCGGCGCTTCGCAGAGGCATCTTCCTGGGGCTGGCAACGATCATCGGGTTTGCGCTCGGCAACGTCTTCCGCGGTTACGCGATGCGGACATGGAACGAGGCGGTGTTCGGCACGATCATCGCGTCCGTCGCGGCACTTATTTGCGTGCTCGCCACCACGCGCGACTGGCCGGCCGCGTGGCGCGGCATCGCCACCGCGGACCGGCGCGGGATCTGGCTCTACGTCGGCTGCGGGGTGGCCACCGCGGGCGGCGCAATGTTCCTCGTTTCGGCGATGCATTTCATGGAGATTTCCCTCGCAGTGCTGGTCACGCACACCACGCCGCTCATGATCTTCCCGGTGAGCCTGTTCGTCTTCCACAACCGGGAAGGCCTCAACCGGCGCACCGCGCTGGGGGCCGCGATGGTGCTTGCCGGCATCGGATTGCTCGCGGTGCGATAAGCTTTGTAGATGACAACAAAAAAGACGAGGCTGCGACCGATCCTGGTCGAGTGGATCGGCGCCGCAATCACCGTCACCCTGCTGACGGCCCTCGCAGCGGGGCTGGGCTGGTTCTGGCGCATCGACCAGACGCTCTATGACGCGGCGCTGGTGCTGCGCCATCGGCCGGCGCCGGACGACATCGTCATCGTCGCCATCGACCAGCAGAGCCTCGACCAGGTCGGCCGGTGGCCCTGGCGGCGCGCGGTCCACGCCACCCTGATCGAAAAGCTCACGGATGCCGGGGTCAAAGGCGTCGCAATGGACATCCTGCTTGCCGAGCCCGACCGCGGCGATGCGGCCGGCGACGAGGCGCTTGCCCGCGCCATCAAGCGCAACGGGCGCACGGTGCTGCCGGTGATCATGGAAGCGTCCCAGTCGGGCCAACTCCGGGAAGTGTTGCCGGCCCCGATGTTTGCGGCAGCCGCAGCGACGGTTGGCCATGTGCATATCGAGCTGGACCAGGACGGCATTGCGCGCAGCCTCTACCTGCGCGAAGGGCTGGCCGGCGGACGCAACCAATACCTGCACCTCGCCGCCGCGCTGGCGGCGCTCGACAAGGGGAGGGCGCCGCGCGAGCTGCCGGGACAGCGCCGCGAGGTCAACGAGCGCGACCGCGGCGCGACCGCCGGCTTGTGGCTCCGGGATCACTGGGCGCATGTCGCTTTCCTCGGCCCGCCCGGGCATTTCGGTACGGTGCCCTATGTAGAGGTGCTCAAGGGCACGGTGCCGAAGGCGGCGCTCGAGGGCAAGCTGGTCCTGGTCGGCGCCACGGCGGCGGGAATGATGGACGCCTATCCGACGCCGGTCTCAGGCTATGCGCGCTCGATGCCCGGGGTCGAGCTCTCGGCCAACGTGGTGGCGGGCCTGCGCGGCGCGGGCTTCATCTCGATCGTGCCCCAGTGGCTGCAGGTGGCGATTCCCGCGTTGCTGGTGCTGACCCTCATGGGCGCATTCCTGCGGCTCTCCGCGCGGCGCGCCCTGGCGCTGACGGTGGTTGCGATCGCCGGCGTGTTTGCGGCGACGCTGTTGCTCCTTTTCTTCGCCGGCTGGTGGTTCGGCCCGTCGGCGGCGATGTTCGGGCTGCTGGCGTGCTATCCGCTCTGGAGCTGGCGCAGGCTCGAAGCTGCGCAGCGCTACATGGACGAGGAACTCGCGGCCGCCTCGCGCGAGCCCGAGCTGCTGCCTTACGCGGCGCCGATGGCCCGCCGCCGCAAGAGCGCGCTGTCCGACGAGCTCGAGGCCCGCATCGACGAAGTGCGCCGCGCCTCGGCCCGCGTGCGGGACATGCGCCGCTTCGTCGGCGACACGCTCGACGGGCTTCCGGAGGCCGCCGTCGTCGTCGATACCGGGCTTCGGGTCACGCTCGCCAACGCGCAGGCGGCGGCGCTGGTCGGCAAGCCGGTGCTCGCGCTCAGCGGCAAGCGCGCCTCCGAAGTGCTGGCCCCGGTGCTCGCGCAGGGCGCGCCCGACTGGAACACGCTCATCGAAAGGGCGCCGGTCACTTTCGAGGCGCGCCACACCGACAAGCGCGACCTCTTCGTGAGCGTGGTGCCGTTTTCGGGATCCGAAGGCGAAAGGCGCGGCCTGCTGATCAGCCTCGTGGACGTTTCGATGCTCAAGGATTCCGAGCGCAAGCGCGACGAGTACATGCGCTTCCTCTCGCACGACCTGCGCTCGCCGCTGGTGTCGATCACCGCGATGCTCGACCTGCGGGAGCTGGCGCCCGAAACGCAGAAGGCGGATTTCTTCGATCGCATCAGGCGCAGCGTCGAGCGCTCGCTGCAGCTGGCTGAGGATTTCGTGCAGCTCGGCCGCGCCGAGGGAATCGAAGAGTCGCGCTTTACCGGCGTCGACCTCGCCGATCTCATGCACGGCGCCATCGACGAGGCGGAGTCGCAGGCCTACAAGAAGCACATCGCGCTCAACCTCGCGTTCACGCCCGAGGCTGCGCTCACCCGAGGCGTGCGCGACGTGCTGTTCCGCGTGTTCATCAACCTGCTGTCGAACGCGATCAAGTACAGCCCGGAGAACACGCGCATCGAATGCACCATCGAGCCGCAGGGCGATCGCTGGCGCTGCACGTTCGCCGACCAGGGCTACGGGGTGGCGGCGGAGGACCTGCCGAAGCTGTTCGACCGCTTCGAGCGGCTCGAGGCGGCCAAGCGGCGGGGGGAAAGCGGCGCGGGGCTGGGCCTCGCGTTCGTGAAGACAGCGATCGAGAAGCACGGCGGCCGGATCGAGGTCGAAAGCGAGCTCGGCAAGGGCTCGCGCTTCATCGTGCTGCTGCCGGTCTTGCGCTAGCGCTACTGGGGAGTTGCGGGCGCGGGCTGCGCGGGCTGCGCGGGCGGTTTCGCCGCTTCGAGGGAGAGGACGAGGTCGGCGAGCGTGTCCCTGCCTTCGAGCCCCAGGTCGTCGATGCCGCGCACCTTGACGTAGTACGGCCCGTTGTCGAGTTCCGGCAGCACGATCACGTTGGTGCCGAGCACCTGCTCGCTGATCACCTCGGCGAAATCGGGCTTCCGCGCGACCAGCACGCGATAGCCGACCGCGCCGGCCAGGCGCGTGAAGTTGAGCTGGATCGGGCGGCGCACCCACAGGCGGATGCCGGTCCACAGGCGCGGGGCCGGCAGCAGCGCGCGCGGCGCAAGCGGCGCCTGTCCCTCGTTGACCCGCGTGCCGAAGCCTTCGCGCAGTGAAACGGTGCCGAGGTTGCCGGTGTCGTTGACCTGCACTTCGCCTTCGATGACCTCGCTGGTCGCGCTCTTGTTCGCCTCATCCGCGACTACGCGGAAGCGCGTGCCTCGCACCGCGGCGACCGCGATCGGGGTTCGCACTTCGAAGCGGGCGCCGCCCGGCGCGCGCTTGGCGACGGTTGCCTCGACGCGACCGCTCTTGAGCTGGAACTGCGCGTCGGCCGCCGGCGACAGCGGCGATTTCTTCACGCCTTCGATGTTCAGGTCGCTGCCCGGCTGCAGGTTGAGCGTCGAGCCGTCGGCCAGCTTGATCACCACGTAGCCGTTGCGGCCGGTCTTGAAGTCGTCGCCTGGGGCGATCTTGGCGCCCGGCGCCAGCGGCTGGCCCTTGGAAGTGACTTCGCCTTCCACGTGCGCAAGCGTCAACGCGTTAGGGTCTTCCTTCATCCAGTTTTCCGGGATGCGGATGACCTGGCCGCGGCTGATCTGGTCCTTGTCCCTCAGCTTGTTGTGCTCCCACAGCGCCCTCTGCACCTCGATCCGCTGGCCTTCGATGAGGTAGCGGCGCGCGATGCCGATCATCGTGTCGCGATCTCTTGCGGCGTATTCGATGTCGTTGGCCGGCGCGGGCAGCGTGAAGGCGGCCTGGGCCAGGGCCGCGGCCGGCGCGCCGAGGAAGAGGACGGCCGCGACGAGGGCCCGGATGATCGTTGCTTGCATGTTTGCGCTCTTTTTGGACGCGCAATTATGCCTCGCATGCATGCTTCGAGACGGTAAACATCTGTAATCTTGAGGCCTCGAAAACGTAGGCGGAGGAAGCATGGGTTGCATCGATCTTCGTGAATGGATCGCGCTGCTGGAAAAGGAAGGCGAGCTGCACCGGATCACCGCCAAGGTGGACTGGGACTGCGAGATCGGCACGATCTCCCGCCGCGTGCTCGAGAAGCAGGGCCCGGCGCTCCTTTTCGAGAACGTGAAGGACCACGAGAAGACGCGCGGCCGCAAAGTGTTCTGCGGCGGCATCGGTACGCGCGAGCGGCTCAATCTCGCGCTCGGTTTCCCCAAGACCGCGACCAACAACGAGATCGTCCAGTACGTCATGAGGAAGAACCGCGAGCAGATCGAGCCCGTGGTGGTGGCAAACGGCGCAGTCAAAGAAAACATCGTCAAAGGAGAGGACATCGACCATCTTCAGTTCCCGGTGCCGAAGTGGCATTACCTCGAAGGCGGCCGTTACATCAACACGTACGCCTGCATCGTCACCAAGGATCCGGACACCGGCGTGCAGAACGCCGGCATCTATCGCGGCATGGTCGGCCAGAAGGACACGATCCCGTCGCTGCTCATCAAGGGCGGCCAGCACTGGGGCCAGCATTTCGCCAAGTACGCCGACCGCGGCGAGAAGATGCCGGTCGCGTGCGTCATCGGCTGGGACCCGGTCATGGGCTTCCTCGGCGGCAGCCCGCTCCCCGCGGGCGTCTCGGAGTTCGCGGTGCTCGGCGCCTATCGCGGCGAGGCGGTGAAGATGGTCAAGTGCGAGACGGTCGACCTCGAAGTGCCGGCGAGCTGCGAGATGGTGATCGAAGGCTTCATCGATCCGAATCCCGAAACCTACGAGACGGAAGGTCCTTTCGCGGAGTTCACCGGTTACGTGTCGGACCTGCCGACGCCGCGGCCGACGATCAAGGTCAGCTGCATCATGCACCGCGACGACCCGATCCTGCGCGGCACCCAGGAAGGCAACATGCCGGGCTCATTCTCGGAGAACGCGGTGATCTCGTCGGCGCAGCGCGCGGGCATCGCCTGGAACATCCTCAACGCAGCCGGCGTGCCCGGTGTGATGGATGTGTACTGCGACCCGATCACCTGCGGCATCAACGTCTACATCAAGATCAGGAAGACCTATCAGGCGCAGCCCAAGCAGGTCGCCGCGGCCCTTTGGGGCGCCGGGGCGGGGCAGGGGCGTTACAAGCACGTGTTCGTGTTCGAGGACGACATCGATGTCTCGAACTACCAGCAGATCGACTGGGCGCTCGCCTACCGCATGAATGCGGCGACCGAAGGCATCACGCAGTTCCCGGGCCTGCTTGGCCACGCCCTGGACCCGAGCACGCCGCTGGAGGAGCGCGACGTGCAGCAGCTTGGCGCCGGCACCTGGACACGCGTGCTGTTCGACGCCACCCGCAACTGGCACTTCAAGCGCCGCAAGGAATGGAACAACGAGCGCTTCCCGCCGACGGTGGAACCGCATCCGGATCACCGGGCGCTGGTGGAGAAGCGGTGGAAGGAATACGGACTGGAGTAGGCAAAATGAAAGCCATCACCTTCCCCGGCGACCGCCGGCTGGACATCATCGAAATGCCCGATCCGACCCCCGGCCACGGCGAAGTGGTGCTCGAGATCAAGGCTTCCGGAATGTGCGGCAGCGACCTCAAGTTCTACCGCGCGGTTGGCGGACCCGCTTCGTTAGGTTTCAAGGCCGCGGCCGGCCCGGTGGTGGCCGGCCACGAACCCAGCGGCGTAGTCGTCGCAGTCGGTCCGGGCGTCGACAAGAGCCAGGCCGCCATCGGGATGCGCGTGATGCAGCACCACTATCGCGGCTGCGGCGTTTGTCCGCAGTGCTCCACCGGCTGGATGCAACTGTGCGACGAAGGCGTCAAGGAGGTGTACGGCGTCACCGGCCATGGCGCCCACGCGAAATACATGAAGTGCCCAGCCCGTACGCTGGTCCCACTTCCTGATGCGTTGTCGTTCGAAACCGGGGCAGCGATCTCCTGCGGCACCGGCACCGCGTGGGGCGCGCTGCAGCGCCTTGGCCTGATGGCGCAGCACACGATCGCGATCTTCGGCCAGGGACCGGTGGGCTTGTCGGCCACGCAGTTGGCCGCGGCGATGGGCGCGCGGGTCATTGCCCTCGATATCAGCGCGGAGCGGCTCGCGCGCGCGAAGGAACTTGGCGCCGATGCAACGATCAATCCCGGCGATGCCCAGGACGTCGTGGGCGCAATCAAGGACCTGACCGATGGCTTGGGCGCGCACTTGTCTCTGGACGCTTCATCGTCCTCCGATGCAAGAGCGCAGGCGGTGCGTTGCGTGCGCACCTGGGGGAAGGCCTGCTTCGTGGGCGAAGGCGGCGGCGTGTCGCTCGATGTCAGCCCCGACCTGCTGCGACGCCAGGTCACATTGATCGGATCGTGGACGTTTTCGACGGTAGGGCAGGCCGAATGCGCGCAGTTCGTCGCACAGCGCGGGATCGCGGTCGACGAGCTTTTCACGCATCGGTGGCGCCTTGACCAAGGCAAGGAAGCGTATGCGCTGTTCGACAAGCAGACTTCGGGCAAGGGCGTGATCCTGCCTTCGTGATCTGCCCCACGGTGCGTGATAAAGTCTTTCAGTCGATCGCAGAGCAGAGCAGAGCCGATGGCCGCGAATCCGGAAATCATCGAATCACCGTTGACCCAGGAGGGCCTCGCCGAGCGTTACCGGGGACTGTGTGCGAATCCCCTTCTGGCGAACCTGCCCGGAAAGATCGAACTCGATCTGTGGGGGAGAATCCTGATGAGCCCGGCAAGCAACTACCACGGCGTGCTTCAGATTCGCCTCGGCCAGCGACTCGAGCAGCTAGGGGGCCAAGCGATCGCCGAGGCGTCGGTCGTCACTTCGATCGGCCTCCTGGTCGCCGATGTCGCTTGGGCGAGCGCCGAATTCATGAGCGCGCATGGGGCCGAAACTCCTTTCACGCGCAGCCCGGAACTGTGCATCGAGATCGTTTCGCCCTCGAATTCGGTCAAGGAGCTGGATGAGAAAGTGGCTGCGTACCTTGCCGCGGGCGCAATCGAGGCATGGATCGTCTATCCGCAATCCAGGCGCTTTGCATTCTTCGCAAAAAGCGGGAAGTTGGAGCGCTCTGGCTACGCGGTGGATCTGACGGAGATGTTCGACTGAGTTTGCAAGAACCGGCCGGTTGACTGGCGTGGCCTAGATAGTTGACAATGGAAACTATCTTCCCTGTGAGGCAATCAGGGCGTGGTTCTTGAGGATTTAACTGCTCATGCTCCCCCTGCAGGACCTGGTCATCCTAGATCTCGCGCGGGTACTCGCTTGCCCGTTCGCGAGCATGGTACTGGCCGAGCTCGGCGCCACCGTCATCAAGGTCGAGCAGCCGGGCAGCGGCGACGAGACGCGCAGCTTCGAGCCGCAGCTCGCGGTGGACAGCGCGTACTACTTCGCCTGCAACCGCTCCAAGGCCTCGATCACCGTCAACCTGCGAAGCTCTGAAGGCCAGCAGGTGATCCGCGACCTTGCGGCCAAGTCGGATGTGTTCGTCGAGAACTTCCCGGCGGGGACCTTCAAGCGCTACGGACTGGACTACGCGGCGATGTCGGCGCTGAATCCGCGGCTGGTGTACGTCTCCTGCACCGGCTTCGGCCAGACGGGGCCGTACAAGCACAAGAAAGGCTACGACACGGTGTTCCAGGCCATGGGCGGGCTCATGAGCCTCACCGGCGAGAAGGGCGGCGGGCCGGTGAAGCCCGGGCTGCCGGTGGCCGACCTGACTTCGGGACTGTGGGTGGCAATAGCGATCCTTGCCTCGCTCGCCGGGCGCGAGAAAACCGGCAAGGGCTGCCACGTGGATTTCTCGATGCTCGATGCGCAGGTGAGCCTGCTTACCCTGGCGGCGGCGCGTTATTTCGCGCTCGGCGAAGTGCCGCCGCGCCTTGGCACCGAGCACCCGGGCCGGGTGCCGACTGCGACCTTCTGCTGCGCCGACGGCAAGTACCTGCATATCACCGCGAGCGACCAGCATTGGGCGCCGCTTTGCCAGGCGCTCGGGCTGGAAGCGTGGGGCGCGCAGCCGCAGTTCGCGGACAACGCGCTGCGCGTGACGAACCGCGAGCAAATCATGCCGAAGCTCACGCAGGCGATCGTCGGCTGGAAGCGCGATGCGCTGATCGCGGCGCTGGACGCGGTCGAGGTGCCGGTCGGCCCGGTCAACGACGTGAAGGAAATCCTCAACGATCCGCATGTCGCCGCTCGCGGCCTCGTGCGTGGCTTCGACTATCCCGGTGTCGGCGCCTTCAAGGGGCTGGGCCTTCCGTACAAGTTCGAAGGCTTCGACGACCCGCGCTTCGGCCGGCCGCCGACGCTCGGGGAGCACACCGACGAGATCCTCAAGACGCGACTCGGGTACAGCACCGAGAAGATCGCCCAGCTTCGGAAGGCCAAGGCGCTATGACGGACGCCGTCATAGTTGAAATCGAAGGCGCGGTGGCGACCCTCCGACTCAATCGCCCGGACTCGCGCAATGCGCTCAACCTCGCGATGTGCGACGGCCTCGCTGCCGCTGCGCAGTCGATGAGCGCCAATCCCAACGTAAAGCTCGTGCTGGTGCGCGCGAACGGCCCGGTGTTCTGCGCCGGCGCCGACGTGAAGGAGCGGCAGGGCATGACCGAGGCGCAGGTGCGCGCCCGCAGGCAAAAGGGCTTCGACGCCTATGCGGCGCTCGAAGCGCTGCCGATGCCGGTCGTGGCCGTGGTCGAAGGTGCCGCGGTCGGATCGGGCTGTGAGATCGCGTCGTCCTGCGATTTCATCGTGGCAACGCCGGCGGCGTCGTTCCGCACGCCGGAAGCGATCCGAGGCACAGTGGGCGCAACCCAGCGCCTGGCGCGCGTAATCGGCAAGCGCCTCGCCAAGGACATGATGTATACCGGGCGCACGCTGAGCGCAGAGCAGGCTGCGGCGCATGGCCTGGTGGCGAGACTCGTTGCGCCGGAAAGCCTCGACGAAGTGATCGCGTCGATCGTCAAGGCGATCACCGAAGCCCCGCAGCAGGCGCTGCGCCTGGCCAAGCGCACGATCGACCGCGGCGTCGAGCTCGACCCCAAGGGCGCGCTGGCCGCAGAGATCGAAGCGATCGAGGAGCAGCTCGCCTCCGGGCAGTGGATGGGAAAATCTTGAGCTGGCTCGCGCAAACGCTGCCCCAGATCCTTGCAGGTCACGCGGCCTGCCGCCCGGATTCTGAGGCGCTCGTCACCGCGACGGCGCGTCTCACCTATTCGCAGCTCGATACCGAAGTCCGACGTGCCGCCGCCGGTTTAAGAGACCTCGGCATCACAAAAGGCGACCACGTTGCGCTGCTCATGGGCAACGACGAGAAGTGGCTGATCCTTTTTTATGCCGCCGCTTCGATTGGCGCGGTCACCGTGCCGGTCAACACGCGCTTCAAGGCTTCCGAGCTCGAGTACTGCCTCAAGCAGGCGGATTGCAGGGCGCTCTTCTACGCGTCGCGATTCCTTAATATCGACTACGCAGCGATGGTGGCGGAAGTGAAGCCGCGGTTGCCGAAGCTCGTGCAGGCAATCGCAGTAGACGGCGGGCTGCCCCAGGGCGAGCCGGACGGGCGCAGCGATCCGTCGCTCACGCCGGACGACCCGCTGTTGATCCAGTTCACATCGGGCACCACGGCGTATCCCAAGGGCGTCGTCCTCACGCACGACAACATGCTGCGCAATGCCTTCGCTGCTGGCTCGCGATTCGGCCTCCGTCCGGAGGACCGCTACTTCAATTGCCGGCCGTTCTTCCACGTTGGCGGTTCCACCCTGTCGGCGCTGGCTTCGCTGGCATTCGGGGCATGCCTCGTGACGCTGCCGACCTTCGAGGCCGGCGCGGCGCTGAAGATGATGGAAGCCGAGCGCTGCACGCTCACTTCGGGCAACGACACGATCTTCCAGATGATGATGGGCCATGCCGACTTCGACCCGGCCAGGCTCCACCTGCGCGGTGGGTGGGCCGCGGCGGGGCCCCAGACGATGCAGAAGATCATCGACGTCATGGGCGCGAAGGAGATCTGCGCGGCCTACGGGCTTTCCGAGGCTTCCCCGAACGTCGTGATGAGCGATTGGCGAGATCCGGAGGCCTTGCGCGTGGAAGGCCTCGCGCAGACCCACGACGGGCTGGAACTGCGCATCCGCGACGGCGAAATCCAGGTGCGCGGCTGGAGCGTCATGCGCGGCTACTACAACAACCCGGAACAGACGGCCAAAGCCTTTACCGAGGACGGCTGGCTGCGCACCGGCGACCTCGGCTCGCTCACGAAGGACGGGCGCCTCAAGATGGTCGGCCGGCTCAAGGACGTTTTCCGCGTAGGCGGCGAAAACGTTGCGCCTGCCGAGGTGGAGGAGGTCTTGCTCGCCCACCCCGCGGTGCAGACCGCGCAGGCCATCGGCGTGCCGGACGCGAGGCTCGGCGAAGTCGCGTGTGCCTACGTTTCGCTCAAGGACGGGCTCTCGGCAACCGAAGAAGAGCTGGTCGCCTGGTGCAAACAGCGCAGCGCCAACTTCCGCGTGCCGCGCTACCTGCGCATCGTGAAGAGCTTCGACGCGATCGGCATGACCGCCAGCGGCAAGGTGCAGAAGAACAAGCTTCGCGAGCACGCGCTAAGGGAATTCAATCTCGCCTGAATTCAGGGACAGACCACGTTTAATCCGGATCTCTCCGGCAAAACGTGGTCTGTCCCTTATATCCGAGCTGGGTTGAAATGTATCAACGGTAACGTCCGGATACACACGAATCTGAATTATTCCGCGCCGGGTTGTCTTATCGTTACACACACCTCGTAGAGGAATTCAAATGAAAGTTCGCAAGGCGGTAGCGGTAATGTCGGCGGCCCTCATCGGCGCAACGGCCGCCGGGTTCGCCCAGGCCGGACCTTATGACGGCTATGGTCGCGGCGACCGGCACTACGGCGGCGGAAACTATGGCGGCCACCAAGGCTATGAGCGTGGACGCCGCAGCGACGGCGGCGGCCTCGCAATGGCGCTGGGGATTGGGATCGTGGGCGCGATGGTCTTGTCGCACGCCATGTCGCGGCCTCCCGAACCGACCTACGCGCAGCGCTATTCACAGCCGTACGCGCAGTCCTACGATTACGCGCCGTCCTATCCCCAGCAGAACTACGGCTACAGCTACGGGCCGGGCCCCAGCTACGGGTACGGCGGTTACAACTCGCAGTACGGTTATCCGCAGAACGGGTACTAAGACTCAAGCAGCGTTCGGAAGGTCGGGCCAGGCGGCGTTCGCGCCCCTGGCCCGTTTATTTTTGGGGATGCACCAGCACGCCGCGGCCGGCGAAGAACCCGTCGAATTGCCCGATGGTCGCGACTGCCTCCCGCTGCGTTTCCTCGGTGTGGCCCGAGGGATTGTGGAACGTCAGGACAGCGGGCGTGGCCTCGGTCACGAGGACCAGGTGACCGCCTTTCTTCGGCGGCGGTCCTTCGAGCCAGCGGATCGACGGGTGCACCGAAGCGATGAAAAGCGACCCCGGCCGGAAGATCCGCGCCAGATCGGCGACCGAAATCCCGGTGACGACCTCGGCGTCGATGTCGAAGCGTTCCCTGAGCAACTTTACGGCTGGCGCATAGATCATCCCGTGGATCGAGCGATCTTCGCGGATGACATAAGCGCCGGACTCGATCGCCATCCTGGTCAGTGCCAGCGTCGGATGGATTGTCCCCGTCCTCGCCGCGAGGATCATCTTGAGGCAGGCCATGCCGCAGACATGATTGGCCCACTCGATGTATTCGTCCACCGTAGCTGCCCCCGAATTTCTCCAGAGCGGGTCATCCCTCAGCTTCACTTCGCCCGAGATGAATCCCGGCGCGAGCGCGGCAGATTCCCATTGGCTGAAGTAGGGGATGCCTGAAGCTGGCTCGCCTATCTGCATGGCAGCATTTCGACATAAGAGCCAATATCCATGCGGAGCTATATGGAAAATTGGGAGTATTTCATGCGCTCGAACGCAATTCTTCTGCAGCTAGCCCACGACCCGGTCCGCGCGCACCAGCAGCGCCTGCGGAATCCTGACTCCCAGCGCCTTTGCGGTAAGCTGGTTAAAGACGAGTTCGTAAACCGTCGGCTGCTCCATCGGCAGGTCGCCCGCCTTGGCGCCTCGCAAGATGGCCGCAGCCATTTCAGCGGCTCTCTGCCACAGCAGCGTGAAATTGAAGCCGTAGGACATAAGGCCGCCGGCGTCGACCCATTGGGCCTGGTGAAACACCGTTGGCAGCTTGGCCCTGTTGGCCAGCGCCGGAATCAACTTCCTTGCTGGAACCCACAACCCCGAGCCGAGCACGAACAAGACGTCTGCCTTGGCGCTTGTGGCTTGCGAGATGCCGGCTTCATAGTCGAAAGGCGGGCGCTTGAAATCGATGACCTGGAGCTCGATGCTCATCCGCCTGGCCGTACCTTGCACCAAGGCGAGCTGTCCGGTCGTCTGTTCGTTCGTAAACACCGCCAGCTTGCGCATGCCCGGAAGAAGCTCCTTGAGCAGCTCGAGCCGTTTCGCCGGCAATTGCGATTGCAGCGCCGTGACGCCGGTAACTCGGCCGCCCGGCCTCGCAAGACTGGCTACATCTCCGGTGGCTACTGGATCGAAGTCCACCGCGACGAAAACTATTGGCGTATCACGGGTCGCCTGGGTCAGTGCGGCAAGGGTGACCTCCGCGCCGCCGCCAAAGTAGAGGTCGCACTTCGCCTTCGCCAGCTCCTTGCTCATCGAAGGCATCGCTTCGAGCTTGTTGTCCGCGTGCCTGCGTTCGATGACCAGGTTGCGTCCTTCGACAAATCCGATCTCCGCAAGACGTTGGACGAATGCGAGGCTGTAGGGCTCGTTGAAGGTGGCCGAGGAAAGTGCGCCCCAGCCCATGCGCCACACCTTTCCGGATTGCTGGGCAAACGGCGTCCGCGGCGCGGTGCCCAAGACAAGCATTGCGAGGAGTGCGTCGCGCCTGTTCATCCGATTCCCAAGTTGAGTCCGATCCAGTCCGAATTTAACTCTCAATATGGATGCGGTCCAGCGAAGAGCGCCAATTGAAAGCCGCTTAGCGCTTCAGGAAATCCCAGGCGGAGAGCAAATGACTCTTCACGACATGGAAATACTCCTCCACCGACACGTTCTCGTCCACGCTGCCCATGCCGTGCGGGGAGGGACCGTACACCACCGCCGGCACGCCGTTGAGGCGCCAGAGCCGCGCATCGGTCGCTCCTGGTGAAACCACGCGCGCCGGCACGAGGCCCGGCTTAAGCAAAGACGCGTTTTCGCGCACGATGTCCATGAGCGGATGAAAAGGCTCGCGCCAGTTCGGCGGCGACGCAATGAAGAGGTCCGCCTCGAGCGAATGGCGCCTGGCGATCGCTTCGATCTCGGCCTTCGCCGCCTCGAACGAAGCGCCATTGGGGATGCGGATGTCGGCCTCGAAAGTGCATTCGGCCGCGATCATGTTGACCTTGACCCCGCCTTCGATGCGGCCGATGTTCACCGTGAGCTGGCGGATCACCTTGCCGGCGCCGGGCCCATAGGCGCGGTCCAGATCGGGACCGGCTTCGTCGAGGGCGCGAGCGAGCTCGGGAGGTTCATTGACCGGAATGCGGTTCGGCAGGTCGCGCATTTCGGCGATCGCGTCCATCGCGACCAGGATCGCGTTGCGGCTCATGTGCACGAAAGCGCCATGGCCGCCCTTGGCCCGCGCCGTGAAGCGACCCCAGATCGGGCCTTTCTCGCCGAAGCGCACGGTGTACGGGCTGCTCGGCTCGCCATTGAGGCAGACATCGCCGAGGACTTTCTCCCGGTGATGGTCCATGAGGTGCCGCATGCCGGGCGGGCTGAAGGATTCCTCGTCCGACACCACCGTGAGCGTGAGCTTGCCGCGCAACCGGCCGCGGATTTCATTCAGGTACGTAAACGCCATGATCGACGCCGTGGTGCCGCACTTCATGTCGCAGGCGCCGCGGCCGTAGATGCGGTCGTTGACCAGCTCGGCGCCCCACGGATCCTTCGTCCAGCCGGCGGTCGACTCGACCGGGAAGACGTCGATATGGCCGTTGAGCACGAGGTGCGGCCCCGGCCGGCCGGTGTCGAAAGTCGCGATGAAATTCGGCCGGTCGGCGACCGGCGCGATCTCCTCGAACCGGATGTCGCGCTCCCGAAAATGCTTGCGCACGAACGCGGCCGCCTCGAGCGTGTCGCCCGGCGGGTTCGGCGACTTGCAGCGCACGAACTCGCGCAGGAAGGTGATCAGCTTTTCGCGATCGCGCTCGACCCAGCCGAGCAGGGTGTCCTTCATGCGGCGGCTATTCGATCTTGGTGCCGGAGAACTTGATCGCGTCGGCAAAGCGCTCGGATTCGCTGCGCATGAACGCCGCGAATTCCTCGGGCGAATTGCCATAGGTGTCCATGCCCAGCGAGGCGAGCTTGGCCTTCACGTCCGGGTTCTGCAGCGCCTTGACGATCTCGGTGTTGAGCATCCTGAGCACTTCGGGCGGTGTGCCGGCGCGCGCGAGGATGCCGAACCAGGAACGCGACACGAACTTGGTGCCGCTGGCCTCTTCGAAGGTCGGCAGGTCGGGCAGCGTGGGGGTGCGGCGGTCGGCCGCGACCGCAAGACCGGTGAGCTTGCCGGATTTCACCTGCGGCACGGCCGCGAGCAGGTCGGTGAGCATCGCGTGCACCTGGCCGCCCATCACGTCCGTCATCGCCTGCGGCACGCCTTTGTACGGGACATGCACCATGTCGAACCCGTACTGTTTCTTGAACAGCTCGAAGGCAAGGTGGCCGGAGCTGCCGTTGCCGAACGAGGCGTACGACATCGACTTGCCCTTGGCCTTGGCCATCGTGAGGAAGTCCCTGAGGTTCGACGCGCCAAGGCCCGGGAACACGACGAGCACATGCGGGTTCGAAGCCGCCAGCGTGACCGGCACGAAATCCTTCTGGAAGTCGTAGGGCAGCTTGGACATGAGCTGCGCGTTGATCAGGAAAGACGAAGCGTTGACGAACAGCGTGTGGCCGTCGGCCGGGGCCTGCGCGACCGCGGCTGCCCCGATCGTGGTGCCGCCGCCCGGACGGTTCTCGATCACGACCGGTTGCTTCCACGCATTCGTGAGCTGGTCGCCCACGGCGCGCGCCATGACCTCCGACGTCCCGCCGGCCTGGTAGGGGACGATGATGCGGATCGGCCTGGTCGGGTATTGCGCCGAGGCGCCGAAGGCCATTGCGCAAAGGGAGGCCGCTGCGAGGAGCCTCTTCATCACATCCTGCCCAGGTAGGCGATGGTCTCGATCTCGACCAGCACTTCGGGCTTGGCCAGCGACCTGACTTCGACCAGCGTCGAGGTGGGGAAATCGCCGGTGAAGAACTCGCGGCGCGCGCGCCAGACTTCGGTGTTCTTGGTGATGTCGACCATGTAGATCGTCATCTTGACGAGGTTGTCCATGGTGCCGCCGGCGGCTTTGACGATGCGCTCGATGCGCCCGAAGATCTGTTTCGCCTGCGTGTACTCGTCGGCGCCCACCAGCCCGGTGCCGCCCTCGAAAGGCCGCGCGACCTGGCCGGAGATGTAGAGGGTGTCGCCGGTGCGGATCGCGTTCGACCACAGGCCGGCGGCGGCTTCGGCCACATCGGGCACATTGACTTTGGTTCTGGGCATGGCGGGCTCCTTGGATGTTTTCTTGAAGGACGTAGCCGAAAGAGTTTATTCCCGGGACGCCGCTGCCCGGCACGAATAGCGAACCGGGGTGGATATACTGATTCCACCCTCAGCCCGACTCTCGCAACCCCGAAAAGGCCTGGCACTTGAAACCGGAAGACATCGACGAGGCTTACGTCCGCCGCGCGTCCGCGCTGATGGGGATCGAGCTCACCGCGGCGCAGGTCCCCGGCGTGATCGAGAATTTCAGGCGCACCGCGCAGGCGGCCGCATTGGTCAACGAGTTCCCGCTCGATACGGTCGTCGACGAGACCGGGCCGGTCTGGAGGCCCTAGGTGGCGTTCGAGACCGCAGTCGCGATCGCGGAACAGGTCAGGGCCGGCCGGCTCCTGGCTTCCGCTCATGTTGCCCAGGTGTTCGCCGGCATCAAGGCACGCAATCCTGCGCTGAATGCGTTCATCGAACTGACCGAGGCTCGCGCAGCCGCAGAAGCTGCGAAAGTGGACGCCGCCGTCGCCGCCGGGCGTGATCCGGGGCCGCTCGCCGGCGTGCCTTTCGCGGTCAAGAACCTCTTCGACGTGAAAGGCCTGACCACGCTGGCCGGATCGAAGATCAACCGGGACCATCAACCGGCGGCGGCGGATTCACCCCTCGTTTCCCGGCTGAACGAAGCCGGCGCGGTGCTTGTCGGCACGCTCAACATGGACGAGTACGCGTACGGCTTCACCACCGAGAACACGCACTTCGGCCCGACGCGCAATCCGCACAATCCGGCGCACATTGCCGGCGGGTCTTCAGGCGGGTCCGCGGCCGCGGTGGCTGCGGGGCTGGTGCCGCTGACGCTGGGCTCGGACACCAACGGCTCGATCCGGGTGCCTGCGTCGCTCTGCGGCATCTTCGGGCTCAAGCCCACGTATGGGCGCTTGCCGCGCAACGGTACCTTTCCTTTCGTCGCTTCGTTCGATCATCTTGGCCCGTTCTGCCGCTCGACGGCGGATCTCGCGGCGAGCTATGACGCGATGCAGGGCCACGACCCGGCAGATGCGGTCTGCCGCGACCAGCTGCCGGTGCCGATCAGCCCGATCCTCGAGTTGGGCACCTCCAGGTTACGCGTCGCCCGGGCAGGCGGTTACTTCGAGGCGAACGCCGAGCGCGGCGTGGCCGACATCATCAGGGGCATCTGCGACGAGATAGGCGTGACGCGCGCCGTGGAGCTTCCCGAAGCGGGCAGGGCACGCGCCGCGGCGTTCATCATCACCGCGTCCGAAGGCTCGCAGCTCCACCTTGCCAACCTGAAGAAGCGCGCCGACGATTTCGAGCCGTTGATCCGCGACCGGCTGCTGGCCAACACGATGGTCCCGGCCGCCTGGTATCTGCAGGCACAACGGTTCCGGCGCTGGTACTACCGCGAGGTCATGAAAGTCTTCGAGTCGGTCGACGTGATCCTCGCGCCGGCGACGCCGCGCCCGGCCACCCGGATCGGCCAGGACCTGATGAAAGTGAACGGCGTGGAGATGCCCTCTCGCCCGAGCATGGGCCTCTTGACGCAGCCGATCTCGTTCATCGGGTTGCCGGTGGTGGTGGCGCCGGTCGGCACGTTCGAAGGCCTGCCGGTGGGGATGCAGATCATCTGCGCGCCGTGGCGCGAAGATCTTTGCCTGCGCGTTTGCGCGGTTCTGGAGAAAATCGGGGTTGCCAAGTTCAATCCACCTAAGGAGTTTCAATGAGCGTAAGTCCCGAGATCAACCGTCCGGAAGTCGTTGCCGAAGTGACGGAACAATTCAACCGCTATGAAAAGGCCCTCATGGCGAACGACGTGGCGACGCTCAACGCCATTTTCTGGAACTCGCCGCACGTCATCCGGTACGGGCTCGCCGAGCAGGCGTACGGACACGCAGCGATTGCCGGTGTGCGCGCGGCGAGAAATATCACGGACCTTGCTCGCACCCTAACGCGCGTGGTGATCACGACTTTCGGCAAGGATTTCGCCACGGCGACCTGCGAATACCGCCGCAATAGCTCCGGCAAGTTCGGCCGCCAGATGCAGACCTGGGCGCGCATGGAAGACGGCTGGCACGTCGTCGCAGCGCACGTGACGTTGTTCGACAACGTGCTGCCTGCCTACCCGCCCGCCCCCGGCTGAAGCCTGGCAAGCAGCGAGGGTCCGGTACTGCGCGCCTTCCATGAGCACCCCGTCCCCAGAGCGCGCAGTCGCGGTCCTTTCGATCGCGGCCTTCGGCAGCTCGGCCAGCCTGCGCTGCACCGATGCGCTGCTGCCCTTGCTTGCGGCCGACCTCGGCACGACGGTGGGCAGCGCGGCAACGGTCATAACCGCATTTTCGGTTGCGTACGGCTTATTCCAGGTCCTGC
>JANMDK010000042.1:0-11826 GCA_031376265.1 Pseudomonadota bacterium
GCGTGTTCATGACGAACGGCCCGTAGCCGGCGACGGGCTCGTCGATCGGCTCGCCGTTCATCACGCACAGGATCGCGTCGCTCTGCGCTTCGATCGTGAGCTCGTCGCCTTCCCGGCTGAGCACGACAAGCTCCGTGCCGCCCGCTTCTTCCTTGCCGTTTAGCAGCACCTGTCCGCTGACGATGTAAAGCGAGGATGTATAGCCGTCCTTGAGGCTCAGCTTCAGTTGCTTGCCTGCATGCAGCCGCACATCGAGCAGGTTGATCGGCGTGAAAGTGCGCGCCGGCCCCTTCGTGCCGCCGAATTCACCCGCGATGACGCGAACCGTGCCCGCCTCCCCCGGCAGCTTCACCGCAGGGATGTCCTTGTCGGTAATGCCCTGGTAACCCGGCGCGGCCATCTTCGACGCCGCAGGCAGATTGACCCAGAGCTGGAGCACCTCGAATCGCCCGCCGCTACGCGAGAACGCTTCGCTATGCAGTTCCTTGTGCAGAAGCCCCGAGCCCGCCGTCATCCACTGGACGTCGCCTTTATTGATGCGCCCGCCATTGCCCGCGGTGTCCTCATGGTCGACTTCGCCGTCGAACACGATGGTCACCGTTTCGAAGCCGCGGTGCGGATGCCAGCCGACGCCGCGCTGCTTTTCGGCCGACTTGAAGTTTTCCGGGCCCGCGTGGTCGAGCAGCAGGAACGGCGAAAGCTCCGGGTGCTCCTGGTAATGGAAGATGGTGTGGACCGGGAAGCCGTCGCCGACCCAGTGGCCCTCACCCTGGCGGTGGATGCTGAGGACGTTTTTCATGGCCGTGCTGCTCCGCGAAGTCATTCATCGATCCAATATGGCGGCGGGCACCGAGAATTGAAGACCTGCCGACGGATCGATCATAATCCGCCCTGCTTCAGGAAAAATGAATTCGTCGCCGGACTGAAATGAGTTGCAGCAGCTCCACGACGTCGTTAGCGTGATGACAATGTTTAGAGGAGTCCCGCAAATGACCGAACTCGGCCAGTACATCGCGTCAGGCCTCGTGGTCGGCGCCATCTATGGGCTGATCGGCGTCGGGTTCACCACCGTCTATAACGTCACCGGCATCGTCAATTTTTCGCAGGGCGACTTCGCCTCTCTCGGCGCTTTGGGCGCCATAGGGCTTATCGCGGCGGGTGTGCCCTTCTCCCTGGCCCTGGTAATCGCAGTATTTGTAGTCGGGATGCTGGGCCTGCTGATAGAAAGGGTAGCCATCCGCCCGGTCGGCAACGATGTGCTTCGCGGCATCATCATTACCATCGGCGTGGGCGTCGCATTGCAGGGCATTGCGGTGCTCGTCTGGGGAACCGACGCGCAACCGCTTCGCGCTTTTTCGGGCGAGAAGCCCGTGAACCTTGGCGGCGTGACCGTCCCGCCGCAGGCCTTCTGGGTGGTGGGGACTGCCGCCGTGCTCATGGCGTTGTTGTGGCTGTTTTTTACGCGGACTTATATAGGGAAGGCTTTCCGGGCTTGTTCGGTTAATCCTTATGCCGCCGGGCTCATGGGCATCCCGACCAGGGCAATGCGGTCCTTCAGCTTTTTCGTTTCGGGATTTACCGGCGCGATTGCGGGCGTGATCGTCGCGCCCATCGCGCTGATGCAGTACGACAGCGGCATCTTCCTCGGCATCAAAGGATTTGTCGCATGCATCATCGGAGGATTCGGGAACCCGATCGGGGCTGCGCTCGGCGGGTTGATTCTCGGCCTGCTCGAGGCGCTGTCGAGCGGCTACCTCAGTTCCGGCTATAAGAACGCGATCGCATTCGTAGTCCTGCTCGGATTCCTGTTCCTACGGCCGAGCGGGCTCCTGGGCGAACTCGAGGACGTGCGGCGATGAGGATCGCCCTGCTCGTCGTGCTGCTTGCCGCAGTTTATTTTTCCGGCAGCGGCTACCTGACCAACCTGTTTGTCGTCGCAGCGCTGTTTACGCTCCCCGCCCTCGGGCTTTCGTTGCTGATGGGCTATACGGGGCAGATCTCCCTCGGGCACGCGGCTTTCGTGGGGCTGGGCGCCTACGGCACGGCAATCCTATGCAAGTCCTTCGGCCTGAATCCCTGGATGACCATTGCGATCGCCAGCGCGTTCGCTACGCTCGCGGCGTGGGCCATCGGCTGGCTGGTGTTCCGGCTTCGCGGGCACCACCTCGCCATGGCGACGCTGGCCTTTGGGATCATCATCCACGTTGCTACCGTGGAACTTAAAGGAATCACCGGCGGACAAGATGGGCTCTCCGGGATTCCCGCCTTGTCGATCTTTGGCTACGTTATGAATTCCGACGCTGCGATATTTCCGCTTGCCTGGCTTGCGTGCGTGCTCGGCATTGTGCTTGCCGGAAATCTCGTGCGTTCGCCCGCCGGCTATGCAATGCGCGCGGTCGCGGAAAACGAAGCCGTGGCCGCGTCCATTGGAATTGCGCCGGATCGGCTCAAGCGCCGGATCATGGCACTCTCCGGCTTCTACGCAGGACTGGGCGGGGCGTTGTATGCGCACTATCTCGGGTACATCAGCCCGAGCCCGTTTGACGTCGGTTTCTCGGTGCGCCTCCTGCTCATGGTTGCCTTGGGCGGATTCGCAGGCATCTGGAGCGTGCTTTTCGGCGTTTTCTTCGTCGTGATGACAAGTGAGCTGCTCAAGCCGCTGGGCAACTACGACGTCGTTCTCTACGGCATCCTTCTCGTGGTGGTCATGGTCTGGTGCCCGAGGGGTCTTCTCGACGGTTTGTCGATGCTCTGGCAGGGCGGATTGCGGTTTTGGCGTGGTGCCCAGTTGGCCAAATGAGCGAACCGGAAACGCTACTTCGCGTGCGCGATGTATCGATGCGCTTTGGCGGCCTCCAGGCGCTCGAAGATGTTTCGTTCGATATCGTGCGCGGCGAAATCCTTGCGTTGATCGGTCCCAACGGTGCTGGAAAGTCGACGCTGCTGAACATTATTTCAGGCGCCCTTTTGCCCACGGCCGGCGAAGTCCATTTTCGGGGCGAACGCCTTAACGGCTTGAGCGCCGACAAAGTCAATGCCATGGGGTTGGTTCGAACGTTCCAAGGTGCCGAAATCCTGCGGACCATGACGGTGATCGAGAATGTGATCGCCGGCGGCGTGGCGAAGTCGCGCTCCGGGATCGCCGCCGGCCTGCTCGCCCTCGGCCCGTCGGGGCGCGCGCTCCGACGGCTGACGGATGAAGCCAGAGGCCACCTCGAGGCAGTCGGGCTATCGGCGCTATCGGCCGCTTCTGCCGCAACGCTTGGCGCGGGCCAGCAGCGGCTCCTCGCCATCGCGCGCGCGCTCGCGACCGGCGCGGAGCTGGTGGTGCTGGACGAACCGGGAGCAGGCCTGAACGCAACAGAAAAAGCATTCCTGGCCGACGTCATAAAGACGCTGCGCGCAAATGGCAAGACGGTGCTTTTTGTCGAACATGACCTTGGCCTTGTCGCAAGGCTTGCCGAGCGAATGGTCGTTCTGGACCACGGTCGAGTCATAGCGGCCGGGAACCCCCAGGAGGTTCGGGCAAACGAAATGGTGATCGAAGCCTACTTGGGAAATACCGACATTTCCGCGGGTGTGCGCAACGAACCGGCGCGCCAGGCAAATGGCGGCGCCGCTCTGCTTTGCGTCGAGCACCTGACTGTTCGATACGACGGATCACTCGCCCTTGGCGACGTGTCGGTCACGGTAGGTCCCGGTGAGATCGTTGCGCTGGTGGGTGCGAACGGCGCAGGCAAGTCCACCCTCCTGAAGACCGTGGCGGGCGCGGTGTCGCCCAACAGCGGATACATTGCCCTCGAGGGAAATGACCTTGGCGCGATTCCTGCGGCCGACCGGGTCGCACGCGGACTTTCACTTGCCCCAGAAGGGCGCGCTTTGTTCGGCTCACTCTCCGTGCTCGACAACCTGCTGATCGGCCGCTACGGCCGCCGCCGGGCCGCGGGTTTGCGCGAACTGATTTCGCCGGGTGCTGCGGAGCAAGTTGCCGAAGCCGAAGCTCTCGAGCTCGTCTATGGCTATTTTCCGAAGCTGCGGACCCGCAGTTCACAGGCAGCGGGTACGCTTTCAGGGGGCGAGGGGCAGATGCTTGCCATCGGCCGTGCGCTCATGAACCGGCCGCGGCTGCTCATGCTGGACGAGCCGTCCTTTGGGCTCGCCCCGCAGGTCTCACGGGAAATCCTCGAAGCGCTTCCAAAGCTCGCGGCCGGCGGGGTTGCAATCCTGCTGGTCGAGCAGAACGCGCGTGCAGCATTGCAAATCGCTTCACGAGGCTATGTCCTGGTGAATGGACGCATTGCAGCCGGCGGGAGGGCGGGCGATCTGCTGGACGATCCGGAGATCGCGCGCACCTACCTGGGCTGGGACGGCGGTGAAACCGCGCCGAAATCCCGCATTCGCGTTGTCAAATGAACGTTTCACCATAATCACAGGAGCAATCATGAGAATTTTGACCTGCATTACCGCGGCACTGGGCGTCGCTTTCGGATTCGCCTCGACGGGCGCGAATTCCCAGGACATCAAGATCGGAGGCCTGTTGGAGACGTCGGGGTTCATCGCTTCGCTGGGCGGACCCGGCGTGGAGGGAGTGAACCTCGCCGTCGACCAGGTCAACGCGTCCGGCGGGATCAATGGCCGCAAGGTGCAATTCGTCAACATTAATTCCGAAAGCGATAACACGAAGACAGTTTCCGGCGCTAAGCGCCTGATCGAGCAGGAAAAAGTGGTGGCGATCATCGGCCCGATGAGTTCAGGGTCGGCTTTCGCAGTGACCGACACCGTCGAGCGCGCGAAAGTGCCGATGATCGCCAACGGCGCCTCCCGCGGGATCGTTCTGCCGCCCGAGCAAAAGCGCTACTCGTTCCTGGCTCCGCTCACCGATGTCGTAGTGATAGGCGTAATGCTGAGGGACATGCAGGCAAAGGGAATCAAGAAGATCGCGCTCCTGAATTCCGATGTGGCCTTCGGTACTGCCGGGCGCGAGTCGCTCGAAAAAGCCGCCTCCGCCACGGGGCTGGCAATCGTGGCCAAGGAGACGTTCGGAAACGCCGATACCGACATGACTCCGCAGCTCACGAAGATCCGCGGGACCGACGCGGAAGCCACCGTGATCTGGGCGACCGGCGCTGGGCTGGCAATTGCCACCAAGAACCACCGGTCGCTCGGAATCAAGACGCCGCTGTACCTGGCCCATTCTGCCAACGACTTCAACTACCTGCGTCTCGCAGGCGATGCCGCAAACGGCATCCTGCTGCCCTCGTCGAAGATTTACGTCACCAGCGCCCTGCCGGGCACGGATCCGCAGAAGGCCGTAGTAGAAGGCTTCGTGCAAGCCTATGAGAAAAAGTACGGCAAAGCCCCGGCCACGTTCGCGGGAAACGGCTATGACGCAGCCATGATGATCATGCAGGCCGTTCGGAAAGCGGGAACGGATCCTGCGAAAGTGCGCGACGCCATCGAGGGAATTCACGACTACATGGGCGTCACCGCGGTCTATTCATACAGCGCGTCGGACCATTTCGGCACGAAGCCCGACAGCGTGGTGATGCTTACCGTGCGTGATGGCAAGTTCGCACTGGCGGGCCGCTAAGGGTCCATCCTGAGCGCGCAACCGAGGGCCGTCACGCTCCTTTCCTATTCGGGGTAAGTCGCGTGAAAGATGCGCTTTCACGACGCGATGTGATTCAATTTTTCGAGGCCTAGCTCCACGCGCAAATCTGCGGTCGCATCCGCTTTAAAGTCCTCGAGAGGAATCCCGGTGCCGTCAGCAATCTTAACCACTGCATTGAAAGATGCGACAGTCGCGGCCGCGTCAACGAGGGCATCCGGGCCAAGCGCCTTGCAGATCGCATCACGTGCGCGGGCACGACGATCGGGATCTCCGACGAGCATTGCCTCGCCAAATTCGACAAGCAGGGCGCCATGGGGCACGCCGGAAGCCGAGGCATCCCCCTCAAGCACCTCGGACATTGTGACTGACTGTCCTGCATGTTGGCTGCTCGCACGGAGCAGCGCCGTGTGGCTGACGGTTCAGTAATAGCACCCGTTCAGCGCGGATACCCGGCCGGCGAGAAGCTCCATCTGGACATGCGACAGGGCGCGGAATTCCTTGGTGAAGTCGCGAATTTCATGGTCTTTCAGGTAAAGCTCCACGTCGAGGTCGAAGAAATTGAATACCTCCTGCGGTACGAGGCTCAACGCACGATGGATGTTCTTGGTGCCGTGGACCTTGAAAGGATCGATCTCCTCAGCCGCGAGCGCGTCGGGCGCAACGGTACTGACCCACGCAATATCCACCCGAGCATTGACAGGCCGATGCCGTGAAGGCGCCCCTGGCAGCGGTGCCGGCAGCGGTCGCTCCGGCACGCCGAGACAAAGGTCGAAAGTATCGAGGGCGGTAATGACGGCTATCACTCCGAGCGCTTCGACATACTTTTCCTCGGCGATGCCTTCGTCGAACATCGTGTAGAGCCATTTTCTCGTAAGGCGCCCTGCGTCTGTGGCGACGCGATGAATGATCTCCACCATGTTCGCCGGCAGCGCCTCGTGTGAGTCGTGGACGCCAACCTCGGTGTAGGGCGACAAGGCTTGCTTGCGTCGCCGGCAGAGCTGGCAGGAGCGCGCCAGTCGCGCTTCTGCTGCAATAGCCATTCGTTCTTCGCCTCTCCACCATGTCCCAGGTGACGCCAAGCGCACCCAGGCGCGCTCGCACTCGCGTTGAAGATCTTTTCGGATATCGCCCTGGGCAGGGCCCAAAGTGTGTGTTTCGGACATTCCGATCCCCTTTTCAGTTCGACTACCGGCCGATGCCCGGCGCACCAATTTTCGTATGGTCCCCAAGCAGCAACAAGAATATTGCATCGCGACAAGTCCGGGGCCTTCGTGTATACTTCGTCCCAAGGTCTTGTTTCGCTTCAATCGGTTAGCGTTTCAGCCCTCTTCGCGGCTCCCCGCCCCATCCAGCAGTAGCGGAAATAAGCGGGCTACTCGAATTCCCCTTAAGTAGTACTTCATCTGCCTGAACCGGTATGGAAGCCCCCCACAAAGGGTTTCTTCCCAGGCCGATACCCAGGAGAAATGTCATCGATACGTCGTTCTCGACGCTCGGGCTGTCGGACGCGCTTGTGCGCGCCGTTGCCGAGCAAGGCTATACCACCCCCACCCCCATCCAGGCGCAGGCGATTCCTTTTATCCTCGCCGGCCGCGACCTGCTGGGCGCCGCCCAGACGGGCACCGGCAAAACCGCCGGATTCACTCTTCCAATGCTGCAGCGGCTCGCCGAGCAAGGCGCCCAGGGCGCGACCGGCAAGCAGCCGGTTCGGGCGCTGGTCCTCGTCCCGACGCGTGAGCTCGCGGCGCAGGTGCATGAAAGCGTGCGCAACTACGGCGCGCACATGAAAATGCGCTCGGCCATGATCTTCGGCGGCGTGGGCTTCAGCCCGCAGGCCGGCGAGCTTCGCCGCGGCATCGACATCGTCGTTGCAACGCCGGGTCGCTTGCTCGACCACGTCCAGCAGCGCACGATCGACCTTCACTCGATCGAGATTCTCGTGCTGGACGAAGCCGACCGCATGCTCGACATGGGCTTCATCCACGACATCCGCAAGATCATCGCGCTGCTGCCGCCGAAGCGTCAGAACCTGCTGTTCTCGGCGACCTTCTCGGACGACATCCGCAAGCTCTCCGGCTCGATCCTGCGCGACCCGGCCACGGTCGAAGTCGCGCGCCGCAACGACCCGATCGAGCTGATCGCGCAGAGCGTCTACCTCGTCGACCGCGACCGCAAGCGCGAGCTGCTTGCGCACCTCGTCAAGGAAGGCAACTGGCAGCAGGTGCTGGTGTTCTGCAAGACCAAGCACGGCGCGAACCGCCTTGCCCAGCAGCTGGAAAAGGAAGGCGTTGAAGCCGATGCGATCCACGGGAACAAGAGCCAGCCGGCGCGCACCAAGGCGCTCAAGCGCTTCAAGGACAACGCGCTGCAGGTGCTCGTGGCCACCGACATCGCCGCGCGCGGCCTCGACATCGAGGCCCTGCCGCATGTCGTCAACTACGACCTGCCGAACGTGTCCGAAGACTACGTTCACCGCATCGGCCGCACCGGCCGCGCCGGCTCGACCGGCGAGGCGATCTCGCTCGTCAGCGCCGACGACCGCCCGCTGCTCAACGATATCGAGAAGCTCATCAACCGCAAGATCGAGCAGAAAAGCGTCGCGGGCTTCGAGCCCACGAAAGGCGCGCGTCCCGCGCCGGAAGCGGACGATCGTCCGCGCCGCCAGCCGCAAGGCCGCCGCGACCAGCAGCCGCGCCGCGAGTCGCAAGGCAGGCGCGACGAGCAGCCGCGCCGCAATCCCGCACCGCGCCCTTCGACCCGCGATGGCGCAAGCCGCCCGGGCCAGCAGCCGCGTGGTAATGCCGGAACGCGCCCTGCGCGTTCCGGCGATGGCCAACGTCCGGCCCGCTCCGGCAACGGTGCGCGTCCTGCGCGTCCCGAGGCAGCGCGTTCCGGCGCGCGCCAGCGTCCGGCTCAGCAGCAGCCGGCGGTGTATGCCGACAAGCGCGAGGAAGAACGCATGGCGCAACAGCGCGAAGGCCAGCGCCTCGCCCGCAGCGAGCAAGGCGAGAGCCAGCCGAAGCGGGATGCGGAAGCCCCGGCGAAACCCGGCGGCTTCTTCGGTTTCCTGAAGCGCAAGGCCGCCTGACCCGCACTAGGCAAAGAGCGGGCAAGAAACGGGAGGGCACGCGCGCGCAATTGCTGTAAAAGGCATTCACAAGAAACGCGCCGTGCCTTGAAACCCGCCGACCTCATGCGCCTCCTCGCCCTCGCGGCGATCTGGGGCGCCTCGTTCCTCTTCTTCCGCATGGCGGTGCCAGCGCTCGGTGTGGCCTGGTTCGCCGAGCTTCGCGTGGTGATCGCTGCCATCGTGATGCTCGCGTATGCGCGCGTCTTGGGCGTGCCCCTGGATGCGCGCACGCATTGGCGCGCATACCTCCTCATGGGCGTGCTGAACGCCGCCCTCCCCTGGTCCCTCTACGCCTACGCCGGCCTGCACCTTGGCGCCGGCACGATGTCGATCCTCAACGCCACCACGCCGTTCTTCGGCGCGATCTGCGGCGCCCTATGGCTTGGCGAGCGAATCACGGCGCGCAAGCTCGCCGGGCTCGCCCTCGGCGTCACGGGCGTGTCGCTGGTCGTGGGGCTCGGGCCGATTGCGCTTACGCGCGACGCAATGCTGGGCGCACTGGCATGCGTTGCCGCGACGCTGTGCTATGCGGTCTCGACGACGTGGCTGAAACGCATGGGCAGCAAGGCGCCGCCGATTTCGCTGTCGACCGCAACGCTCGTCGTTGCGAGCCTCGCGATCGCGCCTTTCCTGCCGGCCGTACCGCCGCCCAGCGCGTTTACGCCGCCGGTGGTGGTCGCCGTGCTCGGCGTCTCGATCCTTTGCAGTGCGCTCGCCTTCGTCCTCTTCTTCCGCCTGATCGCAGATCTGGGCCCGACCCGCGCGCTGACGATCACCTTCCTGATCCCGGTTTTCGGCGTGCTTTGGGGCGCTGTTTTCCTCGGCGAACAGGTGGGGCTGGGCACGATTGCAGGCGGCCTGGTCGTGCTGGCCGCCACCGCGCTCGTGATCCGGCGCTAGGACACGCGGCCAAATCCGCGCGGAACACGATTGTAAAAGGCCCCCCTTCCATTTGGCTAAAGGGCGGATTGCACAGCAAAATGGCGGGCAGGAGACTTCCTGCCCGCCAGGAAGCACCGCAATGGCCGAACAACAGCTCGAGTCGCTAGGGAGGTACAAGCTCCAGCGCGTCCTAGGCAAGGGCGCGATGGGCGTTGTGTACGAAGGCCTCGACCCGCGCCTGAACCGCAAGGTTGCGATCAAGACGATCCTCGTGCGCAACGTCGACGAGGCGACGGCACGCGAGTATTCCAAGCGGTTCGCGCGCGAGGCGCAGGCGGTTGCGCGCCTGAACCACCCGAACATCGTCCAGGTGTACGACTACGGCGAGGAAGGCGAGATCGCCTACATCGTCATGGAGTACGTGCGCGGCAAGGAGCTCAAGTCCGCGTTCGACGCCAACGAGCGCTTCGAGATCCCGCTTGCGGTCCGCATGATGACCGAGCTGCTCTCCGCGATGGACTTCGCGCACAACGCGGGCGTGGTCCATCGCGACATCAAGCCGGCCAACGTGATGGTCGACAGCGACGGCCGCTGCAAGCTCGCCGACTTCGGCGTCGCGCGCGTCAGCGACCCGGACCAGCAAGGCAGCGCGACGCAGGCCGGCACCATGGTCGGCACGCCGGCCTACATGTCGCCGGAACAGATCCAGGGCCAGCGCATCGACCGCCGCACGGACATCTTCTCGGCGGGCGTGATCCTCTACCAGTTCCTCACCGGCCAGCGGCCTTTCCAGGGCGGCGGCGCCTGGTCCATGGCGAAGAAGATCCTGCACGACGATCCGCCGGCGCCGTCGAGCATCGTCGATACGATCGCGGCGGGTTACGACAAGGTCGTCTACCGCGCCCTGGCCAAGGACCCGAACAAGCGGTACCAGCGGGCCTCCGAGTTCGCCCAGGCGCTCACGCGGGTTCTCGAAGGCAAGCCCTTCGAAGATGGCGACGACGACAGCACGCAAATGATCAGCGCCGAGAACATGCCGAAGATGGAACCTTCGGACCTCAAGACGATGCCGCCGCCGATGCCGCCGCCAAGACCGAGAGGGGCGATCGCACCGCCGCCCCCGCCGCCGCAGCAGCCCCCGCCCCAGCAGCCGCAGAACACGGAGATGGAGCAGGAGTTCTGGCAGGCGATCAAGGACTCGGACGACCCCGAGGATCTCGAACTTTATCTCGAGGAATTCCCCGAGGCGATCTACGGCAACCTCGCGCGGCGACGGATCGCGGAGCTGCGCGGCCTGCCGATGCCGGACGAGGAAGATACCGGCAGGCCGAGCGCTGCAGCGGAAGCGGCGATGCGCGAGGCCGAAGCGAAAGCGAAGCTCGAAGCCGAACTGCTCGCCAAGCTCGAGCAGCAGGCCAGGGCAAAGCGCGCGGCCGAGGAAAAGGCCCGCCGCGAAGCCGAAGAGAGGGCGCGCCAGGAAGCAATCGCCAAAGCCCGGCGCGAGGCCGAGGAAAAAGCGCGGCGCGAGGCCGAAGAACGGGCCCGTCGGGAAGCCGAAGAAAAAGCGCGGCAGGAGGCGATCGCTCGGGCCAAGCGCGAGGCCGAAGAACACGCGCGCCGCGAGGCGGAAGAAAAGGCGCGGCAGGAGGCGATCGCGCGCGCCAAGCGCGAGGCGGAGGAACGTGCCCGCCGCGACGCGGAAGAAAAAGCGCGCCGCGAGGCCGAGGCGAGGGCGAAGCGCGAGGCCGAGGAAAAAGCGCGCAAGGAAGCCGAGGAAAAAGCGCGGCGGGAGGCTGAAGAAAAGGCCCGCCGCGAGGCCGAGGAGAAAGCCCGTAGGGAAGCGGAAGAGAGAGCCCGCCTCGAAGCGATCGCCAAGGCCAGGCGCGAAGCAGAGGAGAAAGCGCGCAGGGAAGCCGAAGAGAAAGCCCGGCGCGAAGCCGAGGAAAAAGCGCGTCGCGAAGCGGTAGAAAAAGCTCGCCTGGAAGCCGAAGCGAAAGCGCGCCGCGAGGCCGAAGAGAAAGCCCGGCGCGAGGCCGAAGAGCGCGCCCGCCTCGAGGCCATCGCCAAGGCCAAGCGCGAGGCTGAAGAGCAGGCGCGCCGCGAGGCCGAGGAAAAAGCCCGACGCGAAGCGGAAGAACTACGGAACATCAATCGTCTGAACAAAGCACAACGAGTTGCTTCGGTTATCGCGAGAATCGAGGCA
>JANMDK010000082.1:0-13605 GCA_031376265.1 Pseudomonadota bacterium
TACGATGCAGGCGAGCATGTTCCAGGTTGACGGGTCCACGCCGGAGGAGAAATTCCAGTAGCCGGACAGCACGAGGCCGCCATCCACCTTTCGGGCGCGCCCCTGCGGGTAGGCGATGCCCGAAGCGATGATCGCGTCCGGGTCGTCGCCCCAGACTTCCTCCTGCGCTTTCGGGTCGTAAAGCGCGAGCATCCAGTGGTGGATCGAGAGGTTGCCGACGTTCCAGGCAGTGGACGCGTCGCCGCGACCGACGATCTCCGGCAGGTCGAAGACCGAGACGTAATCGAGCTCCATGCCGCCCCAGCGCTTGGGCTGCAGGAAGCGCAGCATGCCGGACTCGTGCAATAGCGCGAGCACTTCCGGGGTCAGCTGCCTCGCCTTCTCCTGCGCGCCGGCAAGCTCGCGCAGCTTTGGCACCAGCGCATGCGCGCGGCGCACCGCTTCTTCATAACCGACATCGGAAAATCCGCTGCGGCGATCCATTCAGGCGCGCCCCGCCATCGTGCCGGCCTTGCCCTTCGCGCCCTCGACCTCGGGCATCTGCGAATAGTCCTCGCCCCACTCGGGCATTTTCGGCAGGTTGTTGAAATTGAGCTCGATGGTTAAACCGTCTGGATCCCGAACGAAAATCTGGAACAGGTCGAAGTCCGGCAGCGCGCGCGCCCAGAAATCGCACTTCATGCCGCCGAACCGGTCGCGAAACGCCTCCGGCTCAGTGGCGAGGAAAGCGATGTGGTCGACGACGCCGGAGTTGTCCTGCGCGGCGTGCTTGGGCGTGCCGCGGTAGTAGAGCTCCGCGTTCGGGATGCCGTGCTGCCCCATGTGGACCCAGATGCGCCCCTCGCGCCCGAGCCAGTAGCCGGCGAAGGGAAAAGGCGGGCGCGGCATGATCTCGAGGTCCAGCGCCTTGCAGTAGAAATCCTTGGTCGCCTCCAGATTGCTGGCGCGCACAAAATAATGGTTGAGTTCGGTAAGCGGCATTTCGTCCTCCTTTGACAGCAGGATTATAGGAGGATGACGTAGTAAAGCGATCCCCGCGCGGCTTGATACACTTTCGCCGCACTCGCGCCCACACCTGCACCGGAGCCAACACTTGAAAGCCCCCGCATTCGCCTACGCGAAGCCGCGCACGATCGATGAGGCCTGCACGCTGCTGCGGGAGAACGGCGACAAGGCGCGCGTGCTCGCCGGCGGGCAGAGCCTCGTGCCAATGCTCAACCTGCGCGTCGCCTCGCCGGAACTTCTGGTCGACATCACCGGCATCGATGGCCTGTCGGGCATCAAGGTCACTGGCGACATGCTGAGAATCGGCGCGCTGACCCCGCACCGCGAGGTCGAACTCTCGGCAGAGGTCGCGAAACACTGCCCCCTGCTGACCCAGGCGGCGCCGCATATCGCGCACGTGGCGATCCGCAATTCCGGCACCTTCGGCGGATCGATCGCGCTCGCCGACCCGGCGGCGGAATGGCCGGCCTGCTGCCTGGCCCTCGACGCGACGATTGTGATCCGCTCAGCGAAGGGCGAGCGCCGCAAGGCGGCCCGCGAGTTCTTCAAGGGGCTGTTTGCCACGGACCTCGAGGCCGGCGAGATCGTCACGGCCGTCGAGATTCCGCTAGCGCCTAAGCATCGAAGTGTCTTCCTCGAACTCTCCCGGCGGCAGGGCGACTATGCGCTCGTCGGGGTGGCGGCCATGGGGCGGGTCGAGGACGGCCGGCTTTTCGACGTGCGGATCGCCTACCTCGGCGGCGGTGACCGCCCGCTGCTTGCGGTCAACGCCATGAAGGCCGCCGAGGGCAAGAAGCCTCTCAACGACCTGAGCACCGAGCTGGCAAAGGACCTCTCGCCGATGGCCGACCTGGAAAACACTACGACGACCAAGCTGCACCTGGCTAACGTCATCGGGCGCCGCGCGCTTGCCGCGCTCGCCGCATAGGGGACCCGCATGGATCATTCCTCTCCGCTGAGCCTCACCGTCAACGGCACCAAGGTGTCGGCGCGGGTCGAGCCTCGCACGCACCTCATCGACTTCCTGCGTGACTCAGCCGGGCTCACGGGCTCCCACATCGGCTGCGAGCATGGGGTCTGCGGCGCTTGCACCGTCCGCGTCGACGGCCGGATCGTGCGCGGCTGCCTGACGCTCGCAGTGCAATGCGAGGGAAAGAAGGTCGAGACGATCGAAGGGCTCTCCGATTCGGGCGAATTGGCCGACCTCCAGCAAGCCTTCCACGAGCGCAACGCACTGCAATGCGGCTACTGCACGCCGGGCATGCTCGTCGCCGCGCAGGACCTGGTCCTCTCGAAGCCCGAAGCGACGCGCGAGCAGATCCGCGAGCACCTCTCCGGCAACTACTGCCGCTGCACCGGCTACCAGGCGATCGTCGACGCGATCGAGACGGTACTCGTGATGCGGCGCTCCAAGGTGCGGTCTTGAAGGTGCACTCATGACTGCTCGCGACGAACTGCCAGTCAAGGGCTCCAAGACCCGGACCGAGACCGGGTACATTGGCAAGTCCGAGCCGCGCGCAAATGCCAAGCGACTGCTGCAGGGGCGCGGGTCGTTCATCGACGATTTGCGCTTCGCGCGTCTCGCGCACGTCGCCTTCCTGCGCAGCCCGCATGCGCACGCGAAGATCAGGAGCATGGATTTCTCCAAGGCGCGCACCGCGCCCGGCGTGATCGGGGTCTACGACGGCCGTGCCGTGGCCGAGTACTGCTCGCCGTGGATCGGGGTGCTCGGGCACCTCAAGGGCATCAAGTCGCCGCCGCAGTATCCGCTCGCGATCGAGCGCGCCTGCTGGCAAGGCGAGGCCGTGGCCGCCGTGGTTGCGGAATCGCGCGCCCAAGCCGAGGACGCCGTGGAGCTGATTGCCGCCGAGTGGGATCCGCTGCCCGCAGTCATCGACATGCACGAATCGCTCGCAGGCAAGGTCGTGATCCACCCGGAGTTCGAAGACAACATCTGCTTCACCCGCCAGCTCGACAACGGCGCGGTCGACGAGGCGTTTGCAAAGGCCGACGTAGTGGTCGAAGAGAGCTACAGCTTCGGGCGGCACACCGGCGTGTGTCTCGAAGGCCGCGCGATCCTCGCCGACTACAACGCCGGCGAGCACACGCTCACGGTGCATCACGCGACGCAGGCGCCGCACATGATGCAGGACATCTTCTCCAAGCACCTCAACCTGCCGGAAGCCAATGTGCGCGTTATCTGCCGCGACATCGGGGGCGCGTACGGCATCAAGGTGCACGTCTACGCCGACGAGATGTGCACTGCGGCGCTGTCAATCATGCTGCGGCGGCCGGTCAAGTTCGTGGCCGACCGGCTGGAGTCTTTTCTCTCCGACATCCACGCACGCGAGCACAAGGTCAAGGTTCGGCTGGCGGCCAGCAAGTCGGGCGAGATCCTTGCCTTCGAGCTTGACGACCTCACAGCGATCGGCCCGTACTCGGTCTACCCGCGCACCAGCGGCATCGAGGGCAACCAGGTAGTCAACCTTACCGGCGGCCCCTACAAGCACAAGAACTACCGCGCCAACCTCAACGTGGTGTTCACGAACAAGAACGTCACCTGCCAGTACCGAGCGGTAGGTCATCCGATTGCGGTGGCCCTGACCGAGGGCATCGTCGACCTCGCCGCGCAGAAACTGGGCATGGACCCGGCCGAGTTCCGCCGCAGGAACATGATCCCGGACGACGCTTACCCGTACACCGGCGCCGCGGGCATGAAGTACGAGGTCCTCACGCACCACCAGTGCCTCGATAAGCTGCTCGCGCTGATGGAGTACAAGTCATTGCGGGCCGAGCAAGCGGAGTTGCGGAAGAAAGGAATTCATCGCGGCATCGGCCTTGCGGCGATGATCGAAGTGACCAATCCTTCGCCGGCTTTTTATGGCGTCGGCGGTGCGCGCATCTCCGCGCAGGACGGCGCGACCCTGCGGCTGGAGCCCACCGGCATGCTGACGGTGCTTTCCAGCGTGACGGAACAGGGACAGGGCACCGAGGGCATCTTTGCGCAGATTGCGGCCACGGTGGTCGGCGTAACGATGGACAAGGTCAGGGTCATCACCGGCGACACCAGCACCACGCCCTACGGGGGCGGCACCTGGGCTTCGCGCGGCGCAGGGATCGGCGGTGAAGCGGTGCTGCAGGCCGGCAAATCCCTCAAGTCGAACATCCTCGACATCGCGGCGGCAATCCTTAGTGTGGACAAGGCCACGCTCGACATCTTCAGTAACGAGGTCATCGACGTTGCAAGCGGCGAATCGAAGCTGCCTCTGGCCGAACTGGGGCGCGTGGCTTATTTTCGGCCGGACACGCTGCCGATGAAATTCCAGTCCGAACTCATGGTCACGCGCCACTACACGCCGCGCGAGTACGGCTTCACCTTCACCAACGGCATCCAGGCGTCACTGGTGGAGGTCGACCTCGAAACCGGCTTCGTGAAGCTGCTCAAGCACTGGTGCGTCGAGGACTGCGGCACCGTCATCAACCCGCTGCTGGTGGATGAGCAGATCCGCGGCGGCGTGGTGCAGGGCATCGGCGCGGCGCTCTTCGAGGAGTGCCACTACTCGGACGACGGCCAGCTGCTGAATGCCACGATGGCCGACTACCTGGTGCCGATGTCGGCCGAGATGCCGGACATCGTCTGCGGGCACGTGGAGTCGAAGACGAAGACCTCCGAATTGGGCGCAAAGGGCGTCGGCGAAGCGGGCACCGCCGGCGCGCCGGGCGCGGTCATGAATGCGATCAACGATGCGCTGGCGCCCTTCGGCGCGCGGGTGACTGAGATGCCGTTTACGCCTCAGCGGGTGCTGCAGGCGTTGGAAAGAGGGTTATCCGGCAGCCATTCGGTCGTGAAGTGAGTCCGCAGGACCGTCCAGCTGCGGCGCTCAGGGCGCCAATGCAACGGCGCTCCCGATGTCCGTCTGGGCGAAGTCGGCGCCCTTGTACAGCAGCGGCAGGCCGCGCACTTTCGCGAGCGCGTAGCTGAACACGTCGCCGAAGTTCAGGCCAGCCGGGTGGCCGCTGCCTTTTCCATAGGCCACGAACGCCGCGTAGGCCGCATCCATCTCGGCCGGACCGGGCGCGACCATCTCGAACATGGGCAACCGAAGCAGGTCGTCCAGGAGAATCACCGCACGCTGCCCGCGCCTTCCGTGCACGACCATCCGGGTCTCCACGACGCAAACCGTACTGACGAGCGACTTGTCCGAGAGCTGGACGGTCCGCAAGAAGGACTCGCGCTCCGGCTCCGCGAAAGCAATCGCGACCAGGGCGGAAGTGTCTACTACGATCATTTTGGCAGGCCGTGCTCGTCCCATTCCAGCGGCTCGAACGCGTCCGGGCGTTCAGGAATGCGATCAAGCTGCGCGAGCAGCGCCGCAATGCGTTCTGCCTTGTCGGAAGGCCCGGACGTTTCATTGATGAGCCGGTCCAATGCACGCTCGACCACTGCGGTTTTGCTGAGGCCGGTGGCTTTGGCCAGCTGTTCGACTTTGCCGACCACCACGGGATTGGCTATCTGGAGCGCCATTAGGGGATCTCCGAATCATGATATCAACATCATCAATATACATCATTCTCGGAATTCTGAGTTTCATCTTAATAGACTGATTATATTCATCTTATTCAACACAGGCGTCGCACCAGCACTTTAGCCGATGACCGCCCTCAGGCCGTGCCGAGGTAGTAGTTCTTCACCAGGTCGTTGTTCTCGAGCTCGGCCACGGTCTTTCCCTCGAACACGATCTCGCCGTGCACGATGATGTAGCCGCGGTCCGCAATGCGCACCGCTTGGTGGAAATTCTGCTCCGCCATCAGCACCGTCAATCCGTACTTGTCCTTGAGCTGCTTGATCATGGTCACGGTGTTCGACACCAGCAGCGGCGAGAGGCCCACCGACGGCTCGTCAACCAGCAGCAGCCGCGGCGACGACATCAGCGCGCGCGCGATCGCGAGCATCTGCTGCTGGCCGCCGGACATCGAGCCGGCCAGCTGCTTGCGGCGCTCGTCCAGCACCGGGAAGGATTCGTAGCAAAGCGCCAGGTTCTTGCCGATGTCCGGCCGCGCCTGCGGGCGGAACGCGCCCAGCAGCAGGTTCTCCTCCACCGTGAGCTTGGGGAAGAGGCGCCGGCCCTCGGGCACCATGGCAATGCCGAGGCCGACGATCTCCTCGGTAGAAAGCTTCGTAAGGTCGTGACGCACGCCGTCGAGCGTGAAGACGATTTCGCCCCGCGTCGGCCGCACGATGCCCATGAGGCATTTCATGAGCGTGCTCTTGCCGTTGCCGTTGGTGCCGAGCAGCGCCACTGTTTCGCCGTCGTGGATCGCGCAGGTCACGCCGTGCAATGCGCGGACCGCGCCGTAGCCGGCGTCAACCTCCGTGATCTGGAGGTCAAGCGCCAAGGTAGGCCCGCTGGACGTCGGTGTTCTGGACGATCGTTTCGGGCGTGCCCTCGCAGATGATGCGCCCCGCATCCAGGCAGATCACGCGCTGCGAGAACTTCATCACCGCCTGCATGATGTGCTCGATCATGATGATCGTAATCCCGCCAGCATTTAGCTTGAAGAGGATCTCGAGCACCTCCGACACCTCATTCGACGAGAGGCCCGCCATGGCCTCGTCGGAGATCAGGAGGCGCGGCCGCGCCGCCATTGCCCGCGCAAGTTCCATTTTGCGCAGCTCGACCTGCGAGAGCCTGTCGGACCGGACATGGGCCTTGTCCGCGAGGCCCATGCCGCGCAGCAGCTCCATGCCCTCCGCTTCGGTATCCGCGTTGTGAAGCGACCCGCGATGCACCACGTACTCGAGCGGCACGACGAGGTTTTCCAGCACCGACATGCTGCCGAACGGTCGCGGGATCTGGAAGCTGCGCGCGATGCCACGGCGCGTGCGCTGGTAGGCGGGGAGTTTCGAGATCTCCTCGCCGTCGAAGCGGATGCTGCCGCCGTCGTTCGGCAACGCACCGGAGATGCAATTGATCAGCGTGGTCTTGCCCGAGCCGTTCGGCCCGATGAGGCCGAAGCGCTCGCCCTGCTTCACGTCGACGCTGACCTTGTCGAGCGCGGTGAAGCCGCCGAAGTGCTTGGACACCCCTTCGATCTGGAGAAGGGTGCTCACTGGTCGACCTTCTTCAGAACGTAGCGCCGCCACAGGCCGAGGATGCCCTCGGGCGCGACGACCACGAACAGCACGAGCACCACGCCGACCACCAGCACGTTCATCTCGGACGAAATCGTGACCGTCACGATCTGCTGCACGCTGCCGAGCAGCAGCGCGCCGATCACCGGGCCGAGCCAGTGCGCCGTGCCGCCGATGATCGGCATCGCCAGCGCGTTTACTGCGTGGTTCAGGCTGAAGGCCGAGCCGGGTTCGATGAACGAGCCGAGTAGTGCGTACGGCGCGCCCGCGGCGCCCATCAGCGCGCCGGAGATGGTGGCCGCCAGAAGCTTGAGCTTGAGCGTCGGCACGCCGGAGCACTCGGCCGCGCCCTCATTGTCGCGGATCGCCCGCAGCCCCCGGCCGATCCAGGAGGTCTGGATATAGCGCGCAACGCCGATCGCAATCACGGTGATCATCGCCATGACGAAAAACAGCCACTGCATGTAGTTGCCGAAGAGCGGGACGTCGGTGGGCCGCAGGATCGGCAGGCCCTTGGCGCCGCCCACGTAGGTCCAGTTGAGCACGACCGTCTCGAGGATGATCGTGATCGCAATGGTGGCGATGGAGAAGAAAATCCCGCGCAGGCGCAGGGTGAGCAGCCCGACGCAAAGGCCGAGCAGGCCGGCCATCGCCGCGCCGGCGAGGATCTGCACGCCGAGCGGCAGCGAGAACGCCTTGTAGAGCGCCACCGCGGTGTAGGCGCCGACGGCAAAGAACGCGCCGGAGCCGAAATTTACGTAGCCCGCGAAACCGCCGAGGATGTTCCACGCGGTCGCCATGATGATGAACTGCAGCACCGTGAAGCCGAGCACGTAGTAGTACTCGATCTTGAGGAAGGCCGGCAGCGTCGCGGCCGCGACGAGCGCGATGAGCGCTCCGATCAGGAAGTTGCGCATCGGTCTGCGCCCCTACCGGCCGAACAGGCCCGAGGGACGCACGCCCAGCACCAGCAGCAGGATGCCGAACGCCACGGCCGGCGCCCAGGCGGTGCCGACCGAGGAGAGCACCAGCGACTCGGCCACGCCCAGGATCAGGCCCGCCACCAACGTGCCGCTCATGCTGCCCATGCCCGCCAGCACGACTACGCAGAACGTGCGACCGATGTACAAACGGTCGAGGTTCGGGTCGACCGGGCCGACGATGATCAGCAGTGCGCCCGCGAGCGCGCACGTGCCGGTGGCAATGCCGAAGGCCCAGCGCTTGATCTTGACCGGGTTCGCGCCCATGAGGCGCAGCGCGCCTTCATCCTGCGCGACCGCCTTGATCGCGCGGCCGGTAAACGTTTTAGACAGGTAGAGGGAGAGCAGGACCGTGAGCAGCAGCGCGACGCCGAAGGCCACGATCATGCGCTTGGGGATCCGCACGTCGCCGAAAATCTCCACCGCGGTGCCGATATAGTCGGCCTCGACCATGCGCTGGTCGACCCCGAATGCAAGGATCAGCCCCACTTGCACGATGAACGCGATGCCGAAGAAGAAGGCGATGCCGCGCACGCCGAGGTCGGTGCCCCGGCGCTCGAATGTCAGGTAATAGAACTGGTAGACCGCGAGGCCGAAGACAAAAAAGACCGGGGTGAGCACGACGCCGGCAACAAGAGGATCCATGCCGAACCCGACGAGCGCATACGTCGCATAGGCGCCGAGTACGAGGAAAGCCGGGTGCGCGACATGCGGCACGTCGAGCAGCCCGAAAGAGATCGAGAGCCCGACGCTGACCGCCGCATAGAAGCACCCGAGGAGCAGCCCCGAAAGGACTGCTTCGAGAAAGAGCTGGATATCCAGACGAATAAATCAGGGGCGCCCTGCGGCGCCCCCGAACCCTACTGCCGCGCCTTGTCGAACGGCAGCAGGTCGCCGGACTTCATTGCCGCGGGCGCGATGATGACCTGCTTGCCCGGCAGGCGGAACTGCTCGAGGTCCTTGCCCTTGATGCCGCGAAACTGCGCCATCACCACGCGCGGCGTAGTCCACTCGCCGACCGTGTCGTACTTGATGTCGCCGACCATGGTCTTCATCGTGTTCTTGCGCAGGTAGTCGGCCAGTACTTTGTCGTCCAGGCTCTTGGTCGCACCGATCGCCTGCTCGAGCATCTGGCCGATGGCATAGTTGAACGGCGGCAGGTAGTAGCCGAGCGGATCGACTTTCTCGGCCTTGGCGCGCACCGAGTACCGGTCGAGGAACCCCTTGACCGCCGGGTTCGCCATGGTCTTTTCCGGAACGTAGCTGTTGTAGTTGACGAAGCCGTTGAGGAGCGGCCCCAGCGCCTCCATGATCGGCGCGAATTGCAGGCCCACCATGCCGCCGCCGATGATCTTGACCGTCGGGCCGACGCCGAGCTCGTTCACGGCGCGCACGATGGCCGCCGACTCCGCCGGGTACGAGCAGATGAACACCACGTCCGGCTTCGCCGCGCGCACCGCGCGAATGATCGACGAGAAGTCCACCGAGTTCGGCGGGTAGTTCTGGTCGTAGACGCTCGTCAGGCCCTTGGCCTTGGCGATCGCCCGGCCGCCGGTGCACAGGTTCTGCGCAAACTCGGCATCCGCCGCCATGAAAGCAACGGACTTTGCGCCAAGCGCCTGCGCTGCATCGAGGAAAGGCCCGCCCCACGCGAGCGCGCCCGCACCCCAGGGCGCATTGTTGAACCACATGTCGTGCTTGATCTGGGCATTCACGTCGAACGAGAAGTTGCCCATCAGCAATTTGTTCCTCTGCTTGACCAGCGGCATGATCGGCGCGGTCACATTCGTGCCGTAGGGCGCGATCAGCAGGTCGACCTTGTCGATGTCGAGCAGCTTCGTGTAGATGCCTGGAACGATCGAGGGGTTGGTCTGATCGTCATAAGAGATCAGTTCCACCTTGCGGCCGAGCAGCCCGCCCTTGGCGTTGACGTCGTCGCGCCACATCTGCAGCGCAAGCAGCGCCGCCTTGCCGCCGCCGCCGAGCGCGCCGGTCTGCGCGATGCCGATGCCGATCTTGATCGGCTGCTGGGCGAGCGCGGCCGCGCTGAACAGGGCCGCAAGCGCAAAAGCGGCGAGCATTTTGATTGTTTTCATGGCGTCCTCCTCCAAGGTTTACCGCCGGCGATGCTGAACGTGAATGCAGGGCCTGTCAATGCGGCGCGCCGGCGGGCAAATTCGTCGTTGACGCTGGGAGGCGTGTTGGATAACTTCACTTTCAAGCCCGTCCCATGCAAGGAGCAAAACATGGCCTACCAGGAAGTCCTGCCGCGCCGCGGCATCCCGCGAGTGGAGATGCTCAAGCGCGTCGCGCGCTTCGACCAGCTGAAAGGCTCCGACGGCGGCCTGCCCGACAGCAAGGCACCGGAATGCGAGCGCACGCTCTATAACGTCATCGGCTTCCAGCCGCCGGAGGACGAAGGCGAAGGCATGCAGTCGCCGGTCGGCGAAGACGCCGCGCGCCTGTCTGCAATCCCGATCTCCGAGGGCTTCAACCTCGGCTACTGCCGCGCCAAGCCCGGCAAGGGTCCGCTGATGCACAACCACGACACCAACGAAACCTTCATCCCGATGACCGGCATCTGGCGCTGCAGCTGGGAGAACGAGACCGGCGGCGTCGAGCACATCGACCTGAAGCCGCTGGACGTGGTGTCCTTCCCGCCGGGGGCGATCCGCCGCTTCATGAACGTGTCGAACGAGCGCAACGACCCGAACGAAGAATCGATCCTGATGTTCGTGATCGGCGGCAATGCGCCGCGTGCCGAGTTCACCTCGCAGGCGATGGGCGACCTCGAGGCCGCGGGCATCTGGCCGCCGAAGTCATGACCGCCTGCATGAGCGGCGCGTGACCACGCGGCGCGCCTCCTGAAGCTCGGCACCTTCATGATGCCGCTGCATCCGCACACGCGGATGCCGTGGCAGACGCTGCCCGAGGACCGCGAGGCGATCCTGCTGGCCGAGGGCCTCGGGTATTGCGAAGCCTTCGTCGGCGAGCACGTCACCGACCTTGCCGAGAACATCCCGTCGAGCCTGATGTTCCTCGCCAGCGTGGCCGAGGCCACGAGCCGCATCGTGCTCGGCAGCGGCACGCTCAACCTCGCCAATTCGCATCCGGCCAACGTGGCGGCGCAGGCCGCGATGATCGACCACCTGCTGCGCGGCCGCTTCATCATGGGAATCAGCCCCGGCGGGCTGCTTTCGGACGCGGAGGCGTTCGGCAACCTCGGCAAGGACCGCAACGAGATCTTCCTCGAATGCATCGACATGGTGCTCGCCCTCTGGGCAGGAAAATCGCCCTACAACCTCAAGGGCAAGCACTTCACGATCAGCACCGAGAAGGCATCGATAGCGGAAATCGGCCAGGGCTCGATCCTGCGGCCCTACCAGCTGCCGCATCCGCCGATCGTCGTCACCGCGGTTACACCTCATTCCAAAGGCGTGGTCGAGGCGGCCAAGCGCGGCTGGCATCCGATCTCGGCCAACTTCCTGCTGCCGGAGTGGGTGGCCTCGCACTGGCCAAAATATGTGGAAGGCCGCAACGCGGTTGGCGCAAAAGCGGATACGTCGGAGTGGCGCGTGGCGAAGTCGATCTTCGTCGCGGACAGCGAAGCCACGGCGATTCGCTACGGCCTGACCGCCGAGGGCCCGTACCACTTCTATTTCAAACAGCTGGTGCGAAAACTGGTTGGCCTCGGCGGCCGCGCCAACCTGTTCAAGCTCGACCCGTCGGAACCCGACGCAAGCATCACGGCCGACTATGTCACCGATCGGCTCGTGATAGCGGGGACGGTCGAAAGCGTGGTCGACCAGCTGCTCAGGTTCCGCAAGACCACCGGCCCTTTCGGCACCCTGCTTTACGCCTGCCACGACTGGATGGACGCCGGCCTGGCGCGGCGCTCGATGCAGCTCATGGCGGAGGAAGTGATGCCGCGGGTCAACGCAGCGATCGGCGAAACCGCCTAAGGCCGTCCCGGCCGGTTGATCCACGTCAATACGGGGAATCCGGCGGCTTCTAGCATCCGCCGATGGCCACGTCGCTTGCCGCACCGCTGGATCTCGCGCTTTCGTCGTCGCCGGCATCCGCCTGCTTCCATTGCGGGCTGCCGGTGCCTCCCGGAACCTCGTTGCGCACGAGCGTCCTCGGCCGAGCGCGCGAGATGTGCTGCGCCGGCTGCCAGTCCGTGGCGAGCACGATTGTCGAAGCCGGCTTCGAAAGCTACTACGAGACCCGCGAGCCCGTGGCCGCTGGCGCCCCGCGCCTCGAAGACCTGCCGAGCGCCGCGATCTATGACGATCCGCTGACCCAGCGCCGGTTCGTGGCCGAGGCAGGCGAGCATGGGCGCGAAGCCACGCTGGTCCTCGATGGCGTCCACTGTGCCGCGTGCATCTGGCTCAACGAGCGCTTCCTGCAGCGTTTGCCGGGCGTGACCGCAGTCTCGATCAACTACACCACGCGGCGCATGCTGGTCGCGTGGGACGCGCGGCGGGTCGCGCTCAGCGGCATCATCGAAGCCGTCCGCAGCCTCGGCTATGACGCGTACCCATTCGACCCGGACAAGCAGCGTGCTGAGGAGACGAAGGCGCAGCGCGCCTCGCTGTGGCGCCTTTTTGTCGCCGGGTTCAGCGCGATGCAGGTCATGATGTACGCGTTTCCGCGCTACGTGGACGACACCGGGACGCTGAGCGCGGAAGCCGAGCAGGTCATGCGCTGGGCCGGCCTGGTCCTCACGCTACCCGTAATCGTCTTCGCCTGCGGTCCCTTCTTCCGGTCGGCACTTGCCGACCTGCGCGCCGGGCGCATGGGCATCGACGTGCCCGTTTCGCTCGGCATCCTCGCGGGATTCGGCGCAAGCGCCTGGGCCACGCTGTCCGGTGGCGGCGAGGTGTATTTCGATTCGGTCTCGATGCTCGCTTTCCTGCTGCTGGCCGCACGCCACCTCGAGCTTTCGGCGCGGCGCAAGGCCGCCGCGGGCCTGGACCACCTCGCGCGCTGGATGCCGGCGTCCGCTTTCCGGCTTGCTGCGCAAAGCGATTCGAGCGGCCATCGCGTCGCAGCGCATGACCTGCGGACCGGCGATCGCGTGCTGGTCGCGCCGGGAGAGCCGGTGCCCGCGGACGGCACCGTCGAGTCCGGCCTCGGCAGCGCAGACGAGTCGCTGCTGACCGGCGAGTCCCGCCCGGTGCCAAAAGCGACCGGCTCTGCGCTGATCGGCGGCTCCATCAATATCGAGCAGCCGATGGTCATGCGCGTCACGCACGCGGGGCTCGACACGCAGGCTGCCGCGATCGGGCGGCTCATCGAGCGCGCCGCCGCCGGCAAGCCGCAGCTGGTCGAAGCCGCGGACCGCATTGCGCGGCTGCTGACCTGGCTCGTGCTTGCCGTTGCCGTGGCAACGCTCCTCGCGTGGAGTGCGATCGATCCTTCGCGCGCCCCGTGGGCGGCAATCGCGGTCCTCATGGTGACCTGCCCCTGTGCGCTGGGCCTGGC
>JANMDK010000045.1:0-13131 GCA_031376265.1 Pseudomonadota bacterium
TGTTGTGGTGCTGCCCGCCGCCACCGCCATTGCCGCCGTTGCCCCCACCCCCGCCACCGCCGCCTTCCTTGCGCTGTTGCTGCTGCTGGGGACGCGGGCGCGCATGCCTGTCGCCGCCTCCGCCGCCGCGGTTGGCACTGCCGCTGAGGTGCTGGACCTTGCGGATTTCGTTGGCGACCGCTTCGAGGTTGGCCTGGTGAACGGTCTTGTCGGCGGCTTCCTGCATCGCCTTCTGCTCACGGTCCCTGATTTCGTGCAGCTTGCGCAGCGCTTCGGGTCCGGCCGAAGCACCGCCTCCGTGCCTTTCCGAATCCTGCCGCAGCATTGCGATCAGGGCGATTTCGTCGATCACCTCGTCGCTTGCCCGTGTTCCTTCCATGTCCGCTCCTGTCCTGTGGATGTGCAGCCTGCGCCTGCACCGTGCGGCCTTCAGTACGCTGCCTGACAAACGGCGACGGCCTGCGGCAAGTTACTTACTTTTGCGGGTGCCTGCGCGCCCGCGGTCCGCCCCGCATTGCTACAATGGGCGCCCTGTCGAAGGGGAACGGGCATCGCGAGATGTCCGTTTTTTTTTGCAATAGTACACCGGGACCCGCCTTGACTGCACCTCACGCACCTTCGGAGCACCCCGAGCGCCAGGCCGCGATGCCCTTCATCATGCTCACGGTGCTGATCGACATGGTCTCGCTGGGCCTGATCATCCCGGTCCTCCCTGCGCTGGTGGGCAGCTTCACCGCCTCCCAGGCGGACCAGGCCTTCTGGTACGGGGCGGTCGCTTTTGCCTTCGGGATCGCCAACTTCTTCGGCTCGCCCTTTCTCGGGGCGCTGTCGGACGCCTACGGGCGGCGGCCGGTGCTGCTGCTCGGGTTCTGCGGGCTGGCGCTCAACTTCTTCTTCACCGGGCTGGCGACAGCGCTCTGGATGCTGATCGTGGTGCGCCTGGTGGGCGGCGCGATGCAGGCGAACCAGGCCGTGGCCAACGCCTACGTGGCCGACATCACACCGCCGGAACTGCGCGCCAAGCGCTTCGGGCTGCTGGGCGCCATGTTCGGGCTGGGATTCATCCTCGGGCCGGTCATCGGCGGCATCCTCGGCGACATCGACCTCCAGCTGCCTTTCTTCGTGGCCGGGTCGCTTGCGCTCGTCAACCTGCTCTACGGCTGGCTCGTGCTGCCGGAGTCGCTGCCGCCGGAAAAGCGCCATCCTTTCGCCTGGAAATCGGCCAACCCGGTCACCTCGCTCAAGGCGCTTACCAGGCTCAAGGATGTCGGCCTGCTTGTCGCGGTGATCGCCTGCAGCGGCCTCGCCCAGTTCGTGCTGTACACCTGCTGGGTGCTGTACACGACCTTCAAGTTCGGCTGGGGCCCGAAGGAGAACGGCTGGTCGCTGGCCGCAGTGGGCATCATGTCGGTGATCGTGCAGGGATTCCTGCTCGGCCGGCTGCTCAAGCTCTTTACGCCGCAGAAGCTCGCCGTGATCGGCTTGGTGTCTTCCACGCTGGCTTATGTTTTCTGGGGCGCGGCGACCGAGGGCTGGATGATGTTCGCGGTGATCTTCGTGAACATCCTCGGCGCCACCGTAGCCGCCTCGATCCAGAGCATCATCTCGGTCGCGGCGGACGAGCGCAACCAGGGCCGCACGCTCGGCGCGGTCAGCTCGCTCAACAGCCTCATGGCGGTCGTCGCGCCGGTGATCGGCGCGGCGCTGCTCGCGATGGTGTCGCACTACCCGAAGGGCGACTGGCGCATCGGGGCGCCGTTCTATTTCTGCGCAACGCTGCAGGCGGCCGCGCTGGTGCTGGCTATCCTGCACTTCCGGCGCGGCGTCCGCAGGCAAGGAGCACCCCAATGAGAGAAGTCGGGAACGAAGTCACTGCGTTCGGGCCGGGCGTGCTGCCGGCCGGCATCCGCTCGCGGCTGGTGAGCGGCATCAACGGGCTCACGATGCATGTACTCGAAGCCGGCGAAAAAGCGCCGGGCAAGCCCGCGCTCCTCCTGCTGCACGGATTCCCTGAACTCGCCTACAGCTGGCGCAAGGTCATGCTGCCGCTTGCCGCAGCCGGGTATCACGTGATCGCGCCGGACCAGCGCGGCTATGGGCGCACCACGGGTTGGGACAATCGCTACGAGGGCGATCTGGCAACGTTTCGCCTCTTCAATCTGGTGCGCGATGCGCTGGGGCTGGTTTCAGCGCTCGGCTACCGCTCGGTGGCCGGCGTGATCGGACACGATTTCGGCTCGCCGGTCGCGGCCTGGTGCGCGTTGATGCGGCCCGACGTCTTCCGCTCGATGGCGCTGATGAGCTCCCCATTCGGCGGGCCGCCGGCCCTGCCCTTCGACCAGCCGGGCGGCGTGAAGCCCGAGTCGCCGGATCCGATCCACGCCAATCTCGCCGCGCTCATCCCGCCGCGCAAGCATTACCAGTGGTACTACTCCGAGCCCGGCGCCGATGCCGAAATGCGCAACTGCCCGCAGGGCCTGCACGCCTTCCTTCGCGCCTACTACCACATGAAAAGCGCCGACTGGAAAGGCAACGCGCCGTATCGCCTCGAATCGTGGACCGCAGGCGAAATCGCCAAGCTGCCCCGCTATTACACGATGGACCTGGGCAAGGGCATGGCCGAATCGGTTGCGCCGCACCTGCCCTCGGCCGAGGAAGTCTCGCGTTGCAAGTGGCTTACCGACTCCGAGCTCGCGGTCTACACCGCCGAATACGCGAGGACCGGCTTCCAGGGCGGGCTGCAGTGGTATCGCGCGCGCACCACCGGCCGGTTCACGCCCGAGATGCAGGTTTATTCGGGGAAGACGATCGACGTGCCGTCCACCTTCATTGCGGGCAGGAGCGACTGGGGCACTTTCCAGAAACCCGGCGAATTCGAGAAGATGCAGGCGACGGCCTGCACCCCGGTCTGTACCCAATGGCGCGGCAGCCACCTGGTGGAAGGCGCCGGGCACTGGGTGCAGCAGGAGCAGCCGGCGCGGGTGACGGAATTGCTGTTGGGTTTCCTGGAGGCCGCGCGCGCTTCAGCGTAGGACGGTGGCCGGCGAGCGACCGGACGTGTTCCCGCCGAGGGTACCGTCGACGACCAGCTCCGCCTCCTGGAACATGACTTCGCGCAGCAGGCGGGTCATGAAGAAACTCTTGGACGGGCCGCTCGCCTCGACTTCGCGGTGCTCGACCTTGAAGGCGCGCTCGAGCGTGCGCATGACGCGGTCGATCGGCTTGGCTACCTGCGCAGCGCTGACGAAATACGCACCGCGCAACAGGGTCGGGGTGTGGTCCAGCTGCATCGAGAACGCCATGCCGATGAATTCCTGCACCAGCGGGCCGATCGCATGGAACTGCTGCGGGAAGCGGTAGATCGCCGCGCGGCGCGCGGGATCGGCCTCGCCTTCGAGGCGGCTCAGCATCTCTGCGTACAGGCGATCCTGCAGCTGCGCGAAGTCGGCCGCGTAATTGCGCGAGATATCCATCGGGTCGAGGGCGACGTCGAACGTGGTGCCCCAGACCTGCGAGCGCGCCGAGTCGTCGAGGTCGCCGAACATTTCGATGAAGCCGGCCAGCAGGTCCATCTTGGTGACGACGAGGTACACCGGAAAGCGCGTGTTGAGCCCCGCGTACAGCTCCGAGAGGCGCATGCGCACATGCGCCGAGAACTGCTGGCGCTCGGGCTTGGTCCACAGCAGCAGGTCCGTGACGCTCACCGTCACGATGGCGCCGCTGATGGGCTTGTCGGGCCGCTGCGCCTTGAGCAGGCCGAGGAAAGCGTGCCACGAGGCGCTCCCCGCAAGCGAGTCCTTGAGGTTGCGCGATTCGTGGGCGACATAGCGCCCGGCGGTATCGACGAACACCGCCTCGTCGCTGAACCACCACTCGCAATAACGCGTGCCGCCGACGCCGGTGACCTGCGCCTTGGTGCCTTCACCCTGGAGCGGGAAATGCAGGCCCGAATTCTGCAGCGCCGTCGAATTGCCCGAGCCCGGCGCGCCGACCACCACGTACCACGGGACTTCGTCGACCGGCAGCGCGCTGCCGTCGGCGCGCTTGACGCGTCCTTCGACGATCGCGCTGGTCGAGGCCTCGAATTGCTCGCGCAGTTCAGCGATGCTTTGCGCCGCGCGCTCGTCAGAGACGTCCTGGGGACCGAGCTCGGCCATGCGCTTGAACAGCTGCATGCGAGGATCGACGGGCGCTGCGGCGGCGTTGTCTTCGCTCATGCTCACGGCCCCACCAGGATTGCAATGCGCCGGTTCCTGGCGCGATTCCCGGCGCTGTCGTTCGGCGCTATCGGGTTGGCTTCACCGACGCCTTCGCTGCTCACGCGCTGCGGTTGCTTGACCTTGGCCGCCAGCATGGCCGCGATCGCCTTGGCTCGCGCTGCGGACAGCTCGGCGTTCGATGCAAACGCCCCGGCCTTGAGCGGCGCGTTGTCGGAGTACCCGCGAACAAGCACCGGGCCGCCAGTGCCCTCGAGCGCCGCGGCGACTCGCTCGATGAGCGCCTTGATGGCCGCGGAAGGCTCGATGGTGCCCGACGGGAACTGCCGGTCGTCGCGAAAAGTGATCATGGTGCGGCCGGCGTCCGTGGCCAGCGTGATGATCCCGCCCTTCACCTCGGGCGCGAGTTCCTTTTCGAGCGCTTGCTGCGTGCTGAGCACGGGCTCCGGCGCAGGCGTCACCGCAGGCGCGGCCGACACCGGCGCAACCACTGGAGTTGTTGCCGGCGCTTCCGCTACCGGCGGCACAGGCGGCACCACGATCGGCGGCGGATCGCTTCGCTGAAACGCCTTGTACGCAATCACGAGAACGACCAGCGCGGAGACCGGCGCGGCAATCATGCGCCAGGGAATCGCGGAGGATTCCGGCGCCGCGTGACGCAACGCGGCTACCGCGCCCGGACCCGCCGGACGCCAGCGCTCGGACAGTCCCGAGGGACGCCCGCGGCGCCTGGTGATCAGCGCATGCAGCTCCGAGCGGATCCGCTTGAGCTCGCCCGGCTCCGCAGCCCCGTCGGCGCCGCGATAGCGGCCCTGGAATCCGAGCGCGAGGCAAATGTAGAGGAGCTCGAGCAGGTCGGCGTTCTCCTGCGGCTTCTGCTGCCTTTCGGCGACCAGCGAAAAGAATTCCTCGCTGCCGGTGGCGTCGCCGCGCATTGCTTTTTGCAAGCCAAGCGCGATCCAGTCCTTGCCCCAGGGTGTCGAGGCCGCGGCGTCGTCGCATAAACAGCAGAGCGCGAAAACAGCCGCCTCGACTGTCTCCGCGGTTTCGCCCGACTTGGACGCTCCGGCTTCGAACGCCTCGATGAGGTCTTGCAGCGTTTCCTTGAGCCTGCCCGGATCGGGGTGCTCCCGCGCCGCGGCGATCTGCGGCACCGCGCTGAGGATCGGGTTCGCGAACGCAACGAGCTGGTTCAGCCCGCCGAGCGCGGCGAGGTTGGCCTGGAGCGCTTCAGGCAGCGCCTTGGGTGCGAAAGGATTCGCGCGTCGCCGCAAGCCCATCGGGCTCGAGATCGTCGTATCGGGATCGAACTTCGGGAGCGGGCCGCTGAAAGTCGCTTCGGGATCGTCTTCCTTCGCGGCACCGGGTTCTGGTTTCGGCGCGGGTTTCGACGCAGGAGCGGGATCGGGCCCCGGCGGTTCCGATAAGTCGAAATCGAGGTCCCGCGACGTAATCGTCTGCTCGGGATCCTTGATGAATGGCGCGCTAAGCGTCGCCTCAGGGTCCGCGGCCGGCGGGACGAGGGGACTGCTGAGCGTTGCGTCTGGGTCCGAGCCCGGCGGAAATTTTTTGTTGTCGCTCATCGGGCTCTATTCTAGAGAAGCCGGCGTCTTTCAGGCAGGGCGCGTCCATGTCTCGGACCACGCCAGCACACAACTTGACGATGCTTTCCCGGACCTGTCCTGCAGGAAGACTTTCGCGGTCGCCGCCTCGCCGTTGACCGCGAGCTGCGCACCACGCGCGGGCAGGAAAGTGCTGTAGACACCGATCGGCCGGTCCATGGCGCCGGGCGGCATAGTGAGGACGAAGGGCGCCATGAGGTCCCACCACGACAGGATGATCTCGCCGTCGTCCGAGCTGACGCGCTCTTCCACCGTGCTCAGCGAATCGCCGGCGCGCTCGAACTCCGCATCCTGGACCGGGAGCGACTCGTCGGCAAAAGGCTTGTGCAGCAGCGATTCGATCGTGCGCTGGAGGAAGCGCGTCATGCCGATGTTGTCGGAATAGACACGCGGGCCCTTGCCCACCAGCGGGCTGTCGATGAAGAGCACGTGGCCCTGCCCGGCCGGCGACCACAGCACGCGCCAGTGGCTGGTGCGGTCGGCGATGGTCTTTCCGCCGTCGTCCGACAGGCGGATGAACGAATTCTCGCCGGTCATGACTACGTTGTTGGGATCTACCATTTTCTGCTCTGCCATGGACCCTCTCCTGTTATCTGCGCGAAGGATACCACCGGGCCGCGATGGGTTAGACCCTTGGGGCTAGACCCTTGCGGTTTGACCCCTTGCGGTTTCACCCCCCGCGGCGGTTGCCGAGCAGCGCGCAGGCGGCCTCGTCCAGGTAGCACCACTCGCCTTCGTCGAGGTCCAGCGAGGCCAGGGCCAGGCCGCCGATCGAGCTCCGGTGCAAGGCGCTGCAGTGGTTGCCGGCCGCGGCGAGCATGCGCTTGACCTGGTGGTACTTGCCCTGCTCGAGCACGATTTCGAGGCGATGCGAATCGAGCGGCCGGCATTCGGTCACGCCGATCGGCGCCGGCTCGTCTTCGAGCTTCACGCCGGCGAGAAGCGCTTCGACCAACTGCGGCGTGACCGGCGCCTCGGTCGTGGCGAGGTAGGTTTTCGGCACCTGCCGCTTTGGCGAGGTGTGCGCATGGATGAAAGCGCCGTCGTCCGACAGCAGCAACAACCCCGTGGTGTCATGGTCCAGACGGCCGACCGATTGCGTTTCGCGCCAGGTGAATTGCTCAGGCAATAGCGACATCACGCCGGGATGGTGGCTGGGTTTTCGCGAGCACTCGTAGCCGGAAGGCTTGTTCAACGCGAGATAGAGACGCTCGTGGAAAACCCAGGGCTCGCCATGAACCGAAAATGCCAGCCCTTGGGTCTGAAACTCCAGGCGATGGTCGGTGACAGGAACGCCGTCGACCGACACCTCGCCGCTCGCGACCAGGGCCTGGCACGCCTTGCGCGTGCCGAAGCCCTGCGACTGCAGGATGCGGTCGAGCGAGCGCTTCGTCAGGACGGCTTGAGGACGATCACCACGCGGCGGTTCTTTGCGCGGGCTTCGGTCGAATCGCCTTGCGCGATCGGCTTCGAGTCCGACGCGCCGTCGCTGGAGATGCGCTTCTTGTCGCGCAGCTTGGTGGCCATCACTTTCGCCGCAGCCTCGCCCCGCGCAGCGGAGAGCGCCTGGTTCGAGGGGAACTTGGCATTGCTGCTAGGCGTCGCGTCGGCATGCCCGGTGACCACGATCGATCCCGGGGCCTTGTCGAGCGCAGCGGCAACGCTGAGCAGGATTGCGCGCAGCTTGGGCTCGGGCTCCGAACCGCCCGAAGCGAACTGGTGCGTCAGCGGAATGGTGATCGTCTGCCCGCCGCCCTCGTCCGCGACGACGACCGTGCCGCGCTTGATGTCCGCGGCAAGCAGCTCGCCCAGTTTCGACGAGCCGCCGGCAGCCGAAGGCGCGGATGCTGCCGGCGCGGACGGCGCGGGCGCCGAAGCCGCAGGCGCCGACGGCGAAGTCGAAGCAGGCGGCGCGGCCGGCGCAGAGGCCGGAGGCGTCGAAGCGGTCGGCGCAGGTGCCGCCGGAGGCGTCGGTGCCGCAGGCGCTGGTGCCGGCGACGTCGAAGAAGCGGAAGGCGCCGGCGCCTTGGAATCCGTGGGCGCGCGTTTTTCGCCGCCGAACATGAAATACAGCAAGACCAGCAGGACGACGATCCCGCCGGCGATCATCGGCATGCGCGACGGCGCCGCGACGAGGATTTCGGGCGGCGGCGACGGTGGCGTTCCCGCGGCTTCCGCCTTGAATGCGGCCGGCGTGGCCATGGGCGCGCCGATCGCAGCCGCGGCTTCCGCAGCGGCTTCGGCCCTCAACCCGCCGGGCGGGATGCTGACCGTGGCGTCATCGTCGAGCGGCGGCTTGAGCAGCGCGTCGCGGGTCAGGTTGGTCACCGTCGCGTCGTCGTCTTCGACGGGTTTTACGAGCGCGTCGCGCGTCATCGCCACGGTTGCGTCTTCGTCCTTGACGGGCTTGCGCGCTGGCATCGACACGGTGGCATCGGGATCGGGGTCGGCGGGCTTGTCTCTGTCGCTCATTGGATTCGGTGTGCTTTTTGCGGGGAATCCCAATTTATACCACCGGGTTGCATCGCCGCAAGGAATCGGCTGAAACGGCCGCAAACCGGCGCGCGTTGGGGGATATTTCGCGGTACGCTTCGCGCTCCCGGCGCCCCGCCGCCTACCTGAACGAAGCCCCCATGTACCCAAACACCCAGCTTTACATCGACGGCGCGTGGTGCAACGCCGCCTCCGGCCGCACGATGCCCGTCGTCAATCCCGCCACCGGCAAGGAAATCGGCCGGCTGGCGCATGCCGAGAAAGCCGACCTCGACCGCGCGCTCGAAGCCGCGCAGAAAGGCTTCAACACCTGGCGAAAGATCTCGGCCTTCGAGCGCTCGAAGATGATGCGCAAGGCCGCCAGCCTGCTGCGCGAGCGCGCTGACGCGATCGCGCCGCTGATGACGCAGGAACAGGGCAAGACCGTCGCCGAGGCGAAAATGGAAATCCTCGCCGGCGCCGACACCATCGACTGGTTCGCCGAAGAGGCCCGCCGCACCTATGGCCGCGTGATCCCGGCGCGGGCCGAGGGCGTGTACCAGCTCGTGGTCAAGGAGCCGGTCGGCCCCGTCGCAGCCTTCACGCCGTGGAATTTCCCGGTCAACCAGATCGTTCGCAAGCTGTCGGCGGCACTCGCCGCCGGCTGCTCGATCATCATCAAGGCGCCGGAAGAGACGCCTGCCTCTCCCGCCGAACTGATCCGCGCCTACGCCGATGCCGGCGTCCCGGCCGGCGTGGTCAACCTCGTCTACGGCGTGCCGGCGGAAATCTCGCAGTACCTGATCCCGCACCCGATAATCCGCAAGATCTCATTTACCGGCTCCACCGTCGTCGGCAAGCAACTGGCTGCGCTGGCCGGCCAGCACATGAAGCGCGTCACGATGGAGCTCGGCGGCCATGCGCCGGTCATCGTTTTCGACGACGCGGACATCGACCTCGCGGCCAAGACCATGGCCGGCAGCAAGTACCGCAACGCCGGCCAGGTGTGCGTCTCGCCGACTCGCTTCCTGGTGCAGGAAGGCGTCTACAACAAGTTCGTCGACAAGTTCGTCGAAGCCTCGCAGGCGCTCAAGGTCGGCAACGGCATGGAGTCTGGCGTAACGATGGGCGCGCTGGCCAACCCGCGCCGCACAACCGCGATGGAAGCCAACGTCGAGGACGCGAAGAAGCACGGCGGCAAGGTGCGCACCGGGGGCAAGCGCATCGGCAAGGAAGGCAACTTCTACGAGCCGACGGTGATCACCGAGCTCTCGAACGACGCCAAGGCGATGAACGACGAGCCCTTCGGCCCGATGGCGATCATGAACCCGTTCAAGACTTTCGACGACGCGGTCGCCGAAGCCAACCGGCTGCCGTTCGGCCTCGCGGCTTACGCGTGGACCAAGTCGGCGAAGACGGCCAACGCGATCGCCTCGTCGGTCGAGACCGGCATGATCACCATCAACCACCTCGGCCTCGCGATTCCCGAAGTGCCGTTCGGCGGCGTGAAGGATTCGGGCTACGGCTCGGAGGGCGGCACCGAGGCGATCGAGGCCTACCTCAACCCGAAGTTCATCTCGCAAGCCGGGCTGTAAACACCGTGGCGCGTCGGGGGGCGCGCCCACGGGTCGGCATGGTGGGGCTGGGCATCATGGGCTCGGCCATGTCGGCGAATCTTTCCGCCGCGGGGTTCGAGGTCATCGGCTGGGATCCGCTCGCGTCCTGTCGCGCGCGCCATCGCAGGAACGGCGGCACCGTAGCCAAGGACGTATCGCAAGTGGCCTCGGCCTGCGAATTCGTCATCACTGCGCTGCCCTCGGCGAAGGCGCTGGGCTCGGTGAGCGCGGAAATTCTCTCCGCCGGCAAGGCGCTGCAGGTCGTCATCGAAACGAGCACGCTGCCGATCCCGGACAAGGAATCGGCGAGGAAGCGTCTCGCCAGGCGCGGCATCACCCTGCTCGACTGCCCGCTCTCCGGCACCGGCGCGCAAGCGCGCGCGAAGGATCTCGTCATTTACGCCAGCGGACCGGCCGCCGCGATCAAGCGCTGCGCGAAAGTCTTCGCCGGCTTTTCGCGCGCGAGCTACGACCTCGGCAGGTTCGGCAACGGCTCGAAGATGAAATTCGCCGCCAACCTGCTGGTCGCGATTCATAACGTGTCTGCGGCCGAGGCGGTTCTGATGGCGCGAAAGTCGGGCCTCGATGCGAAGACGGCGGTCAGGGTGCTCGGCGACGGTGCCGGCGCCTCGCGCATGCTGCAGGTCCGCGGCCCGATGATGGCCAGCCGCAGCTACCGCGACGCCACCATGCGCGTGGAGATCTGGCAGAAGGACATGGCGATCATCGCGCAGCATCTTGCCGCGCTCGGCAGCCCGGCGCCGCTGTTCCAGGCTTCCCGGGCGGTTTACGACGAGGCAATCTGCAAAGGCCTGGGCAAGGCGGACACCGCTGCCGTCTGTGCGGTGCTCGAGTCCCGCGCGCGCAAGCCAGCGAAACGCGCGCGATAGGACGATGCGAAACGGCCCTTGCCACCGGGCCCGCGCGAAGCGACTCTGCACAGAAGAGGAATTGCCCCTTCAATCGGAGCCCCAAATGAGCATCTCGAAACTGATTTCCGCCGCCTTCGCCGCGTTGGCCGCACTCACCGCCCCAATCGCGGGCGCGCAAGACAACTTCCCGTCCCGCCCGATCCGCATCGTCGTCACTTTCGCCGCCGGCGGCGGGCCGGACATCATGGCGCGCATCGTCGCGCAGAAGCTCACCGCCAACATCGGCCAGTCGGTGATCGTCGACAACCGGGTCGGCGCCACCGGCATCATCGGCGCGGACAACGTCGCGCATTCGCCGCCGGACGGCTACTCGATCCTGCTCGGCACGCCGGCGCCGCTCTCGGTCGCCGGCGGCTCGGGCCGCAAGCTCAACTACGACCCGCTCAAGGACTTCGCCTGGGTCACGCAGGGCGTGCTGCTGACGCCGATCATGGTGGTCGCGGCGAATTCGCCCTACAAAACGGTCGCCGACCTGATCGTCGCGGCCAAGGCCAAGCCCGGCGCAATGCAGTACGCCTCGGCCGGCATCGGCAACTCGCAGCACCTGGCCGGCGAGCTCTTCAAGCAGATGGCGGGGATCGATACGCTGCACGTGCCCTACCAGAGCGGCGTGATGGGCATGGCCGCGATCCAGAGCGGCCAGACCGACTATTTCTTCTCCGACCCGTCGGCGCTTCCGCAGGTGCGGACCGGAAAGCTGCGCGCGCTTGCCGTCAGCACCCTCAAGCGCTCGACGCAACTGCCGGACACCCCGACCGTGGCCGAGTCCGGCCTGCCCGGCTTCGAGTATTCGAACTGGTATGGCTTCCTCGTGCCGGCGAAGACGCCGCGCCCGATCATCATGCGCCTGCACAAGGAGCTCACTGCGGTGCTGAACGCTCCGGACGTGCGCGAGCGCCTGGCGACCGCCGGCATGGATGCGGCGCCGTCGGCTTCGCCCGAGGAGATGAACGGGTTCCTGGAGAAGGACCAGCTGAAGTGGGCCCGCGTGGTGAAGACCGCCGGCATCAAGTTCGAATAACCCAGAGGCTCAAATGACATTCTCGATCCTGGGGCGCTGTCCGCGCACCCAAAAGATGGGCTTCTGCCAGGCGACCAGCACGCCGGCCGTCGGCTGGCGCATCACCGACCTCGTGCCCGGCAAGGCGGTGTTCACGATCCAGGCGCACGGCGACTACCGCCGACTGCAGGTCGCCAGGAAGCTCGTCGAGTTCGGCCACACGCCGGAGAAGGTGCTCAAGGACCTGTGCGAAGGCGACAAGTATTTCGAGTACCGCCAGTTTGCGATCCTCGACGCCTACGGAAATTCCGCGGTGCGCACCGGCAACAAGACGCGCTCGTGGGCCGGCGAAGTCGTCGAGCCCGACCATATCGCCACCGGCAACGTCCTGGTCGGCGAGAAAGTCGTGCACGCGATGTCGGCAGCCTTCAGGAAAGCCGAAGGCGAAGAGCTCGAGGAGCGCTTCATGCGCGCGCTCGAAGCCGGGCGCGATGCGGGCGGGCAGGAGGAAGGCCAGACTTCGGCGGCGATCGTCGTCTTCGGCCGCCACGAGTTCCCATTGGTAAACCTTCGCGTCGACGTGGCCGCCGAGCCGATCGGCCAGCTGCGCCACGACCTGGATTTTTTCAAGCCGCTGATCGGCTATTACGAAAAGCGCACCCTCGACCCGGGCTCGGTGGAGCCGAAAAAGGCCTACCTCGAAAAGCTCGGCCTCAAAGCCAACCCCTACCGGTAACCAAACGAGAAAAGCCTCCCATGACATTCACCATCGTCGCGCGCGACGCGAAGACCGGCCTGCTCGGCATCGCGCAATCGACCAATCCCCTCTCCGTCGGCGGCCGCTGCCCTTTCATCCGCGCCAACGTCGGCGCGGTCAGCACCCAGGCCTACACCGATCCCGGCCTCGGCCCGCTCGCGATCGAGTTGCTCACGCTCGGCCACTCGCCTGAAAAAGTGCTGCGCGAGCTAGGCGAGTCGGACGACCATTTCGAGTATCGGCAGATCGGCATCGTCGACCGGCACGGGCGCAGCGCGGTGTATTCGGGTGCGCATTGCAAGACGCACACCAGCGCGGTCACCGGCGAGAACTACGTGGTCATGGGCAACATCCTGCTGACCGACAAAGTGGTCCCGGAGATGAATCGCGCATGGCTGGATAGCGAGGGCCAGCTTTTCGAGGACCGCCTCATGGCCGCCGTGTCAGCGGGTCATGCGCAAGGCGGCGACGCCGGCGGTCACCGCTCGGCCTGCCTCATCGTCTACGGCACCGAG
>JANMDK010000046.1:0-1912 GCA_031376265.1 Pseudomonadota bacterium
CTGGCCCCTTTAATTTATTTTGAGCCTGGCCCCTTTTATTCCTTTTATTCCTTGAATCCGATCGCTTTGATGATCGCGCCCCACTTAGCCTGCTCGGTCGCGAGGAATGCCGCGTACTCCTCCGGCGTCGACGGCGCCGACGTTCCGCTCACCTTGCCGAACTGCTCGGTCACCGTGGGCGACTTGAGCGCCTCGATCGCCGCCGCGTGAATGCGCCTGAGGACCTCCGGCGGCGTCGCGATCGGCGCCACGAGCCCATACCAGTTGTCCGAATTGACCCGCGGGAAGCCCGCCTCGCCGGTGGTCGGCACCTCGGGCAGCGAAGGCGCGCGTTTTGCGCTGGTCACCGCCAGAGCCCGCAGCTTGCCCGAGCGGATATGCGGCAGCACCACCGGCACGTCGAAGATGCCCATCTGCACCTGGGCGCCGAGCTGGTCGTTGACCGCCGGCGCCGCGCCTTTGTAAGGCACGTGCACCAAGTCGACTTGCGCCTCGGCTTTCAGCAACTCGCCCGCAAGGTGCGTGATGCTGCCCGAACCCGCGGAGCCGAAGTTGACCTTGCCAGGATTCGCCCTGGCATGTGCGATCAGCTCGGCGAAGCTGTTGGCCGGCAGCGAAGGATGCACGACGAGCACCTCGGGCACGCGCACCACGGTGGTGATCAGTGCGAGATCCTTTTTAGGGTCGTAGGGCATGCTGCTCATCGAGAACGGCGACAGCGCGACCGACGAAAAGCTGTTCATCGCCAGCGTGTAGCCGTCGGGCGCGGCCTTCGCCACCGAGTCGACACCGACCACGCCCCCGGCGCCGGCCTTGTTCTCGACGATCACCGGCTGGCCGAAGGCCGTGGCGAGTCCCTGCGCGAGCACGCGGGCGAACAGGTCGGCGGGCCCGCCCGGCGGGAAACCCACCACGAGGCGCACCGGTTTCGACGGGTAGGCCTGCGCGCGTGCCGATTCGGGCACAACGGCCCCGGCAAGCGCGGCGGCGGCGAGGAGCGAGAGGGCCAGGCGGGACAGCGTGCGCATTCTTTCTCCCCGAGGACAAAGTTTCACGAATCGAGCGACCTCCAGCCTACACCGGTTGCGCCGCGGCGAGACCCGCTCGCCGGGCTGGTTTATCATGCGGCGCAGTACAAGAAGCCCAACCATAAGAGAAGGCGGCCCCATGGTCCTCAACCTTTCGTATTACCTCCTCCTCATCATCGAGGGATGCATCGGCGCCACCGGCGCCGGGCAGTTGTGCAACGGCCAGAACTTCAGCGTGCGCGTGCCCTACGAGTCGCTCGAGGGCTGCGAGCTCGCCAGCCGCCGGGTGATCGTCCCGGGCGGGTTCCAGAAGCACGTCCGCGGCGTCTGCATGGCGGTGCCGAACACCCCGCCGCCGCAGGCCGCAGCGCCGGCGCCAGCGGCACCGGCCCCCGCGAAGTAAGCGCCGCGGCTCGCGCTGCGGAACTTTTACCCACTTTCATTTCCGCAGAGTGGCTAAGGTAGCCGCTCTCCAGCCAATTGATATGTCGGATATGGAAAAGCATCCATTGCACGACCACGGCGTCGAATCCACTTACGCGTGGCAGCGCCTTGCCGCGGCGGTGCTGCTCATGGCGTTGGGTACCTGCGGCATGTATTCCGTCACGGTGGTGCTGCCGCTGATCCAGGCCGAGTTCGGCGCCAGCCGCGCGGACGCCTCGTTGCCCTACACGGCCACGATGGTGGGCTTCACGATCGGGGGCATCCTGATGGGGCGCTTCTCCGACCGGTTCGGCATCATGAAGCCGATCATGCTCGGCGCGGTCTGCCTGGCCGGCGGCCTTGCGCTTGCTTCCGCGGCCACCAGCCTGTGGATGTTCGTGCTCATCCACGGCGTGGTCATCGGCCTTCTGGGCACCTCCACCACCTTCGGGCCGCTGGTG
>JANMDK010000203.1:0-2469 GCA_031376265.1 Pseudomonadota bacterium
CAAGGCGGTCAGCATGGAAGGGGTCATTTTCGGGGCATCCACGCGCCTGAATTCAACACCCACCCGCATCCCGTGTTTGAACATCAGCAAATCAAGCTCGGCGCCAGCGTGGGTAGCCCAGAAATAGGCTTCATCGGGCCCCGCAATGCGCAGGATCTGCTCGATGGCAAACCCCTCCCACGAAGCCCCGGAGCGCGGATGCATCGCCAACGCCTGTTCGTCCCGGATCCCGAGCAACTCGTGCAGAAGTCCCGAATCACGAAAATAGATTTTTGGCGCCTTCACCTGGCGTTTCCCGATGTTTTCATGCCAAGGCTGCAATTGGCGAACCATGAAAGTCCCGGTTAGCCAATCAAGGTACTTGCGGACGGTCGGTTCCGAGACGCCAAGCGAGCGCGCTGGATCGGCTGCATTCCATGTTTGGCCATGGTAATGCGCAAGCATGGCCCAGAACCGGCGCATTGCCGGCGCCGGAACGTTCAATCCTAATTGTGGAAGATCTCGTTCAAGAAAAGAAGACACGAATTGCTGACGCCATACCCGGCTGTCTTCTTCCGTTCGTGCGGTAAAGGAAAGCGGGAACCCTCCCCGCCGCCATAGCGTGCTCATGTCATGAACCCCGGTTTCGCCGAGGTTGAAGCCGGCAATCTCGATGATCTCAACACGCCCTGAGAGCGCTTCGCTCGATGGTTTCAGGAGCGCCGGGCCAGCGCTGCCGAGGAGGAGGAATTTCGCGGGCAGGCTCTGCCTGTCGGCGAGCACCCTCAATGTCCTGAATATTTCTGGCGCACGCTGAACCTCATCAATCACGACCAGGCCGCGCCGGGCCTGGAGCGCGGTCATCGATTGTGCGAGCAGTGCCTCGACCTCCGGATTTTCGAGGTCCAGATAGTTCGGATCGTCCGGGGGCAAAAAGGACCTTGCGAGCGTCGTCTTCCCCACCTGCCGGGGCCCAACCAGCACGACAATCCTCGCCCTGGAGAGCGCCGCCTTGATTCGGCGCGTCAATTCAACACGGTTAAGCATGCCGTTACTCTATGGCACCACCTCGAAAATCGAAAGAATTATTTTCGATTTTCAAGTCGAGACTTTCCCCTGTGATCGAACGCTGGAAGGCCACAGGCCCGGGCTGGCAGACTCGCATGGCGGAACGCCTGAGCAAGGTGCGGTGAGCAGTGCACCCTTACAGGTATGCCGGAAGCGGTGACCCAGCGAAGCCGGTCAGAACAGGGCCGAGGTTCACCCTTACGGGTATTCCGGACTGTCGTCCATCACGCAGGGTCCGCGGGCCGAGTAAGAGCAAGAAGCTTTAATGCCTTTGACTTTTACGCGGCCCTCGTACCGCGGCCCTCGGCCCCGATCTTCTTCGGCCCGACAGCCCTTACTTTCACCTTTTACCTTTTCGCTACGTTTCGTCGCCCACCAGTACGCGACGACGAACGCCACCGTCCCCAACCTCATCCCCCACTGAAGGACTGACAAGTGGCAGGCCTCCTGAAAGCACCTTGCGCTTCTTTTCGAGACTACAGGTTGATGCGCACGAGCGCTTGGGCGGGCGAGAGGATATCGATTTCTCGAAAACGGGCGAGCGTCTGCAGATCGGCATCCCCAGAGACGATGGCATCGGCGCGCGCGGCCGCAGCGCAGGCAAGCACCGCGGCGTCATCGGGATCGCGAAGACGCGGCTCCTCAATGGGTGAAGTGTCGATCACCTGCGCGAGTTCAAGATAGCGCTCGAGTACTTCTTCTGACCGCAGCCCCTTGCGTTCGAGCTGGGCGGCAAGTTTCGCCCGACCAAGCAGTCCTGCCAGTTCGGCAAGGAGGGAAGCGGGGGTGAACAGTTCGACGGCTCCCTCGCCGGCGGCCGCGATCAGCCGCTCGGGGTTCCCGCCCCATAGCAACGCCGAGACTACGACATTGGTGTCAAGAACGAGGCGCACGGGCCTCGCGAAGCTCGGCGCGCACGGCCTTCAGTTCCTCGTCAAGTTCCGCCTCGGTAATCTCGGCCGGCCCGGATTCTCTAAATCGTTTGCCCATTTCCAGCAGCCGATGGGCAGCTTGCTTGCGGATCGCCTCACGCACGAGGCCCTCGATCGCCTCCGAGGTCAGTAGGCCCGCGGCACGGGCCTGGCTCGCGATGCGCTCTGGCAGCGAGAGTTTCAATTCCAGTTCGGTCATAGCGAGATCCTTCGCTTCAGAGGCTCGCTTTCGCGAGCACGATCATTACACTTCATGGGTTTAAATTATCTACCTGTTTCGTTTGCCTTACAAAGGCCCGTCACGACCGTTATAGGCGAAAGCCCGGTATGGTCGACAGACCAGTTATTGGCGAAGTCCGGTACCCCGGAACCGGGGAGCCCGGAATCGGGGACCCCGTAAGGGTGCCTCTTTTCCCTCGCCCCTACTCGGCCCGCGGCCCCCCCGCGTGATGGACGACAGTCCGGAATACCCGTAAGGGTGAACCTTATG
>JANMDK010000213.1:0-35786 GCA_031376265.1 Pseudomonadota bacterium
GTACGAGGAGATGGGCGCGAAGAGCCCGCACTTCAAGCGCATCTACGTCGACTGGAAGAAGTTCCGCGACGAGCAGTTCCTCTGGTTCCGCGTCGCCGAGAACACCTACGACAACTACGCCTTCAACTCGAAGATCGGCCAGCCCGCGGCTGCAGCACCCGCAAAGGCGGCCGCCCCGGCGAAGAAGTAAGGCTTTCCGGGCAAGAAAAAACCCCGCTTCGGCGGGGTTTTTTTTCGTCCTGCGATTTCCGCGCGGGGCCGGGTTACTTCTTCTCCGGGGTGCTGAAATCGGGCGGCGCCTCTTCCTCGGCGCCTTCCTTCTTGTCGTAGTCGGACGCAGGCACCTCGATCTTGATCTTGGTCGGGTCGACGTCGTTGCCCTTGTCGAGGAAAGCCGTCACCAGCCCCGGCCAGGCGATCACGATCGCGACCATGATGACCTGCAGCACCACCCAGGGAATCGCGCCCCAGTAGATCGCCGAGCTCTTGATTTCCTTCGGCGCGATGCTGCGCAGGTAGAAGAGGGCGAACCCGAACGGCGGGTGCATGAAGGAGGTCTGCATGTTGACGCACAGCAGCACGCCGAACCAGATCAGGTCGATGCCGAGCTTGGCCGCCACCGGCGCGAGCAGCGGCACGATGATGAACGCGATCTCGAAGAAATCGAGGAAGAACGCGAGGAAGAACACGAACACGTTCACGAAGATCAGGAACCCGACCTTGCCGCCGGGCAGCCCCGACAGGAGGTGCTCGATCCACAGGTCGCCGTCCACCCCGCGGAACACCAGGGTGAAGATCGTCGAGCCGATCAGGATGAAGATCACCATCGCGGTGATGCGCATGGTCGAGCGGGAGGCCTCCGCCAGCAGGCCGCGCAGCGTCGGGATCAGCACCGACTCCAGCATCACCATCGCAAGGCCGGCATAGAACACGATGAACAGCGGCGTCTTGAACGTGGCGAGGAATCCGGTCGACGCGTCCAGGACTACCTGGGGCATCGCTTCCGGCATGAGCAGCAGGGCCTCCGGGACCGAGATCACCGTGATCGCCACCGCGCCTATCCAGAAAGCGATTTTCGCGCGCTTCGAGAACTCCGGCCGATGCACCACGGCCAGCACGATCGCGCCGACGGTGCCCATCGCGCCGGCCTCGGTCGGCGTCGCCAGCCCGAGGAAGATCGTCCCCAGCACCAGGAAGATCAGCACCAGCGAAGGCACGATGCCCCAGAGGCACTTCTTCACCAGCGGCCAGCCGTGGAGCGTGAGCGATTCGCGCGGGATGCCCGGCACCCATTCCGGCTTCACGAAGCTGACGAGGAGCACGTAGGCGCTGAAGAGCAGCACCTGCACGACGCTCGGGCCCCAGGCGCCGGCGTACATGTCGCCCACCGAACGGCCAAGCACGTCGGCCAGCACGATCAGCACGAGCGAGGGCGGGATCAGCTGGGTGATCGTGCCCGAGGCCGCGATTACCCCGGTGGCGAACCGCTGGTCGTAGCCGTAGCGCATCATCACCGGTAGCGAGATGAGGCCCATCGCGATGACCGAAGCGGCCACCGTCCCGGTAATCGCGCCGAGGATCGCGCCGACCACGATCACCGCGTAGCCCAGGCCCCCGCGGACCGGGCCGAACAGCTGGCCTAGGCCATCCAGCAGGTCCTCCGCCAGGCCGCACCGCTCGAGGATCGCCCCCATGAGCGTGAAGAACGGGATCGCCAGCAGCGTGTCGTTCGAAAGGATGCCGTAGACCCGCTCCGGCAGCGCCTGCAGCAGGATGAAGTCGAAAAAGCCTAGGTGGATCGAGATGAAGCCGAAGAACAGGCCCACCGCCGCCAGCGAGAAAGTGACGGGGTACCCGATCAGCATGAACACCACGAGCCCCCCGAACATCAGGGGCGCCATCAACTCGCGGGAGATCATTGCAGCGGCCTTTCGTAGTGCAGGTTGGCTTTCATGTGCCCGGTGAGCATCGCCCAGCGCTTGATCAGCTCGGAAAAGCCCTGCAGGCTCAGCAGCGCGAATCCCAGCGGGATGAAGATCTTCACCGGCCAGCGGGTGAGGCCGCCGGCGTTGGTCGAGACCTCGTTCTCCACCCACGAGTTGTGGAAGATCGGCCATGACAGGTACGCCATGATCAGCGTGGCCGGCAGCAGGAAGAAGATCGCGCCGAAGATGTCCACGCCGATCTGCCTGCGCGTGTTGAGGTTGCTGAAGACGATGTCGACGCGCACGTGCTCGTTCTTCTTCAGCGTGTACGAGGTGCCGAGCATCACCATCCCGGCGAACATGTACCACTGGATCTCGAGCCAGGCGTTGGAGCTCGCGCCGAAGGCATAGCGGGAGAAAGCGTTGCCGGCGCTGATGAGGCAAGAGAGCATCACCAGCCAGTTGGCGATGTAGCTCAGGCGCTCGTTCATCGCGTCGATCACCCTGGAAAGGGCGAGCAAGGACTTCATTGCGTCTCCTCCTTTGCTTCGAACCTCGGACCGGTTCGCCCGGCCTCATCCTTGTCCGGGCATGGATCCCGCAGCCCGCCCGGATTCTCTACGATTGGGCAGGTTCGGGCAATCGCGCCAATCCTTGCGGCAGGCTTAAGGAGGAAAACGGGGAACCGCGCCAATTCCGGGCCCCGTATCTAGGCCCACGTTCGAGGCCCACGTCATCTGCGATACTCGCGGCATGAGCGCATTCGACTTCGATTCCCCCGTCGACCGGAGCGGGACCCACAGTTCCCGCTGGGAAAAATACGCCGGCCGGGACGTCATCCCTCTCTGGGTGGCCGACACCGACTACCGCGCGCCGCCGCCGGTCATCGAGGCGCTGCGCCGACGCGTCGAGCACGGCGTCTTCGGCTACACGACCCCGCCGCCGGAGCTGCGCGAGCTCATCGTCGCGCGCATGCAGCGGCTGTACGGCTGGAAGAACTCTCCGGACTGGATCGTCTACGTGCCGGGCGTCGTTTCGGCCCTCTATATGGCGGCCAACCGTCTGACGGGCGAGGCAGACCATTTGCTCTCGCCGGCGCCGGTGTACTACCACCTCTTCCGCGCCGCCCAGTACGCGCCGCGCAAGTGGACCGATGTGCCCATGGTGCTGCGCGCCGGGCGCTGGGTGTGGGACGAGCAGGCCCTGGCGGCCGCGGTCCGCCCGAACTCGAAAATGCTCATGCTCTGCAATCCCCACAACCCCGGCGGCACGGTCTTCACGCGCGAAGAGCTCGGGCGGCTGGCCGCCTTTGCCGAAAAGCACGACCTGCTCATCGTTTCGGACGAGATCCACTGCGACCTGCTGCTCGACAAAGGCAAGCCGCATGTGCCGATCGCGAGCCTCTCGCCGCAGGTCTCGCGCCGCACGGTCACGCTCATGGCGCCCTCGAAGACCTTCAACATCGCGGGCATCGGCCTGGCGTTTGCAATCATTGAAGACAAGACCCTGCGCGACGCCTTCTCGTTCGACCTGAAGAAATCGGTCCACGACGCCTCGCTCATGGGCTACGAAGCCACGGTGGCCGCCTATCGCGAGGGCGAGCCATGGCTGCAGGCCCAGCTCGACTACCTGCGCGGCAACCGCGATTTCGTCGAGAAGATCGTCGCGAAGCTGCCCGGCGTGGAGACCGCGCACCTCGAGTCGACGTACCTCTCGTGGATCGACTGCTCCGGTTTGGGCGTGGCCGATCCGCACGCGCTGTTCCTCGAGCACGGGTTGGGCTTGTCCCCGGGCGCGGATTTCGGCGCGAAGCAATTCGTGCGGCTCAATTTCGGCACCCAGCGCAAGGTGCTGGAGCGCGCGATGGAGCGCTTCGCGAAAGCGGTGGCCGCGGCTAGGAAGTAGGGCGGCAGAGCTTGCGGGCCGCGTCCAGCACCTCGTGCAGGTGGCCTTCCGGCACGCCGATCTCGTCCATGTGCGCCACCGTATTGGCCAGGTAGTCGAGGTTCTGCCCGCGCACGCCACAGCCCTGCGCGACCATTTTTGCCGTGTCGGAAACGCTGAGGCGGCCCGCGAACTGGCGATGCTTCGAGTCGGCGACGAAGGCGACGGCGTTGACCGAATGCTGCCCGAGCCGCACCGGCAGGAACCGCGCCTCGTAGACACCGTTGCTCATTTCGCGCTGCCAGAGCATTTCAAGCGTGCGGCGGACCGTGCGCCGGCCGATGCGAAAGGCCACGCCCCAGCACGAGCCGCCGGGACACAGGCCCATCACCAGCCCGGGCCTCTCCGGCGTGCCGCGGTAGCTGTGCGAGTAGATGCAAAGCGAGCGGTGAAAGCCGTGCAACTGGCCGTGGCGGCGCTCGGCGAAGCGGAACTCCGGCGACCACATCAGCGAGCCGTAGCCGAACACCCACAAATCCCCGGCCGGCAAATGGCGCAGGAACAGGTCGAGCGATTTACGCAAGCTTGGTTCGAGCTGGATCATCGACGGCGATTATAGGATCGCGGCGCACGCCTCGGAACGCGCTGGCCTGCACTAGAATCCGCATTCCATGAGCCGAACATGAGCCGAACCCGCCGCCCCCTGATCGTTGGCCGTTTCCTGCGCGAGGAGGTCGCCCTCGCTTCGCGCAACAGCGGCATGCCGCTCGAGGCGCTGCGTTACGACGTCACGCCGGCCGGCCTGCATTACCTGCTGATCCACTTCGACATCCCCGCGGCCGAGCCCGGCTGGACGCTGTCGATCGGCGGAAAACTCGGCAGGCCGCGCACGCTGACGGTCGACGAGATCCGCGCGATGCCCTCGAAGACGCTTCGAGTCACGCTCGAATGCGCCGGCAACGGCCGCGGGCAGTTGTCCCCCCGCTATGCTTCGATGCCGTGGCTGGAGGAGGGCGTCTCGACCGCGGAGTGGACCGGCACGCCGCTCGCGCCGCTGCTCGAGGCAGCGGGCATCGACGCGAGCGCGAAAGAAATCATCTTCAGCGGCACCGACCGCGGCGTGGACCGCGGCGTCGACCACGACTACGCGCGCAGCCTCAGCGTCGCCGAGGCCATGCGCCCCGACGTGCTGCTGGTGCATTCGATGAACGGCCAGCCGCTCCTCCCCCAGCATGGCGCGCCGCTGCGCCTCGTCGTGCCCGGCTGGTACGGCATGGCGAGCGTGAAATGGCTCGCGATGATCGAAGCCACGGACGTCCCGTTCGACGGCGTGCAGCAGGTCGGCAGCTACCACTTCCGCTCGCAGGTGGGCGAAACGGGCGAGCCGTGCACCCACATCCGCGTGAACTCGCTCATGGCGCCGCCCGGCATCCCGGACTTTTTTACCCGCAAGCGAATCGTCCAGCCGGGTGCCGTTCGCCTGATCGGGCGCGCATGGTCGGGCAATGGCGTGCCCATCGAGCGCGTCGAGGTTTCGGTCGACGGCAAATGGCGCGATGCGAAGCTCGATGCGCAAGCCGGCCCGTGGGCGTGGCGCGGGTGGTCATGCGACTGGCAGGCCACCGCAGGCGAGCACGAGCTCGCCTGCCGGGCCACGGATGCGCAGGGCAACGTGCAGCCCGTAGAGCCGGTGTACGACGTGACCGGCTTCGGCAACAACTCGGTGCAGCGCGTCGAAGTGACCGTCGGCGAAGCCCGATAGAATCCCAGCCGGCAAAACGAAAGGAACAAGCGCGCGAATGAAACCAGCAAACTCCATCGACTGGCCGCTCGGGCTGCACAAGGTGCTCGCGGAAACCGGCGTTCGCCAGGTCGCCTACGTGCCGGACGCCGGCCACAAGCGCCTCATCGAGCTCTGCCAGGCGGATAAATCGATGCGCGCGGTGGTCCTCACCACCGAAGAAGAAGGCCTCGGCCTCGTCATGGGCGCATGGCTCGGCGGCGAGAAAAGCGCGGTGCTGATGCAATCGAGCGGCGTCGGCAACATCATCAACACGCTCGGCACCATCAAGGAATGCCGCTTCCCGCTGCTCATGCTGGTCACGATGCGCGGCGACGAAGGCGAGTTCAATCCCTGGCAGGTGCCGATGGGCCAGGCCACGCCCTCGGTGCTCGAGGCGATGGGCGTCGTGGTCCGCAGGATCAACACGGCAGAAGAGGCCGAACCGGTCGCCAGCGCTGCAGCGCGCCTCGCCTACAACAGTTATGCCGCGGTGGCGGTGCTGATCTCGCAGCGCCTCATCGGCATCAAGAGCTTCCAGGACCAGACCGACCGGTAAATGCGATGACAGCCACCTTGCACAGACGTGACGTAGTCAACGCGCTGCTGGCGGATCGCGGCGACCTCCTTGTCGTGGCCGGGCTCGGCTCGACGGCGTGGGACATTACCGCCGCGGGCGACCACGACCTCAATTTCCCGCTCTGGGGCGCGATGGGCAGCTCGGTGATGATCGGCCTGGGCATCGCGCTGGCCAAGCCCAAGAGCCGCGTGCTCGTGGTGACCGGCGACGGCGAGATGCTCATGGGCATGGGGTCGCTGGCGACCGTCGGCGTGCAGAAGCCCGCCAACCTGTCCGTGGTCGTCATCGACAACGAGCGCTACGGCGAAACCGGCATGCAGGCCACGCATACGGCGAGCGGCATCGACCTCGCCCAGGTCGCCAGGGGCTGCGGTTTCGCGCAGCCGCGATCGGTCACCGACCGCAAGGGCGTCGAAGGCCTGCATCGCATGGTGCATGGCGAGGCCGGCCCCAACTTCGCGCAGGTCAAGGTGCTCGCAGAAAAGATCCCGCTGGTGCTGCCGCCGCGCGAGGGCGCATTGCTCAAGGCGCGGTTCCGCCGCGCGCTGAACGGTCCGGCCGCCGACGCGCAGTGACCAAGGGTTGGCGGAGGTGAGCGCGCAGCACGTTACCAGCGTGGCGCCGGCCGGGTGGGTCGGGCAATCGGTTCGGCGCAGGGAGGATGCGCCGCTGCTCACCGGCCGCGGCCGCTTCATCGACGACCTCGAGCCGGTCGCGGGCCTGCGCCACGCCGCGATCCTGCGCTCCCCGCATCCGCACGCGCGCATCCGCTCGATCGACGCGAGCGCGGCCGAGAAGCTGCCCGGCGTCATCGGCGTCGTGACCGGCGCGCAGATCGCACAGGTCGCCGGGATCATCCCGAGCGTCGTGCGCTCGAAGATGCGCTTCCAGGTTTGCGCGACGACCAAGGCGCGCTACTGCGGCGAGCCGGTTGCCGTTGTCGTCGCGACGGATCGGTACGTTGCCGAAGATGCGCTGGAGCTCATCGAAGTCGACTATGAGCCGCTGCCCGGCGTCGCCCACCTCGAAGACGCTCTGGGCCCGGACGCGCCGCTGCTTTTCGAGGAGGCCGGCACCAACGTCGCGCAGAAGCGCGACTTCACCTACGGCGACCCGGATGCCGCTTTCGCGGGCGCGCACAAGACCTTCAAGCTCGACTACCGCTTCCCGCGCTCGATGGCCACGCCGGTGGAGACCTACGGCGTGATCGCGCAGTTCGAGCCGCACCCGGACCGCTATACCGTGTGGGCGAATTTCCAGGGCCCGTTCGTGCTGCAGCCGCTCATGGCCGGCGCGCTCGGCGTGCCCGGCAATCGCCTGCGCATCATCACGCCGCCGAATTCCGGTGGCAGCTTCGGCATCAAGCAGGCGATCTACGCGTACATGGTGCTCATGGCCGCGGTGTCGCGCCTCGTCGGCGTGCCGGTCAAGTGGGCCGAGGACCGCCTCGAGCACCTCATGGCCTCGTCGAGCGCCACCGACCGAACCGGCGAGGTCGAAGCCGCGTTCTCCAAGGAAGGCGAGCTTCTCGGGCTCCGATACAAGAACGTGGTGAACCTCGGCGCCTACATCCGCGCGCCCGAGCCGGCTTCGGTGTACCGGATGCATTCGACCTCCAGCGGCGCGTACCGCGTAAAGCACCTGGCGGTCGAGAACACGCTGGTCGTCACCAACCGCATGCCCGCGGGACTCAATCGTGGCTACGGCGGGCCGCAGTTCTATTTCGCGCTCGAGCGGATCATGGAGATCGCAGCGCGCGGACTCGGCATCGACGCGGCCGAGATCCGACGCAGGAACGTAGTCCGCAAAGACGAGTTTCCCTACGACTCGCCGGCCGGCTCTCTGCTCGATTCGGGCGACTACGAGAAGTGCCTGGACGAGATGCTGCGCCTCGCCGACTACCCGAAGCTCCTCGCGCGCCGCGAAGAGGCGAGGAAGAACGGCAAGCTCTTCGGCATCGGCATCGCGCTCGGCGTCGAGCCCTCCGGCTCGAACATGGCGTATGTGGGCCTCGCGCAGACCGCGGAGCAGCGCGGCAAGGCAGAACCCAAGTCCGGCGCCAACGCGTCGGTCACGATCTCGATCGACCCGAGCGGCGGCGTCACCGTGCAACTCGACAGCACGCCGAACGGGCAGGGCCACGCGACGGTCGCTGCGCAGATCGTCGCGCAGGCGCTGGGGGTCAGCCCGGAGGAGGTCGACGTGCTCACCGAGGCCGACACGCGCACGATCGCGTGGAGCATCGCCTCGGGCAACTACTCGAACCGCTTCGCCTCCGCGGTCACGAGCGCGATCCTCGGCTGCGCGCAGAAGCTTGCGCTGAAACTCAGGCAGATGGCCGCGGAGGAGTTCAAGGTCGACCCCGGGGCGATCGAGCTTGCCGAAGGCGCCGCGCGTGTTCGCGGCGACCCGCAGCGCGCAGTCGGCGTCGGACGGCTCGCTTCGCGCGCGCACTGGAACCCGGCCGGCATGCCCGCCGGCGTCAGCGCCGGCATGATCGAGACCTTCGTGCTGGACGCGCCGACGCTGACGAGCCCCGGCGACGACGACCGCATCGCCTCGGCGATGACGTACGGCTTCGTCGCCGACCTCGCCGCAGTGGAAGTCGACCGCGCCACCGGCCGCATCGAAATCGTCAAGTATGTCTCGGTGCACGACGTCGGCACGATGCTCATCCCGTTGATGGTCGAGGGCCAGATCCACGGCGGATTCGCACACGGGCTCGGCGCCGCGCTGTTCGAGGAGCTGGTGCACGACCGTGCCGGCAATTTCGTCTCCGGCACCTTCGCGGAATACCTGTGCCCGACCGCGCCCGAGATGCCGCACGTCGACATCGGTCATGTCTCCACGCCGACGCCGGTCAACGCCACCGGCGCGAAAGGCATGGGCGACGGCAGCTCGATGCTCGCGCCCGCGGCACTTGCCAATGCGGCCGCCGATGCGCTCGGCCGCGAGGACGTCGAACTCCCCCTGTCGCTGAACCGCCTCTGGGAACTGGCCAACGCCAGGCCGATGACCACGAGCGGCACTTACGGCGGCGTGCAGAAGAAAGCCGCTTCCGACGACTTGCCCGGCTCGCTGCAGGGCGAAGGCACGACGACGCTCTCCGCGCCGCCGGAAGAAATCTTTCGCCGCCTGCTCGACCCGGAAGTGCTCGCCACCGTGATTCCTGGATGCAGCCGCATGGAAAAGTCCGGCGCGGATGCCTTCGAGGCCGAGGTCAGCATTGGCGTGGCCGGCATCCGCGGCGTGTACGCGGCGAAGATCCGCATCGCCGAGAAATCGCCGCCGCGCTCGATGCGCATGGACTTCCGCGCGCAAGGCAAGCTCGGCAACGGGCGCGGCAGCGCGGTCGTAGAGCTCGCCCCCGAGGGCGCGGGAACGAAGCTCACTTATCGCTACGGCGCTGATGTCGGCGGCACGGTGGCCGCGGTCGGCGGCCGCATGCTCGGCTCGGTGACCGGCGTGCTGATCGCGCAGTTTTTCAAGGCGTTCGAGGCTTACGGCAAGGCCGGCGCTTCGGCGCCTGGTCTCTGGACCAAGGTCAGCGGCTGGCTGGGGAAGGCCAAAGGATGAAACCCGTTCGATGAAGCCCGTTGCCTTCGAATACTGCCGCCCCGATACCGTCGCCGAAGCGGTGACTCTGCTCGACGAATTCGGCGCGGACGCGAGCGTGCTGGCCGGCGGGATGTCGCTCGGCGCGATGCTCAACATGCGCCTGGTCCGGCCCGCCGCGGTGCTCGACATCAAGCGCATTGCCGGGCTGGATGCGATCTCGATCAACGGCGAGATCCGCACCGGGGCCTTGCTGCGCCAAGCCGCGGCGTTGGCGAATGTGGAATTGATGCGCGCCATCCCGCTGCTTGCGCTTTCCCTGCCTAACGTCGGCCACTTCCAGACGCGCAATCGCGGGACGCTCGGCGGCTCGGTGGCGCATGCGGATCCAAGCTCCGAGATCCCGCTCACGCTCGCGACGCTGGGCGGTTCGGTGGAGTTGCAATCCAAGCGCGGCACGCGCCGGGTCCTGGCCCGCGAGTTTTTCCTCGACATCCTCACCACCCAGCGCGAACCGGACGAGTTGCTCACCGCACTCCTGTGGCCGAAGGCAAAGGCCGGCGCAGGGTATGCGTTCGCCGAAATCGCCCAGCGGCATGGTGATTTCGCCATCGTCGCCTGCGCTGCGGAGGCGGTCCTCAAGGGCGATGGGTCGCTGGCGTCCCTCGCGTTCGGCCTCGGCGGCGTGGAACGGCGGCCGATCGTGATCGACACAGCCGGATTCCTCGGCAAGCGCGCGGATGCAGCTTTGGCCGCGGAGATTGCCGCCACCGCCGCAGCGAGTGTCGAACCCATGAGCGACTTCAAGGCCACCGCCGAATATCGCCGCGCGCTCGTAAAGACGCTCGGCAGCCGGGTGCTCGCCGAAGCGTTTGAAAAAAGCGGGGCGAATAAATGATCCGCCTCAAGCCCGGCACCCGCCACCCGGTCAGCCTCACGGTCAATGGCAAGCCGCAGGCCGGCCAAGCCGAGGCGCGCACCTTGCTCACGGATTTCCTGCGCCACGAGCTCAAGCTCTACGGCACGCACGTTGGCTGCGAGCACGGCGTGTGCGGCGCGTGCACCGTGCTGGTTGACGGCCGGGCGGTGCGCAGCTGCATGCAGCTTGCGGTGGAATGTGACGGCGCGACCCTGCAAACCGTCGAAGGCCTTGCCCCATCCGGCGAACTCAACGTCCTGCAGAAAGCCTTCAACCGCCACCACGCGCTGCAGTGCGGTTTCTGCACCGCGGGCATCCTGATTTCGGCCACGCAATTCCTGGCGGAGAATCCGGATCCGACCGAAGCCGAGGTGACCGAGATGCTTTCGGGCCACCTCTGCCGTTGCACCGGCTACTTCCCGATCGTCGCCGCCATCCTCGATGCCGCAGGCGAAATGCGGAACGCTAAACCGATTCAAAAGGAGATGTCATGACCAGGTACGCGAAGGACCGCGGGGAGCTGCTGGCCGAGCTCGACGGGATGCGCCTCGATGTGGATGCCGCGAAGAAGGTCGCCACGCTCACGCTCGACCGAGCGCCGCTCAACATCGTTTCCTACAAGGCGCGCTCGCAGATCGGCGCGATCTTCGAGGAGTTCAGCCGCGATCCGGACGTCGGCGTGGTCGTCGTGCGCGGCGCCAACGGCGTGTACACCTCGGGTGGCGACGTGCGGGGCTTCTTCAAGGTGCCGCGGGACGGCATGTCGCACCTCGCCTGGAACATCGGCGCACCGGAGCGCTGCACGAAGCCGGTGATCTGCGCGATGGAAAAATACGCGTTCGGCGTCGGCTGGGAGCTCGCGCTCGCCTGCGACTTCCGCATCGCGACCAAGGACACGCTCGTGGCGCTGCCCGAGATCACCATCGGCCAGATGCCGGGGTCGGGGGGCAGCCAGCGCGTGCTGCGCATGGTCGGCATGACCCGCGCCAAGGACATGGTGCTCATGGGACGCCGCCTGCAGGCGACCGAGGCGCACCAGTGGGGCCTGATCACCGAAGTGGTCGAGGATTCGGCCGCGCTCGACAAGACGGTCGAGAGCTATTGCGCCAAGCTCAACGCCCTCTCTCCGCTCGCGCTCTCTTCGCTCAAGCGCGTGCTCAATCAGGGCGAAGATTGCAGCCTCGAAGCCAGCTTCGATCTCGAGGGCCACGCCTACGAGAAGCTGCGCGACTCGCACGATTACAAAGAGGGCGCCGAAGCCTTCTTCGAGAAGCGCAAGCCCAAGTACACCGGGAACTAAGGCGCGCGGAGGCCCCGATGCTCGATCTCGGCCGCACCTTCCTGCAAAGCGTCGAGCGCCGGCCGCAGCGGCTGGCGTTGGTCGACGGCGACGTGCGCCTCACCTACGACGAGTGGCACGAGCGCATCCGCAGCGTTGCCGGCGCGCTCGACGTGATGGGGTTCGCGCGGGGAGACCATCTCGCCGTGATCCTGCAGAACCGCTGGGAGATGGCCACGCTGCACTGGGCCTGCCAGTGCCTCGGCCTCATCGTCACGCCGGTCAACTGGCGCGCCAAGAATGATGAGCTCGACTACTGCGTGATCGACGCCGAGGCCCGCGCGGTCGTCTTCGAGCCGGTCAGCGCGGACGCGGTCCGCGAGTCGCCGGCCTGCGCGAAGATCCCGCGCATCGCGGTCGGCCAGGGCTCCGGCGGCACACACGAATTCGCGCAGTTGCTCGGAGGCAAGCCGCTGTCGCCGCCTTACCGCGCGACGGCCGAAGACATCTCGCTGATGCTCTACACCTCGGGCACCACCGGCAAACCCAAGGGCGTCCCCCGCCGCCATCGGGCAGAGCGTGCCGCGGCGGTCGCGCAAGTGGCCCAGTACAGCTACGAGGTCGGCGAAGTCACGCTGGGCGTGATGCCGATGTACCACACGATGGGCGTGCGCTCGCTCTTGTCGATGGCCATCGTCGACGGCACCGTGGTCTGCCTGCCGCGCTTCGAGGCCGGCGAGGCGCTGCGACTCATTGAAGCCGAGAAGGTCACCAACCTCTTCCTGGTGCCGACGCTCTACCACGACCTGCTTGCGCATCCCGCTTTCCCGAAAACCGACGTTTCCTCGGTCACCAAGATCGGTTTCGCGGGCGCGCCGATGAACGACGCGCTGCTCAAGCGACTGGACGCTGCCTTCAAGCCCGAGTCGTTCGTTAACCACTATGGGTCGTCGGAGATCTACACCTTCACGATCGACCGCAAGGCGCCGGCCAAGCCGGGCAGCGCCGGCCGCGCCGGCTTCAACGCCCGGGTCCGGGTGGTGAAGCTCGACGCGGGGGCCGGCCGCAGTACCGCCGATTCGCTGACGGCCGCAGGCGAGGAGGGCCAGATCATCGCCGACCTTTCCGGCGAGGAGGCTTTCGAGGGCTACTGGAAGCGCCCGGATGCCGACGCCAAGGCGTTGCGCGACGGCTGGTATTTCACCGGCGACACCGGGTTCGTCGATGCCGAGGGCGACCTGTTCGTGACCGGGCGCGTCGATGACATGATCATTTCCGGCGGCGAAAACATCTCGCCGGTCGACATCGAATCGGTGCTGTCCCTGCATCCCGGCGTGGACGAAGTGGCCGTGGCCGGCCTGCCGGACGAGCGCTGGGGCCAGAAAGTCGTCGCCTTCATCAAGGCCCGGGGAAAGGTCGACGCGGGGGTGCTGGACGCCCATTGCCGGGACTCCACGTTGCCGAACTACAAACGCCCGAGGGAGTACGTTTTCGTCCAGGCGGTGCCCAAGTCGCCGGTCGGCAAGATCCTCCGCCGCAAGCTGGTCTCCGGGGAGTACGAGAAGGCCTAGGAAAATTGGGGTCAGAGCCGCATTTCCCCTGTCAACCGACAGGCCCGGTGCGCGTTAGTCGCCGTGGATCCGTTTTGGACCCCACCCTACAAGTCTCCAGGAGGACTAAATCATGACCAAGCAACTCATTGCCGGCCTCATCGCCGTCGCCTTCAGCGCCTCGGTGTTCGCGCAAGCCACCCCGGCCACCCCGGCCACCCCGGCAACGCCGGCGGCCAAGCCGGCCGACATGAAGCCGGCCGCGCCGGCGAAGAAAAAGGCCGCCAAGAAGCGGGCCGCCGCAAAGAAGGCCGCGGCCAAGAAGGCCTCGTAAGCGCCACATAAGAAAAGAAAAAGCAGCCCATAAGAAAAGCAAAGACGTAAGCGGCAGTTCCCTGCTGCAACAAAGGCCCGCCCGAGGCAACTCCGGCGGGCCTTTGTTTTTCCGGGCGTGGGGAGTAGATTGGCAATCCCACCGCGCTGCCTTCCGACCCCCCTCCAAACCAATGTTCATCCTCAGGCGCCTGATTTCCCGCAGCTCGCGCTCCCTGGCGGACATGACGGGGGTTGCGGTCCAGGGCAGGCCCCGAAGCGGGCGCGCCGGGGGGAAAAGCGGCCGATCGGCCACGCCGGCCCACGCCCGTGCCTCTTCCCCCTCCCCGGGCTTTCCCCGAGCCCAGCACCGCCGCACTACCACCCCCGATTTCAAATTTCCCCCGGCGGCCGCCGGACGGGATCGCTTTTTCCTCGAGGAACTCACATGAAGCGCAGAACCTTCGTCAAATCCGCACTCGCGCTGCCCGCCGCCGCAGCGCTGCCCTGGCATTCGGCTTTTGCCCAATCGGCGCCGTGGCGCACCTACGAGACCACCACAACGGTCACGATCCTCAAGCCGCAAGGCGTGTCCAAAGCCTGGATCCCGCTGCCGATGATGGAAGACAGCGATTGGCACCGCCCGAGCGGCAGCGAATCCTCCGGCAACACGGCCCGCACCCAGACCTACCGCGACGGCAAGTACGGCGCCGGCATGCTCTACGCCGAATGGGCGCCGGAGCAGCGCAACCCGGTCGTCGTCCTCACCAGCCGGTTCTCGACGCGCGACCGCGCCAGCGAATTCGGCAAACCCGTGTTCGGCGAGAAGCTGTCCCCGTCGGACGTGGCTTTCTATACCGCGCCAACCGACCTGATGCCCACCGACGGCATCGTGCGCAAGACCGCGCTCGAAGCCACCCGGGGCGCGCGCACCGACATCGACAAGTCGCGCGCGATCTACGAATGGATCGTCGACAACACCTTCCGCGACCCCAAGACCCGTGGCTGCGGCGTCGGCGACATCAAGGGCCTGCTCGAATCGGGCAACCTGGGCGGCAAGTGCGCCGACCTCAACGCGTTGTACGTGGGGATGGCGCGTTCCGTCGGCATTCCGGCCCGCGATGTGTACGGCATCCGGGTGGTCCCTTCCCAGTACGGCTACAAGAGCCTTGGCGCCGGCTCCGAAGTCATTACCCGCGCGCAGCATTGCCGCGCCGAATTCTTCGCGCAAGGCTACGGCTGGGTGCCGGTCGACCCGGCCGATGTGCGCAAGGTCGTGCTCGAAGAGCCGCCGGGCAACCTCGCGGTCAACGACCCCAAGGTCACGCGCATGAGGAAGCAGCTCTTCGGCTCGTGGGAGATGAACTGGCTCGCGTACAACAACGGCCACGACATCGTCCTGCCGAACTCGGGCGGCCGCAAGGTGGCCTTCCTGATGTATCCGCAGGCCGAGGTCGGCGGCAACCTGCTCGACAGCCTCGATCCGGACGCCTTCAAGTACGAGATCAAGGCGCGCGAAATCAAGGCGTGAGCGTTTCGCGCCTGCTGGCCGCCGCGCTCGCGGCGGCCTTTTTATTTTCCGCGCCGGTTGCCGGCGCGGCAGACAAGAAGGCCGAACCAAAAGCAGACCTTCGGCCCTGGAGCGGTCCCACGCCGGCGCTCAGCCTCAAGGACCTCGGCGGCGCTCAACACAAGCTCGAGGCCTATCGTGGCAAGGTGGTGATCCTGAATTTCTGGGCCACCTGGTGCGAGCCCTGCCGCGAGGAGATGCCCTCGTTCAACCGGCTCAGGAAAGCGCTCGAAGGCCAGCCGGTGGCGATGTTCGCGATCAACATCGGGGAGGGCGAGGGCCGCATCAACGAATTCCTCGGCAAGGTGCCGATCGATTTCCCGGTGCTGCTGGACCGTGACTCGCAGCTCTCGCGGGCCTGGAAAGTCCGCCTCATGCCGACCACCTTCATCCTCGGCACCGACGGCCGCATCCGCTACAGCTTTGCCGGCGAGCGAGACTGGGCCGACGCCTCGGTGCTGGCGAAGATCGCCGCGCTCGCGCAAGAGAAGCCTGCGCGATAATTCGCCGATGCACGCTCGCTTCTTCCGCTGGCTCGCCGCCACCGCTTTCCTGTTCAGCGCGTCCGCACAGGCGCAAGGCGACAACACGATCACGCCGCCCTTCGTCACCACGCCGCCCGAAGTGGTCGACCGCATGCTCGCGCTTGCCGGCACGAATCCATCGGACTACGTCGTCGACCTCGGCTCGGGGGATGGGCGCATCGTCATCGCCGCTGCGAAGAACTACGGCGCGCGCAGCCTCGGGCTCGAGCTCGATTCGAAGCTCGTTGGAGAAAGCCGCGAGAATGCCCGCGCGGCCGGCGTCGCCGACCGCACCGAGTTCCTCGTCCAGGACGTGCTGCGCGCCGACTATGCCAAGGCCACGGTGGTCACGGCCTACCTGCTGCCGTGGCTGCTGGCGCAGCTCTCGCCGATCTTCCTCGACGGGCTCCGGCCCGGCGCACGCATCGTCACGCATGCCTTCGTGTTCCCGAGCTGGAAGCCGGACAAGACCGAAAAGGTGCGCCTCGCCGTGCCGCACCCCTCGCAGGGCGACGAAAGCACGATTTTCCTGTGGGTCGTGCCGGCCAACTCGCGCGGGCTCTGGCAGGCCGCCTCGCCGCAAGGCAAGTGGCGCGTGCGCATCGACCAGAATTTCCAGGAGATCGAGGTGGAGGGCGACCACGACGGCGCGCCGCTCAAGATAACTTCCGCAAAATTAAATGGGGTCAGAGTCGATTTAACCGGTACGGTCCGCAATGCGCCGTTCGCCTTCCGCGGCGCGGTCGATGGCAATCGCATCGTAGGCGAGATCGAAACCGGGCCCGAAAAACGCATCACTCCGATGGTGTTCAACAAATGAAAGTCGCAGATTCTCTGGCAGCCACCCTCAAGGCCTACGGCGCCCAATGGGCCTTCGGCATTCCGGGCAACGACGTGCTCGAAACCGTGCGCGCCTGCGAGGAGGCCGGCATCGGCTTCGTGCTGGGAAAAAGCGAGCCCTCCTGCGCCTTCATGGCCGATGCGGTCTACCAGCTCACCGGCAAGCCGGCGGTCCTGATTCCCGCGCTCGGCCCCGGCATCTCGAATGCGATGTCCGGCATTGCCGGCGCGATGCAGGAGCGCTCGGCGATCGCGGTGCTCTGCGGCGAAATGGCCTCCAAACAAATGGGCATCTACAACCACCAGGTCTTCGATCACGTTGCCCTGGCCCGGCCGGTGACCAAGTATGCCGAGAACCTGAACCCCAAGCGCGCCGCGCAGCAGATGGCCAAGGCGCTCGACATCGCGCTCGCCTATCCCGCGGGCCCGGTTTTCCTCAACGTACCGTCGGACTACAACCGAGAGGACGCGCCGAAAGAAGAGCCGCGCGCGCCGGCGCAACGCGCGATCACGATGCTCTCTGCCGATTCAGCAGACAAGCTTCGCGCAAAGCTGGCCGCCGCCAAGCGACCGCTCGCGCTCGTCGGCCGCGGCGCGCTGATCGGCGAGGTGCCCGCCGCCTTCAGGACATTCGCGGAAAGCTGGAAGCTGCCCTTCTTCACCACCTACAAGGCCAAAGGCATCGTCGAGGAATCGCACGCGCTTTGCCTCGGCAGCGTCGGCCTCTCGCCGGTGGTCGATGCGGAGAACCTCGCGCTCATCAGACAGGCCGACTGCCTCGTGCTGGTGGGCTTCGACCCGATCGAGCTGCGCGATGCCTGGCTCGATGCCTGGCCGCAGTCGGTGCCGGTGCTCAGCATCGACTGGGCGGCGCTGAACCACCGCATCTTCCCGGTAGGCGAGGAGGCGCTCGGCGACGTGCCGTCGATCCTCGGCCAGCTCGCGCCGCAGGCGCAGGCCTTGGGCGAATGGGAGCCGGCGAGCTTCGAGGACCTGCGTGCAAAGGTCGCGCACATCGTGCGCCCGCGCACGAGCGCAAAAGGCATCAGCCCGGCGGCGCTCTTCCATGCGGTGAGCTCGCAGGCCAAGGACGACTGGATCCTGACCGTGGATGTGGGCGCGCACCGCATCCTCGCCAATCACGTGGTCCAGTGCCGCGTACCGGGGCAGCTCATGCAATCGAACGGGCTGGGCTGCATGGGTTACGCAGTCCCGGCGGCGATCGCCGCGCAGTTGGTGCATCCGGAAAAGCCGGTGGTCGCGATGCTCGGCGACGGCTGCATGCTCATGACGCAGGGCGAGCTGGCGCTGGCCGCCGAGCGCGAGCTGCCGATCGTGGTCGTGGTGCTCAACGACGCGGCGCTCGCGCTGATCAAGCTCAAGCAATCGAAGATGAACATGTCGCCGCGCGCGACCGACTTCAAGTCGCCTGACTTTGCCAAGATTGCGGAGGGCTTCGGCGCCAAGGGCGTGCGCGTGACCACGATCGAAGCGTTCGGCAAAGCGCTGTCCGAAGGGGTCGCCTCGCGCCGCTTCACCTTGATCGACGCGCAGGTGGACCCGTCCGAATACTGGGAACAGATGTGAGGCGGATCGTTGCCGCGCTGCTCGTCGCGCTGCCAGTGGCCGCCAGCGCGCTGCCCGCGGGCGACCACGCGATCACGCTCCGCGACCGCGCGTACATCCTGCACGTGCCGGCCAAGCTCGGGCCGCGCCCGCCGCTGGTGCTCAACTTCCACGGGGGCGGCGGCAACGCGACCCAGCACCAGAAGTATTCGCAGATGGACGCCGTGGCCGATCGCGAGGGCTTCCTCGTCGTGTATCCCGAAGGCAGCGGCCCGCTCGAAGGCAAGTTGCAGACCTGGAACGCCGGCGGCTGCTGCGGCATGGCCGTGCGCGACAACATCGACGACGTCGCCTTCGTGCGGCGCCTGCTGGACGACCTCTCGAAGCGCCAGGCCTACGACCCCGCGCGCGTCTACGCGACCGGCCTCTCGAACGGCGCGATGCTCGCGTATCGCCTCGGCACCGAGTTGTCCGATCGCATTGCCGCGGTCGCCGCGGTGGCGGGCGCGATTGCGGTGGAGCATTTTCCGACGCAGCGCGCGGTGCCGATGATGCACATCCACAGCGCTGACGATCCGCGCGCGCCGATGGGCGGCGGGCTCGGGCCGCCTTTCCCGATGCTGAATACCCAGGTCAACCATATTGCGGTGGATGCAGCGCTCGGGGAGTGGGCCAAAGCCAATGGCTGCGGCACGCCGATGGAGCAGCGCGACACGAAAACCTGGCAGGGCCATACCGCGACACTTTTCGCTTACCCCAAGTGCCGCGCGGAAGTCCTCTTCTGGAAACTCACCGGCGCCGGGCACGTCTGGCCCGGCGGCGAGCTCGACTACCTGCCGAAGCTGCTGGGGCCGGGGACTGCGGTCATCGATGCGAATGCGGAGATGTTGCGCTTCTTTGCGCGGCACCAGCTGGCGAAGTAGCTAAGGCCACTCCGGCCGGTGATGCCCCAGCGGCACCGGCGGCCGCTCCCAGCGCCCGGGGGTCTCGGACAACTGCACGATCGGCTTGAGGTGGCGGATGCGGCCGTCGGGCGCATCCACCTCGGTGCACAGGCGGGCGATCTCGTCCTCCGGCAACTCCTCCGCGAGGCCTTCGATCGAAGACGCAGCCACGAGGCCGCGATCGACGATCCACTGCCCGGTGCGCGCAAGCGACACCCGCACCAGCCAGCTGCCGCCTTCGCGCGCGCGGCGCTGCAGCGCGACCATGCCGCCGAGCGCCATCAGGTGCCCGGCCACGTAGTCGATGGCCGAGACCGGCAAGTAACGTGGTGTGGAAGGATCAACCCCGGCACCTCCCGTGCTGTGCGCGATCCCGCTGACGCATTGCACGATGGTGTCGAATCCGCGCCGCATGCGCCACGGGCCGGTGTTGCCCCAGGCGGTCAGCGCGATGCAGATGATGCCCGGCTTCATCGCGGCCAGGTCCTCGGCCGAGAACCCGCGCCCCTTGAGCGCCCCCGGGCGGTAAGACTGCGAGAACACGTCGGTGTCGCGGATGAGCTTTCGGAGCGTTTCAGTGCCTTCGGGCGTGCGCAGGTCGATCTGCGTGGAGAGCTTGCCCAGGCCCGTGTCGAGATCGACTTGCCCGGAGTCGGGCAGGTGCCCGGCGGTGACCTTGAGGACCTCCGCGCCATGCTCGGCCAGCGTGCGCGCGCAAGTCGGCCCGGCCAGCACGCGCGTGAGGTCGAGCACGCGTACGCCGCCCAAGGGACGTAACCCGGGCCGCGCACCGGACGCGCCGCGGGGAATCTTCGGCAGCGGCTGCGGCGCGCACTCGCCGATGCGCTTGATCTTGATCAGCGGCTGCAGCGCGACGGCCTGCGATTGCGGATGGTCGGCCCATTCGGCGGGCGTGCGCACGAAGCCCGCGCAGCCGCCGGCCGCGTGGATCGCGTCTTCGAGCGCTTCGCCTTCCCAGCCGGCGCTGGCTTTCTTCGCCGCCTCGCGATCGCGGGGTGAGCCGAGCACCTTGAGCGCGGCCTCGCGATGGTTCGCGAAATTGCAGTGGATGCTGATCCAGCGCCCGCCGCGCACCGGGTACATGCCTGAGAACGCATCCCACATCGGCGGGGGCGGCTTGCCGTTGACCTGCAGGTAGCGCGCGCTGCGCAGCGACGCCACCGCGGCGCGAACGTCGATTGCGATGTCCTGCCGCGAGCCGCCGCGCAATCGCCAGAGCGAGTCCACCGCGAGCGCAGTTGCCGCGAGCGATGCCGCGCCGGCTGCGCCGATCCGGTAGCGCACCGGCAGCACCGGGTCGTTGCCGGGGATGCTCACCTGACCGGGCAGGGGCGGCTCCAGTTGCGTGAGCGCGACCAGCTCGTCGAGCGCTTCTTTTGCGATCCGGGACATGGATGAAGGTTTTCGCACAGAATGCGGTCTGCGCGCAAGGAGGAAGGAGTAAACCGCGATGCTCGAGTTCGAATACCTCTGCGACCTGAAGGTGGACGTCGGCGAGATCGTCACCATGGGCCCGGGGCCCTTGGGCGAGCGGCGCATCGTCGCGATCCTCGGCGGCACCTTCGAGGGCCCGGGGATGCGTGGCACCGTGCTGCCGGGCGGCAACGACTGGCAGATCGTGCGCGAAGACGGCGTGCTGGATGTGGATGCCCGATATGCGCTGAGGGAAGAGCGCGGCGGCGGCATCCGCGTGGTGAGCCAGGGCTATCGCCACGGGCCGCCCGAAGTGCTCGCGGCGCTCGGCCGCGGCGAGGAGGTCGACCCGTCGAAATACTTTTTCCGCTCGGTGCTGCGCTTCGAGACCGGCGCGCCGGAGCTGGCCCATCTCAACAAGACCATTGCGATCGCCAAGGCGCAGCGCAAGGCACGGCAGGTGCTGTTGACGGCGTACAAGCTGCTGTAGAAATGTCAGTAAGTTGGCTGGAGAAGCGCGCTGCTGCTAGGGTTCGCTCATAAAAATGTCAGTAGTATCAAAGGAGGCAGGGTGATGGATTTCAGGAGAATTCGCGGGATTGCCGCGGCCGTCGTGGCCGTGCTAGCCACGACCGCGCAAGCGCAAGACCCGGCCGCGACGTGGCCGAACAAGACCGTGCGGCTGATCATTCCCTTCTCGCCCGGCGGCAGCACCGACTTCCAGGGCCGCATCCTCTCCGACGCGATGAGCAAGACTTTCGGCCAGTCGTTCGTCATCGACCACAAGCCCGGCGCCGGCAGCAACATCGGCGTGGCCGAGCTCGCGCGCAGCGCCCCGGACGGCTACACGCTCGGCTGGATCACCGTGGCTTCGCACGCGATCAACCCGACGCTGTACGCGAAGATGCCTTTCGACCACATCAGGGATTTCGCGCCGGTGTCGATGGTCGCCACCTTCCCGAACCTGCTGGTCGTCAACAACAACTTCCCGGTGAAGACTATTCCCGACCTGATCGCGCTGCTCAAGAAGCAGCCGGGCAAGTACGCGTTCGCGTCCTCGGGGCAGGGCACTTCGCTGCACCTCTCCGGCGAGATGTTCAAGGTCATGACCGGCACCAACATGCTGCACATCCCGTACAAGGGCGGCGGGCCGGCGCTGACGGACGTGATCGGCGGCGTGGTGCAGATGACCTTCGGCAACATGCCCACGGTGCTCGCGCAGTCCAAGGGCGGCAAGGTGCGCGCGGTGGCGGTGACCTCGCTCGAGCGCTGGTTCACCGCGCCCGAGATCCCGACCATCGCCGAAACGGTGCCGGGCTTCGTCGCGATGTCCTGGCATGGCGTCGCCTTCCCGGCCGGGACGCCGCCGTCGATCGTCGACAAGCTCGCCAACGCGATCCACAAGTCACTCGCGACGTCCGAGGTCAAAGACCGCCTGGCGAGCGGCGGGTCGATGGCGCTGCCGATGTCCCCGCAGCAGTTCGCCGCCTACATCAAGGAAGACACCGACCGCTGGGCGCCCGTGATCAAAGCTTCTGGAGCCAAGGTCGAATAAAGAAAACAATCAGGGACAGACCACGTTTAATCGTCGCGCAAATTGAGCCTTTCCAGCGCCCAACTCAAATCGCGCCTCACGTTGGCCGCGATCCTCGTGCTTGCGCTGGGCCTGGCCAGCGCGTTGCTCGTCTACGCGTTCGCGGAAGAAGCCGCGCCCGAAGCGATCGGCTACATCGTCGTCGACGGGATCAAGTACCCGATCGAGCCCGGGCAGTCGAAGCGCTACGTGAGGGACCTGGAGCGATACGGCGGCAAGGCGAACGTGGTGTTCGACGAGTTCGGGCGATGGTTCGCGGCGCTGTGGCAGGGAAAGCAGCTCGGCGTGACCGTTGCGTGCCTTAGCCTGGTCATTGCGTCTGCGATGCTCCTGTTCGCCGCCAGCTTGCCGGCGGACAGGCCCGTCGATCGCCCGCCTACCTGAGCACCGCGCTGGCGCGGGCGGCCGCGATCAGCGCCGCGGCATCTTCATTCAACAGGAAGCCTTCGGCGACCGCGCGCGAAGCGGCCTTCGACACCGCCGCGACATAGCCTTCGTGCGAGCCGTAGCGCTCCTCGAGCGACAGCCGGGGATCGCCGTTGCTTTTCCTCTCCGCCGCGCCTCGCGCGAAAGGGATCATCCCGCCGACGTAATTGCAGATCTGGTCCTTGTGGAACGGCGCGCTGCCGGCCGCGGTGATGTTCCAGCCGAGATACGTCCCCAGCGGCGCGTCCAGCAGCACCACCGGCACGCCGCCCAGCTCGTTGCCGTCGGCATCGACGCGCGGTGCGTACATTTTCAGTACCTGCTTGATGCGCGGCGGTGTCACGCTCGGCACGCCCGAGCCGTCGAGCGCATTGAACTGCGGGCCCCAGTCGTAATCGAGGACCGGCATGATGAAGTCCGGCTCCGGGACCGTGGCGCGCAGGCCAGGCAGGGTCGGGAACCCGATCGCGGCCTTGTTCGCCTCTGCCAGCGTTTTCGAGCCAAGCGTCGGGAAGCGGCTGGGCGGTGGCGCGACACCCTTCATCACCCATTCGCGAAAATGCACGCGCAGCGCATTCACCGTCTGCGTATGCGGCACCGGATTCGCCGGCAGCACCGCGGTCCCGAAGTTGTTCCCGGGGCACGAGGCCCCGGTTCGCGGCAGCCCGACGCCCGGCAGGCTCGAGTCGAACCCGCCCGCCCCGCCGCCGTGGTTGGTGCTGGCGATGTAATACCGGCGCACGTAATCCGGCAGCGGCAGGTCGGCTTTCGCATCGGTGCCCACCCATTCTGGCGTGAGCTTGAGCGCCCACACTTCGGCCGAGCCGAAATGCTCGACGATCTTCGGGCAGGTGCGCGTGGCGATGCAGCGGTCGAGGATGCCGGCGGCGGGCAATCCGCGCACCGGGTCCGGATGCGGCAGCCACCACTGCGGCCCTTCGCTGCCGGCCTGGTAGAGCTCGAGCACGCCGTCGGGCTGCGCCCAGCGGAAATTGAGTGCGATGCGCCGACCCGCGATGATCGGCCAGAGCCCGTCGTGGACCATCCCGCCGGCTTCGTCGCGGTTGAATCCAAGGTGCAGCCAGCCGCGCAGGTAGTTCCCCGACTGCGAAACGCCGCGCGCGACGCTGTGCGTCATGCGCTTGGCGAGCGGGTTCGGCGTGCCCGCGTCGTCGGCTGCCGCGGTCTTGAAGAACGCGCCGACATCCCGCCACGCCGCAAAGCCAATGCCGAGCACATACGGATCGGCAGCGGTAAACACCACCTGGTACAACCGCGCCGGATCGAACCCGTTCTTCAGGCAGATCTGCGTCGGGTCCGGCGTGCCCGGAAAAGGGTTCGCCGCGTCGCACTTCGCCCACGCCCATTCCGGAGGGGCGATCGCCACCTCATCGAACACCTGCCCATGCATGCCCTCGCCGCCGCGCGACACGAGCCTCGACTTCGTCGTGTCCAGGTTCACCGGCTTGTAGGGCACCGGGTTGGTCTGCACCAGCATCGGTTGCGAGTTCTTCCCCGAGCGGTTGACGATGCGACCGAACACTTCTCCCGTTACTCCCCGCGCGACCGGCACCTGCAGCCACTGCATGCCGGTAGCCGAAGCCGTGCGCCGCACCGCAGTCGCGCCGCTGTTGTCGCCCTGCCAGGCGCTGGCCAGCATCACGTCGCCGAAGACGCGCTCCTGCGGCGCCATGGCGAACACGCGCGCGCGGTTCGGCACGTCGTGCCATAGCAGGCCGCTCGCGCGGCTCAGGTCCACCGGCTTGTAGATCACGAAGGTGGCGACATAGCGCACCTTGCCGTCCGGGTCCCTGGCCAGCTCGATGTCCTGGATGATCGCGTTGCCCGGCAGCTTGGGGTCGAGCTCGCCGAACGCACGGCCGGCGACCATCTCGTAGGCCATCGCGGGTTTCGCGCCGCCGGGCTCGACGAACGGCACCGTCTCGTCGATCACGATGCGCGTGACGCGGGCGTGGGCAATGGGCAACGCTCCGACTGCAAGCGCGCACACGACAATAGCGGTAGCAAACATCTTGCGTGCGTTCGTCATCGGTTCAGTCTCCAGGACTCGATTGCCAACAATGAAATGCGTGATGAAGTCGCGATAAATAATGATCTTCGAGTCCTATCGCTCGCGCCAATAGCCAGGGCGTCGCCTTTGATGGGCAATCGCCAGAACGATCGCCCGCTTGTCCAGGATCTCGTAGTGCACGGTGTAAGGGAAATGCCGCAGGACGAAGCGGCTTACACCCTCGGCGTCGACGGGCCACGTGTCGGCCGATTCGCCAAGGCCGTCTATTGCTTCGAGTATCTCGGCACGGAACGCATCGGCGGCGATCGGACTGCGCTCCCGGTACCAACGAAATGCCTCGCCGATCTCCGCCTCGGCTTCGGGCAGAAGTTCAACCGCGAACCGCGTCACAACGAATCGATTCGCGCCCGCGCTTCGGCCCACGGCACGGGCGTTGCCGTACCCGACTTCATGGCTTGCCTGCGCCGGCCGATCTCCTCGCGCCACGCGTCGGTGATCGAGGCGTCCGCGCTGCCTTCGATGCTGTCCAGCAATGCGATCACCAAAGCCGAACGCTCATCGGTCGGCAAACAAAGGGCCTGGGTCAACAATTCGTCAACGCGCGCATTCATGCGGTGAAGTCTAGCATTTGCTCACCCAATTCTTAACCCCCCAAATTCGCAGGCGTTGCCTTCAACTCGCCTCTCTCCACCTTCGTCACAATCTCCGTCAACTTCGCGTGGCTCGGCGCGGCAACGCCGACCTCGGCGCCCTTGACCGCGATGATGCCGTTCATCGCATCGATCTCGGTGCGGCGGCCCTTGAGCATGTCCTGCGCCATCGAAGGCCGCTGGATGCTCGCGCGCGGATTCGGCGTCGCACCTTCCTTCGGCATCATCGACGCCTCGACTTCGCGTAGCGCGGCCGCATTGCCCTCCGACGCTAACGCGAGCTGCTCCGGATCCAGTCCCTTGATCTTCTCCAGGTTGAATCCCAGCGCCTGGCCGACGCGCACGCCTTCGCCGCCGAGCTTGATCTGGAACCGGCGGATCGCCTCGTTCCGCGCGCAATCGCCTGTGGTGAGGCCTGTCGCCGCGGTCACCCCGTTGCCCATTCCGTTCTGAACGAGCTTCGTCCAGCGCTCGCCCCACAGGTTGGTCGTGGCCTTCGACGAATCGATGCCCTTGAACCAGCCGAGCAGCTCTTCGACGCGCTCGGTGATGCGCCCATGCGGCTCGCCGATGCGGAACACCGTGTGCTTGTCGCCGCCCTTGGCCATCGTGCGGCGGATCCTGCCCGGCTCGTACAAATCCACCGAGATCAGCGAAGCCACCACGCCCACGGTGCGCCCCCAGCCCACGATCCCGGCGATCGTCTCTTCGTTGAGGCAGTTCTGCAGCGAGACCACGAATCCCTGCGCCGACAGGTAAGGCTTGATCAGCGCCGTCGCCCAGGCGGTGTCGTACGACTTCATCGCCACGAACGCGATATCCACCGGCGTCTTGGCGAGCGCCTGCACCTCGGTGAGATGCAGCGTCTTCGCCTGGGTGACGGTGAAGCGCTCTTCAGGCGTCAGCCCATCGAGCTCGAGGCCTTTTTTCCGGATCGTCTCGATGTGCTCCGGCCACGGGTCGATCAGCGTGACGTCCAATCCTTGTTGCGCGAAGTTGCCGCCGACGTAGCCGCCGAGCGCGCCGGCGCCGATGATTGCGATCCTTTTGCCCATGCTTTCTCCCGATTGAAGGCCGCATCATAGGCGATGAATCCGGCTACACTTTCCGCTTACTACAAGGAGTTCGCATGAACGCCCGTGTCCGCGCTGCACCGCATCAAGGCATTACCCAACTGGAAATCGACCAGCGCGTCTTCGATCTCTACGACGAGTACTGTCACGGCGGCATCGACCGGCGCGAGTTCCTCAAGCGCTCGGCCGCAATCTGCGTCGGGGGACTGCTCATGGCGCAGGCGCTGCTGCCGCGGTATGCAGAAGCGCAGACCATCTCGTTTACGGATGAGCGGATCAAGGCTTCCTACGTCACCTATCCTTCGCCCGGCGGCAACTCCGGCACGATGCGCGGCTACCTCGTGAAGCCGGTGGGGCAGGGCCCGTTCCCCGCGGTGCTGGTGATCCACGAGAACCGCGGGCTGAACCCCTACATCGAGGACGTTGCCCGCCGCGCCGCGATCGACGGCTTCCTCGCCTTCGCTCCCGACGGCCTTTATCCGGCGGGCGGCTATCCGGGCAACGACGACGACGGGCGCACCCTGCAGGCGGGCCTCGACCAGGCGAAACTGCGCACCGACCTGTTGAACAGCGCGCGGTTCCTGAAGGCGCACAAGCTCTCCAATGGCAAGCTCGGCGCAACCGGGTTCTGCTATGGCGGCGGGGTGGTCAACTTCCTGGCCACCGCGATGGGGCCGGACCTGCAGGCCGGCGTGCCTTACTACGGCGCCGCGGCCCCCACTGCGGACGTGCCCAAAATCAAGGCGCCGCTGCTCATCCAATACGCGGAAAACGACGAGCGCATCAACGCGATGTGGCCTGCGTACGAGGCGGCTTTAAAGACTGCCGGCGTCCCGCACCAGGCCCACTTCTATCCGGGCACGCAGCACGGCTTCCACAACAATTCCACGCCCAGGTATAGCGAAGCGGCGGCCAAGCTGTCGTGGGCACGCACGGTGGCGTTCTTCGGCAAGTACCTGGGCTGACGCCCTACTTGATCCGCCCGGCGAAGAACATCAGGAAAACGCCGATCGCGATCGAGGCGCCGCTGGCCACCACGGGGATCGCGATCGACTCCTTCTCCTGCACCTTGAGCTCGATCGGCCCCATCTTCACCGCGGTGGTGTCCTTGGTGTAGCTGAAGCCGCCGAACACGAGCCCCGCCACGCCGGCGACGATCAGCAGGATCCCGATGATCTGCGTTGCCTTCATACGACCTTGCGCCCGGAGATGAGGCGGATCAGCACGACGACGATCGCAATCACCAGCAGCACGTGGATGAAGCCGCCGATGGTGTAGGCCGAGACCATGCCCAGCAGCCAGAGGATGATGAGGACGACAGCGATTGTGTAGAGCATGTTGGACTCCCTTTTTTGACTGCGCCGCCCGGCTGGGTCGGTCGGCCAAGGTAGCCTTTGGGAGTCGCGGTGTCGGTGCGGCAGGTAGCATATGAGCCGGCATTTCCCGCCGCGCTACAATCTCCCGGTCCTCGTCGCGGAGTGCAGCGCAACATGAACAAGCCCCTCGAAAAAATCACGGGCGCCTACCAGTCGATCAGCGTCTCGCCTTTGGCTGGTGCCTTGGGCGCGGAGATCGGTGGCGTCAACCTGGTGACGCTGGAGTCCGATGCGGTGTGGGCGGAGGTGCTCAGGGCCTTCGTCGAGCATTCGGTGCTCGTGTTCCGCGACCAGCCGATCGAGCCCGCGGATCTGATGCGCATCGGCTCGCGGTTCGGTGCGCCGTCGTATTACCCGTTCGTCGTGGGGATGCCGGAGTTTCCGTACATCTTCGAGATCATCAAGGAGCCCACCGAGAAGCGGAATTTCGGCGGGGCCTGGCATTCGGACAGTTCTTATTTAGCTACGCCGCCTTTGGGGACCTTGCTGCATGCGGTGGAGTGCCCTTCGCATGGCGGGGACACGCTGTTCACTTCCACCTATGCCGCTTACGACGCTTTGTCGGAGGGGATGAAGAAGCTGGTCGGGTCGCTGACAGGGGTGTTTAGTGCGGAGCTCAAGTACGGCGGCGGGCGGACCCAGATGCACAAGTCGATCGGGGCGATGGCGATTCACGATACGGACAAGGCTGCGGAGATTGGGGCTGAGCATCCGATCGTTCGCACGCATCCGGATTCCGGGCGCAAGACGTTGTACTTAAGCCGCAGCCATACCGTCAATTTCAAGGGCATGAGCGAAGAAGAGAGCCGGCCTTTGATGGATTACCTGATCGCCCACCAGGTGCGGCCCGAGTTCACCTGCCGCGTTCGCTGGGCGCCTGGGACGTTGACCGTGTGGGACAACCGCTGCACTCAGCACAATGCGGTGAACGATTACCACGGGCAGAGAAGGCGGATGCGGAGGTTGACGGTGGGGGCGCAGCGGCCGGAGTAGGCTCGTGTCGCCTGCACACTCGGGCTCCAACTATTGGTGAAACGGCGGAGCGCTGGCCTGCTGATCCGCAGATCGCTAGTTCGATTCCGGCTAATTGGCCGAGTCCTTGTGTTTGAGCTATTTCAATTTCTGAAATCACCAAAGTACTCGGCTTTGCTGTTCCGGATCATTGGGGGCAACCCCATATCTTCCCGCCGAATCGTCGGCCCGCTTTCTACTCCTAATTCAAGGCAGCACCGCGATTAAATTTCCTTCCCGCTAATCTGTGGCCCAATCTTTAGTCTCGAAACGATGCTTCGAGTTGGTAAAGATTGCGAGAAATACAACAAGAGTACCGTCTACTTTCAATTGGGCCGACCAAGGATATGCATAAAGGCTGCCTGCTCACGAAAAGCTTCTGAAAGAAACATCCGTTGGTCACTGCGCACCGTAAAGAGTCCGTCCGCGATGGCAGACAAACGCTCGTTGCGACAATCGTCCGGCGAAATCATGAGTTGCTCTAGTTCGACATACCCTTCCCATGGCCATCCCCGTGCGATTCGCCCCAGTCTATTGAAAATATCGGATTCCGACATTGATGAATGTCGCCTAACTTCCTCTAGGGCCAATGCGCCAGTTGGAGAAGATGTGCCCCCTTTGAGAATTAGCGGTATTGCCCCTACTAAGATCGCGGCCACATCTTTTCGATACGCTTCTGGCCAAGCTTGCTTTGAAAACTGTATTCGCGAGAGGTGTGCCGCGCTCCAGGCATCTAGCGAGTTCTCGCGCATATGCCACAAGATCAAGCTGGTTAGCCATGGGGAAAGAGAGTCAATCACGGGTTGGGTAAACCCAATCACAACCTCGCATCCCTTGAGCATGAGTGCGCTGACTATTCCCATGGCATTTCCGCGACGGTCATCTCGGGTACGTCCGACTAGGCACACAGGTAGCAGTGCTACTTTGGGGGGATTTTCCCAAGAAAGTACATCAGACGCGCGAATAGATTGGCCTTCTAAATCTAGTTGCGAATCGTGCGCGCTAGAGTGTTGGCCGTGGCAGAGAGCCACTAGACCGAAGAAATTTGCCCCACTTATTGCTTGACTATGGACATATCGACCAGAGGTGCCCGGCTCCACATTAAAGTGAGTGGTGGCAGTGGAGTCCTTAGGTGGACCACACAATATCTGTCGCGATAGTTCTCGCTCAAGAATTGTGGTGGGAATTGGGTGCTCAGTATCCAATGCCGCATTGCTAGCCAATAACCATCGATCAGAAGTGGCGGATGGCACCAATGTCTCATCTACACGTTCTGCGGCTGCAAAGGCAAAGGGAAGTCCAGGGTAGAGAAGGAGCCTTATTCCCGCAAAAATATTCAGCGCGCCGAACGGAAGTGAATGGCTTAGACCATGAGTACAAACAACAAGACTTTCGAGCTCGGATGAGTCGATCCCATTGGATCGAAATGAATCTAAAAGAACGCTTTCCAAGTGCTCCAACTCGGCCCAAATGGTGGTTCTAGGTTCGTTCAGAGAACCATCTTCCTTTGTTGTTCTGCCAAATTCGCCGTATCGAAAAGATAAACGCGATGACTCTAGTGGTTTGTGCTTTTCGAATTGTTCGGCCAGGCGTCGCATCTCAGGAAAGAAGAGGATACGCAGGTGGTCGTCACCCTCACTAAGCCAGACGGCTCGGATCGAATAAGTTCCATCCACGTCTGGCAAGTCTAGGAAGCAGAGCAATCCACTTTTTCGTGCTACTGACGATGATGTGCGTTTGGGTTTAGTTAACCTATTCAGGATTGACTTCAACTGCTGCACACTAAGCTGATCTAGACGGGAAGCGGCAAAGGCCCTATCTGATTGCGCAATTTCTGAGAGCGCACCTTTAAATTGGCTGCGCAACAGATCGAGCGCGCTTTCAATTTCACCTATTTCTTCTCCAATTTGAAGCCGCGTATCACCTGTGCTCGATTCACTCTGTTCAATCAAGGAATCGCGGAAGATGCTTTTGCCGACAATTTCCTTACGAATTTTGGCCAACTTGTAAGCGTTGGTGTTCTCGTCGGCGCTGAATTCTGGCTCCTTCATCAATACAGCGCGAATATCGCGACTTTGGATCGCGGAAACAAGGTTCGATAATGAATCACTCGCCGCTTGAACTTGGTCTATTCTCCCTCGACGCATTTGAAGCCGCGTGAATTCAAGATATCTTGAGCAAAACGTGTTGAATGCCTCTAATTCATGAATGTACGCATCGCGAACTCCAAGATCGACGCGATCCAATAGAAGTTGGAGGTATCTTGGAAAAAAGATGTCTGCTGGAAGATCGTTTGACGCGAGATACCGCAAAGATAACTCTGCTACTTGTTCAGTCCATTCACTCATATGATGAGTATCTTCATCCTCCATACACTCTGAGATCTGCATCGCAATTTGACTTGCTTCAGATGTGGCGCCCATCGCAAGCAGGCAGTTCATGAGCGTATGTAGACCGAAGGCCAATTCGTGTAGATAAGCCTTCTTGTTGATAGAAACTAGCTCTTTCCGTATCTCTACCGCCCTTCTTGCCGTAGAGAGGCTTTCTTCCATCTCTCCAGAGGCCAATAGCCTACTTGCTAGATTGCTAAGCACTCCTCCCAAGCGAGGTAAATGAGCTCTGCGATTGCTGATTACAAGTTCTTCGTAGAGAGCCGCCGCTTCTGTCGCGCAAGCTAGTGCCAATGCCTCATTTTTCTCTCGGGAGTGACATGTGGATAGCGTTAATAGGCAAATCGCCAAATGTGGCAAATATTGCTCGCGGTCAACGCTAACGAGTTTGCGGTAGTACGCAGTTGCTTTGTTCGCATCGGCTGTCGCGCGCTCAACATACCCTTCCCCAATTTCACTTACCGCAAGATTGTGGACCGACGCCGCGAGCATTGGTAAATAGGATTCTGAGTCCAGTTTAACAAGCTCTTCGAAGTTAACGGCCGCCTCGCTTGCCAAGGAGATTGCTTTAGAGCGATCGCCTAGCATGGAGTAGTGCATAGCGAGATTGCTTAGGCTTCTTGCTAGACGAGGTTGGTATTCCTTCCTATTCCTCTTACACAAGATCACCTCAATATCCACAGCCTTCTTTGCCATTTCAATACCCAGTGACCGCTCCCCAAGTTCGTATAGAAGTATTGAGTAAAGGCTGAGCGCGTTTGCAAGATCGGGTTCGTATTTTTCTTGAACGCGACCTACTAATGCTGTAAATATTTCAATCGCTTGTGCGGCCGCATCCTTTGCGTTACTCAGGTCGCCGGCGCTAAACAAATCGACCGCCGTGTTGTGCAAATCGTCAGCACGTTTCTTGTGCTCTTTTTCTTCTCTTTCAAGTTGGTTCATTTTTATGATTTCCCAGAAACAATTGGAGTTGATTGAAAACAATCCAATTCGGAAGGCAATTGAAAGTTTATTGTAGAACCCGTAGGCGCACTCAACCTGTTCTTGAGGCGGCTCCCTTTTTCGTGCTCGGCAATAAACAGTTCAATTTGCGATCACTGCAACAGATAGCAGAGAACAAAGTCCTAGTTCGGAAGAACCGGGATGTAGTTTGTGTAATGGAGTCAAGAAAAGCGATAACCTTCAGTTGTGATAATTGGAAATCGCGGTTACAAGTCTATGTACTGAAAGTTATTGATCGGACGTGCATTTCCGTTCGTAAGCAAATAGCGACCTTTGCCCTATTCGAGAAGGGGGCGTATGGAACAAACGCACAGAACTATTAGGAGGTTAATCGGGCGGCGTCCCGATAGCGACGCATTCGTCATACCCTCTGTGGTTACGGCCTCGAAAGCCGTTATATTCGTACACGGATATGGAGGTGACCCTGCAAAAACTTGGGCGGAGTTTCATGGCTTGGCGCCCACGAGCCCTGACTTTGTCAACGTTGACTTGTATTTTTATGGCTACGATGGTTTGAGATCAGAGCTGACTGCGAGCGCCGGCCTGTTTAGGGGGTTTCTTCGCAGACTGGGGACGGCGCCAGGTACGCTCATCAACCAGACCCTTCCTCAGCTTCTTAGGCGTCCGTCGGATTTTGAATACACTAAGATCGTAATCGCGGGGCACTCACTCGGTGCGGTCCTAGCAAGACGCGCACTCGTTGACCTCACTAAAAGCGGTGAGTCATGGGTCTCAAGAGTTAGCCTCGCACTTTTCGCGCCGGCGCATATGGGGGCGACGATTTCGGAACTTGCAAAAATAGTAAGCAGTGCGAACGCTATCTTTGCGATATTTACGGCCTCCGCAAAATTCAAATCTCCCCTTATTAGCCAGCTTTCTCCGAACTCGGCTGAGCTAGCCCTACTTCGCGCTGAAGTGTCTGAGTTGACCCGGCGCGGCAATGCACACCTTTTAGCGGAGAAGGTAGTAATAGCCCAATTCGAAAACGTAGTTTCTAACGTTGGCTTTCCTGGCGATCCAGACGCTTATCCCGTTGAAGGGCACGATCATAAGACTGTCTGTAAGCCAACTCGTTCTTACTCGGTGCCGCTGGATATCGTGCGAGCTTGCCTGTGAGCGAAGACCTCGCACGTCAAAATCTCGAGGATCTTACGCACACCTATTTCTCGACAACTAGCGCTCGCCAAGCGGAGGAGTTAGTCCTCCGGGACTTCGAGGGCAATGCGCAATGGAATCTTGGGAGACTACTTAGGCACCACGAAGACGAGAGCGTCGGTGACAAGAATGAAATTGAGTTGCGCGACGGGTTTGATAGGCTTCTTGAGTTTTACGGTGTCCTCGAAATCGCCTTGACTGGCCACTATGTCAACGAGAAGTCGATGGCTGACAGATGGAAAAGGTTGGGGCTTGTCCTGGCCCACCCCGAACTTAAAGCGTACTACACAAGAACCTATCCGCTACCTTTACCAAAGGCGTTGAGAAAAAGGGCCGAGAGAATTACAGCGCCTGCAATTACTCCGAGTACGCATAGTGAAGTTAGATTCATGGGCTATAGCTCAGGCGAATCAACATTCCTATTTGAAAGACGCAGTTTGTCCTCTTTGCCCGTTTCCATCAGCCCATCGCAACGACGACAACATTTTGCACTGGTGTTCGATTTCATTGCGCTTGATCAGACTTTGTTTCGCCAGCTCTCAAAAGGAACGTTCCTGAAGCTGCTGGATAGGTTTGTGCTCGAAGGCTTTGACTTGGATAGCTTCATTGAGATGATGAGCAATCAGGCTAAGGTGTTAAGGTTGGCGCATCAATCTGCCACGCGCGGGAATGTGCGAGCCAGAGCTATCCGTGAATTTGGCGTTTTTTTGGAATTTTGCTTTGCGCTTCATGAGCTGCTATATCGAGCACGGGAGTATAAGAGCTTGGCGATCGCAATCAGGGGGCAGTACAGCTACTGGTTTGATGCCATCGGCTACGATCTTGGAAAGAATCTCAAGAAGATTCTCGACAGTTTTCTACTGTGGAGGTCCGAGCGAGATGATGATCGAGATCACGTGCAAGTGAGCGAGCTTGTCGCCGAGTCTAGTTTGGTGATCAGGGAACTTATTGAGGGAAATATCTCTCGGTTAGAGCGTTACGGCAAATTTGGGTACGCCCGAGATTAATGCAGCGCGTAAGTCTTGTGTTTGACGATTCCAAGCGACCCCTGCCTCACTCCGCCTTAAACCCACTCTCCCCCAGCATCTTCCTCTCCCTCTCGAACTGCCCGCGCGCATACCCCAGGTACGGCTCCCCCGACACCACGCAGCTCTCGGCGCCGCCCTTGAAAAGCACCATGTTGAAGCTCACGCCCGCGGACTTCGCTAGCCGCTCGGCGACGATGCGGTTGACGCTGATCGCGCCGACGTTGCCCCAGGTCAATGTCCCGGGCGGTTTCCGCTGAGCGTCATCGAAGAGCTCCTGCAGCGTCTTCCACGGCGCGTCCGCCGCGATCGTGATCCCGGTCACGAGGCCCGCGAGGCCGACGATGTAGGTGAAGTCCTTCAGCGGATCCCAGGGCGTCTTCTGCAGGAGCGGCTGGCGAATCACGGAGTTGTGCATGACCGCCAGCGTGTAGCCGTCGGCCTCGCTCATCGTGGCGAGCTGCGCGGTGGCGAGCACGCCGCCAGCGCCGGGCTTGTGCAGCAGCACGACCGGCTGCCCTAGGTCCTGAGACGCGGCGGTGCCCAGCGTACGGAACACCGGGTCGAAGAGGCCGCCGGGCGGGAAGGGCAGGATCAGGGTGATCGGCTTGCTGGGAAAAGGCTGGGCGAGCGCGGGGCTCGCCGGATATTCTCCATCTACGGCGGCCGGGAAAGGACGATGGCAGCATTTCGCCCGCTTTCCCAGTAAAGACGGGTGCCTTCAGCCAAAGTTGGCAGTATTGGATCAATAACCCGGCGGCGGACTCCACTCGGTGTATTTGAAGAACTTCCAGCCGATGTAGGCCAGGCCTGCCGCAAGCAACAGTACGACGAACGCGACAACATTTTCGTCGGCCGGGTGCTGGGCATTCGCACGATGATCAGCTTCCATGGCAAAACCGTTGACCAGCTGCGCAAGGAGTTCGTGGCGGCCGTGGACGACTACGTTGCCGACTGCAAGGAGCAGGGTGTGCGCCCAGAGAAACCCGCCTCTGGAAAAATTCTGCTTCGCGTGCCGCCCGAGGTGCACGGTGCTGCGCTGATTGCGGCGAAGGCGTCGGGCAAGAGCCTGAACCAATGGGCCACGGAGATCCTTCAAGAGGCAACCCATTCCTGAAACCGGCTGACCGCGGACTTTATCTCCCAGGTCGACTCGAAACGCTGGAAGCCGCGCAATCCGCGCGACTACAACAAGTCGTCGATGCTGAGGAAGTGACCTGCCCGCCGGGCGGGGCAGGCCTTGTGCCGCGCCGGACGCCTCAGGCGAGCAACTCGACCGGAGGCGCGAGCGCGAGGGTCTTTGCCCGCTTCGCCAGCCGTTGGTCGAATGTTGCGAACCCGGAAGTGCGCGAACTGCGCGCAATGTGCAGCGCGTCGGCAAAATCGAGGC
>JANMDK010000232.1:0-21853 GCA_031376265.1 Pseudomonadota bacterium
GCCCGGTGGCGACGACGTCGGTTTTCTCCGAACGCTGGTGCAGCAGTTGAACGCACGTGGCCTCGGCACAGAGGACGTGCGAGAAGAAGGAATAAGCAACGGTCATGACCTCGTTGACCCTGGGGGCCTCATGGCTGAAAGTCAGCCAGATCACCCCTTCGATCAACTGCTGGATCGCGAACAACATTGGTATCGCGGCAAACATCAGCTCGCGCGGGCGGCGAGCCGATTTGAGCGTCAGCATGCCGATCCCGAGCAGGACTGCGCCCGCAGAAAAGCTGGCCGTTGCCGAGAAACACATTCAGTTCGCCGCTTCGGGATGGCTCGCCGAAGTCAGACGCACGACGAATTCACTCCCTTGGCCGGGACCTCCGCTTGTGACGTTCACGGTACCGCCGTGCAGTTCGACCAGCCGCCGCACCAGGGTAAGCCCAATGCCAAGCCCGCCTGCCCGGCTGCCACTCTCGGATTCGACCTGCACGAACAAGTCGAATACCCGGGAGAGCATCTCCCTGGGGATGCCGACGCCATTGTCCCGGACGCGGATTGCCGCCGCGTCGTCCTCTCTCGCTGCCGAGAGCCAGATGTTTCCCCCCTCGGGCGTGTACTTGGCCGCGTTGGTCAGCAGATTGGATACGACCTGGACCAGGCGGGGAGGGTCGCCGCTCACCCACAACGGTTCGGAGAACTGCGCAACCTCGAGCTGATGCCTGCGGGCATCGAGGACAGGCTGGCACAGCTCGACGGCGTTCGAAAGCACGGCCCACAAATCCACCGGCTCGCAACGCAGAGTGACGCTTCCCTTGCGTACGAGCGACACGTCGAGAAGGTCTTCGACCAGGCGTGCCATGTGCGCGGTCTGCCTCCCCAGCGCATCGACGGCTCGCTGCCGTACGGCGGCGTCGGCCTGGGGGGAGCGAAGGAGGTGCGCCAAGTTGGTGAGGACGGCCAGAGGGCTGCGGAACTCATGCGCGAACGCAGCCAGAAAATGGTCCTTATGCCGGTCGGCCTCCTCCAGCTCGCGGGTCCGCCGCCGCAAATCGTCCTCCAGTAGGCGTTGCGCGCTCATGTCGCGAATCGTGCTGGCCACGAGGATGCCCGCCTCGGGCGGCAGGGGGCTGAGCGATACATCGATCGGAAACTCGCTGTCGTCCTTGCGCAGCCCGAACAGGTCGAGGCCGCGGCCCATGGAACGGGGTTGCGGGTTGAAGGAGAACGCCCGGCGATGCCCGCTGTGTGGGCCGCGATAGCGCTCCGGCATGAGCATCTCGACGGGGCGACCGACCAACTCCTCGCGGGGGTAACCGAACAACTTCTCGGTTTGCCCGTTGACTTGGACCATTGCCCCATCCTCATCGATGATTACGACCGCATCAGGGGCCGCTTCCAGGAATCCGTGGAAGTGCCTGCCCGGGGGCCTCGCATGCGGTTCCGTCGGCGTGCCAATCGCCTCCGTGTTCCCGAACCCCACTAGGCTTTTGATGGCAGATCCCCGTTTTATTGCCGGCTTCGACGTGCCGTGCCGTGCCGTCCTCCTTGAGCATTGACGCACGCGTACACCTTCGTCTGTTGGCTATCGCGCTTAGTGCGCCTACGCCGATTGCGCCAAACCCCTACGCGGTATGCATCTTCGAGGGCGCAAGCTTGCACTCCCTAGGGAGGTTCCATGAGGAAACTAGCAGCCAGCCGTCTGAAACCGCTAAACCGCGCGCCACCCATCCGCGGTCTTGCCAAGGCCCGGACCGGTATTCAGGGCCTGGACGAGATCACTGGCGGCGGTCTTCCAAAAGGTCGGCCGACCTTGGTCTGCGGCACCGCCGGCTGCGGCAAAACCCTTCTCGCGATGGAATTCCTGGTCCGTGGCGCGACTGAATTCGGGGAACCGGGTGTGTTTATGGCCTTCGAGGAAACGGCGGGTGACCTGGCCGAGAATGTCCGCTCGCTGGGATTCGACCTGGACGAACTGGCCAGAAAGAAGAAAGTCGTCGTCGACTTCGTGCGCGTCGAGCGGCACGAGATCGAGGAGACCGGCGACTACGACCTGGAAGGGCTATTTGTCCGCCTGGGCCATGCGATCGACAGCATCGGCGCAAAGCGCGTCGTGCTGGACACCATCGAAACCCTTTTCAGCGGTCTGTCGAACACCGCCATCCTCCGTGCGGAGCTCCGCCGCCTGTTCAGCTGGCTGAAGGAAAAGGGCGTTACCGCAATCATCACAGCAGAGCGCGGCGAGGGCGAATTGACCCGGCACGGACTCGAAGAATATGTCTCCGACTGCGTGATCCTGCTCGATCACCGGGTGATCGACCAGGTTTCCACCCGGCGCATTCGCATCGTCAAATACCGCGGTACGACGCACGGGACCAACGAGTACCCGTTCCTGATCGACGAGGACGGCATCAGCGTGCTTCCGATCACCTCGCTCGGCCTGCAGCATTCGGCGAGCAACGAGCGCATCTCGACCGGCATCCCCCGGCTGGATTCCATGCTGGCCGGCAAGGGCTATTACCGGGGAACCACAGTCCTCATCTCGGGCAACGCCGGCACAGGCAAGACCAGCATGGCCGCCCAGTTCGCCCTGGCCGCCTGTGAGCGCGGCGAAAAGTGCCTTTACTTCGCGTTCGAGGAATCGCCGGGCCAGATTGTGCGCAACATGCGCTCGATCGGTCTGGACCTGGAGCCATGGGTCAAGAAAGGCCTGCTGCGTTTCCACGCGATCCGCTCAACGCTTCACGGCCTGGAGACTCACCTGGCCGCGTTCCACAAGATCACGCAAGAATTCAAGCCGCAGGTCGTCATCTTCGACCCGATCGACAGCGTCGTGCAGGCCGGCACGCTCAAGGATGCGGCTGCCATGCTGAACCGACTCATCGACTTCCTGAAGGTCCAGGGAATCACTGCGCTGCTCACCAACCTGACCTCCGGCAATGCCCTCGAGAACTCCGGCGTCGACGTCTCCTCAATCGTCGATACGTGGATGTCGGTGCGCGACATCGAACTGGGCGGCGAACGCAACCGGGTCCTGTATGTGCTCAAGTCGCGCGGCATGGCCCATTCCAACCAGGTGAGAGAGTTTTTGCTGACCGACCGGGGCATCCAACTCCAGGACGTCTACCTCGGACAGGAAGGCGTCCTGACGGGCTCGGCCCGGCAATCGCAGGAAGCGCGCGAGAAAGCCACTTCCGTCCTGGCCCAACAGGAGATCGAAGGCAGGCGCCGCGAGATGGAGCAGAAGCGCGAGGCGCTGGAAGCGCGCATCGTCGCCCTGCGAAAAGACTTCGAGGCGGAAGAGGAAGAGGCAAAGCGGGTGATCGGCCAGGAAAAAGCGCGCGGCGAAGGCGTACGACATGATCGCGAGCGCATGGCCGAGAGCCGCCAGGCAGACGACGAGACGGCGCACGCACCCAAACGTACCGCGCGGTCCGCGCAACCCCGCAAACAGGCGGCTGGCGGCAAATGAACGCGCGAGCCAAGCCGCCCGAAATGGAGAAGACGACCGGGACCGTCGCAAAGCCGGAGATGTGGGACTTGCGGCTCTACGTCGCGGGTCAGACGCCCAAGTCCCTCAACGCCTTTTCCAACCTCAAACGGTTGTGCGAGGAGCATGTGCCCGGCCGCTACCAGATCGAGATCGTGGACTTGCTGAAAAATCCGCAGCTGGCCGCGGGCGACCAGATCGTGGCGATTCCCACACTCGTGCGAAAGCTCCCCGCGCCGATCAGGAAGATCGTCGGCGATCTCTCGAATACCGAGCGCGCCCTCGTGGGTTTGCAGTTGCGGCCCGCGAGGCCGGGGCAATGAGCGGGCCGAAGCCTCGATGAAAAAGGTCGTGAACTCCACCGCGGCGTTCGAGAAGTCGCTGTCGAAGGCATCCCGGGCGGAGCGCTATGTGCTGCGCCTGTACGTCACCGGCATGACGCCACGAAGCACCGAGGCCGTGACCAGCATCAAGAGCATTTGCGAAGAGCACCTCAAGGGCCACTACGATCTGGAAGTGATCGACATCTACCAGCATCCGGCGCTTGCTCAGGACGAGCAGATCATCGCCGTGCCTACCCTGGTCAAGCAACTTCCGTCGCCGCTGCGCAAGCTGATCGGCAACCTCGCGGACGTCGATCGCGTGCTTCTGGGCCTCGACCTGCGCCCCAGGGCGTGAGCCAAGGGGGCGCATGACGGACGCGCAGGCACTGGCGGAGAACGTCGACCTGAAACAGCGGCTCGAAGAGGCCGAGGAAGTCATCCGGGCGATTCGCAGTGGCGCGGTGGATGCGTTCGTCGTCGAGGAGGCGCACGGCAATCGGGTCTACACGCTGGACAGCGCGGACCGTCCCTACCGGCTGCTGGTCGAGCAGATGCAACAGGGAGCGGTCACGCTTGACGCGCACGGTGCGGTTACTTACTGCAACCGGCGATTTGCCGAGTTGCTGGACACCCCCCACGAAAGGCTGATCGGGACCGACTTTCGCGACTTCCTGCCGGACGTCGAGCGGGATATTTACGAGACCCTGCTCTCCCATGCCGCAATCGGCGGCGGTCAGAGCGAAGCGCATTTGCGGAGGACCGACGGCCACTCGATCCCGGTGTTTCTCACATTCAACGCGCTGCCGCCCGACAGCGGGGTGTCTTTCGGCGTTCTGGTGACGGACCTGACCAGCCAGCGCCGCCACGAGCAGCTCGACGCGGCCATCAGGGCGCTCGAGGAATCCGACCGGTTGAAGAACGAATTCCTGGCGATGCTTGCTCACGAGCTGCGCAACCCTCTCGCGCCCATTCGTAATGCAGTGCAAATCATGCGCCTGACAGATGGGAACGCGACGGTGCTGGCGTCGACTTCGGCGATGATGGAGCGGCAGGTTGCCCAGATGGTGCGGCTCATCGACGACCTGCTGGATGTGAGCCGCATCAGCCGCGGAAAAATCGAATTGCGAAAGGAACGCATCGACCTGGCATCCACGATCGGTCACGCCGTGGACGCCTGTCGCTCCGATATGGAGAGCTCGAAGCATGCGCTGACCGTTTCGCTGCCGTCTGTGCCCGTGTACTCCGACGGCGATCCGGCCCGGCTTGCGCAGGTCGTGGGCAACCTCCTGAGCAACGCCCGCAAGTTCACGGACAAGGGCGGCCTGATCGGGCTCACGCTCGAGCAGGCGGGCGACGAAGCCGTTATCAGGGTGTGGGACAACGGAATCGGTGTGGCCGCCAGCCAGCTGCCGCGGATTTTCGACATGTTCCTGCAGATCGATTCCTCGCTCGAACGTTCGGTCAGCGGGCTGGGCATTGGCCTGACGCTGGTGAGAAAGCTGGTGGAGATGCACGCCGGCTCGGTCGAGGCATTCAGCGCAGGGGTTGGCCAGGGAAGCGAATTCGTGGTTCGCCTGCCGGTCGCGGCGCCGATCTCCGCCCCACCGCCCGAACCGATCGCGCCCGCGCCGATCCTCGCGGCGGGCTTGCGGATCCTCGTCGTGGACGACAACCGTGACTCGGCCAACTCTCTTTCGCTGCTGCTGCAACTGATCGGGCATGAAACGCAAGAAGCCCACGACGGGCTCGAGGCGGTGGAAACGGCGGCGGCCTTCAGGCCCGACGTGATCCTGCTCGACATCGGCCTGCCGAAGCTCAACGGCTACGAGGTATGCCGCCGCGTGCGTGAGCAGCCTGGGGGCAAGGCAATCGTGGTCATCGGGTTGAGCGGGTGGGGCCGGGACGAAGACCGCGAAATGTCGAAGGACGCCGGATTCGACGCGCACATGGTCAAGCCGGTGGATTTCGCCGCACTGACGAAATTGCTGGCTCAGGCATGAATGCGGCACGAAAAAAAGGACACGCAGAGCCCAGTTAGGTGGGGTGCGTGCCCTCGAGCCCATTCGTTGCGCCAAAGGCCGGCTGGCGTTCGAGCTAGGACCTGATTCGAGTATGGGCTGGCCACTCGAGATGCGCAGTAGGTCTCGCACGCCACGAGCGTAGGAGCCGGACTACAGCCTGCGTTGGCATGAATTACGGCGTAGACTCCATGCGCTCGAATCATCTCCCGGCGGTGCCTCATCCAAGGATGGCGCCAGCTCCCTGTCTTGGCCAGTCAAGACTTCCGGTCCTCCTGGACTGCAGTGGGAGCTTCAATCATGGCTCGAATACTTATCGTTGAAGACAACCCGGCCAACATGAGGCTGGCGTGCCTGCTGGTGGAGCGCGTCGGCCATCTGGCCCTATGCGCAGTAGACGGAGAAACCGGCCTGAAAATGGCGATCGCCGAGCATCCCGACCTGATCCTGATGGACATACAGTTACCTGGCATCGACGGGCTGGCGGTGACCGCGCTGCTCAAAAGCGATCCGCTGACCGCGTCCATCCCGATAATCGCCTTGACCGCCCTGGCAACGCAGGACGACGAACGCAGAACCAAGGAGGCCGGTTGCGATGCCTACCTGTCAAAGCCGATTCGCCATTCCGAATTCTATGCGCTGCTGAATGGCCTTCTTGGAGTGCCCACTCCTTGATGGCGTGATCAGTGCCCCGGCTTCAACGTGCCGTGCTCGGTGATGGTTTTCCAGATGGCGTTGTTCTTCATCATCAGCATGCTGCCGTCCTTGCCCATCATCATTTTTCCGTCCTTCATCTTGACCCGCTTGCCGGCGGCGTCCATGTGGGACATCGTTCCGGTTTTCGCAACGACGATCTTGCCGCCGTCCTTCAGGTCGATCGTTTGCTCTTCAGCGCCGAATGCGGCGCCGGCGAAAGCGAGCAGGAGGATGGGGAGGGCTAATTTGCGCATGATATTTTCCTTTGGAAAGTTGTGACTAATTGAAGCAGCGTTGCGAGAAATCCATTCGCTCACCGCGCTGCTCAAGTATGGTCACCGGGCTGCGTGAGGGGGGTGCGCTGGCGAACATAGGCCTTTGTATTTTTTGGATATTGGTGCAACAAAACAGGGCGCCGATGACCTTGTTTGGTGCCGAAGGTTTTGGTTCGCTGCCGCACGCACAAGGTTACGGCCCGGGCGTATCTTCGAGAACATGGAAACAGACTCAAAACTGACTGGCGAAACCACGCCTCCCGTTCTAGCCGGCTGCGCCAGCAATTGCGCGTCGGAGACTTCGATCGAGGCGCTGAATCGAAGCTGCTACTGCCTGAGCCTCGACGAGCCGGCGCTCCGAAAGGGCTTGGACGCGGACCTGGGCTCGCGCGGCTTGTCGGACGCAATGATCCAATCGCATCCGCATCTTTTCTCGGCGGTGCCGATGTTCGTGTCGCGCGAGCACCTCGAGCAGATGGCCCGCGTGATCAGCGCAGTGGAGGAAGTCGTCGCAACGGCGCATTTTCGCCAGGCGGCACTCTCGTGGGCGCCGGAGATCGCCCGGCACGATCCCGGCTCTCCCGGCGGGCTGCTGGGCTTCGATTTCCACCTGGCCGACGCGGGGCCTCAACTGATCGAGATCAACACGAATCCAGGGGGCGCGCTGCTTAACGCGGTGATGGGCCAGGCGCATCGATCTTGCTGTGCGGATGTCGTCGGCCTCGCGATGGCGCCGATGGAAGCGTCGGCAATCGAGGAGAAGCTTTTCGAAGACTTCATGGCGGAGTGGCGCCTGCAGGGCAGGGACGGTGCCCCGAAGTCGATTGCGATTGTCGACGAGACGCCCGCGCAGCAGTACCTCTACCCGGAGTTCCTCCTCTATCGCCAGCTCTTCGCCCGGCACGGCATCGAGGCCGCGATCTGCGATCCCCGCGACCTGACTCACGTAGACGGCCGCCTGTGGCGCGGCGACGTGCCCGTCGACTTCGTTTACAACCGGCTGACGGATTTTCCATTCGCGCATCCTGCCCAGGCGCCGCTCAGGCTCGCGTACCTGGCGCGTGGCGTCGCGATGAGCCCGCATCCGCGCGCGCATGCGTTGTATGCGGACAAGCGCAACCTCACGCTTCTAAGCAACGAGGCCTTTCTGCGCGAAACGGGCGTCGGCGATGCGGTTGTCGCAACGCTTCTTGCTTCAATCCCGCGCACCGAGGTCATGAGCGACGAAAACCGGGACGCCCTGTGGGCCGAAAGGCGGCGCCTTTTTTTCAAACCCGCCGGCGGTTATGGCAGCAAGGCCGCTTATCGCGGCGAGAAGCTGACGAAGCGGGTGTGGGAAGAGATGACGACGCAAAGCTACGTTGCTCAAGCGCTGGTCGCGCCCAGCGAGCGCCGTATTGCCGGCGAAGCGGCGCCGACGCCGTTGAAGGCGGATGTACGAAACTATGCGTATGCCGGGGAAGTAAGGCTGGTCGCCGCGCGCCTCTATCAGGGACAGACCACGAATTTCCGCACGCCGGGCGGGGGATTCGCGCCTGTGTTTACGGAAACGGCCTGACACTCTCCGGCAAGGTATTCGCTGCTTGCGGCCTATGGCTCATTGCGCTCGGCGTTTACTTTCTAATTTTTCGTCCGGCGCTGCTGCCTGAAGACCCTCGCTTCATCGGCAGTTCGCTCGACTCGATCCGGGCCGCGGTGCCGGGCCTCGAGCGCTGGCTCGGTCATGTATTCAACGTGCTGGGCGGATTCATGATCGCCAGCGGCGTCATGACTGTTCTCGTTTCGTTCCGCCAGCTTGCAAAGCGTGAACCCGGAACATTGGCGGCCCTGTCCATCGCGGGTGCAGCCGGCGTGGCGCTGATGAGCGCGACGAATTTCCTGCTGGACTCGGATTTTCGCTGGTGGCTGCTGCTTCCCACTCTCCTGTGGCTCGCGGGCTTATGGAGCTACCGGAGCGAGGGACGAACCGAAAATGTCCGAGATTGACGCTGGTAGCGGCCAACGATGAACGATCCAGATAAATCTCGCCCGCAGCGCATTCCGGCCGGCATCTGGGTGCTCGGTTTCGTAAGCATGCTGATGGATATTTCCTCCGAGATCATCCACAGCCTCCTTCCCGTATTCATGGTCACCGTGCTCGGCGCCAGCGCCCTCACGGTGGGATTGATCGAAGGTGTCGCAGAGGCCACGGCGCTGATCGTGAAAGTGTTTTCCGGCGTCCTGAGCGACTATCTCGGCAAACGCAAATTTCTGGCGGTGATCGGGTACGGCCTCGGCGCGCTCAGCAAGCCGCTCTTTGCAGTCGCGGCAAGCTCCGGAATGGTGCTCACCGCGCGATTCATGGATCGAATAGGCAAGGGGATCCGCGGCGCGCCGCGCGATGCGCTCGTCGCCGATCTGGCGCCACCGGGGATGCGCGGAGCCGCTTACGGACTGCGGCAATCCCTCGATACCGTAGGGGCGTTCGCCGGACCGTTGCTGGCGATCGGGCTGATGCTGCTGTGGTCGAACGATTTCCACGCCGTGTTCTGGGTGGCCGTCATTCCGGCCGTGCTGTCGGTTGTCCTGCTGCTGGTTGGGGTGAGGGAACCGGATCGTCCGGCGCGGGGCGAACGCGTCAATCCGGTGCACTGGCGCCAGATACGGCGCCTCGACCGGGCGTATTGGTGGGTGGTTGGCGTCGGGGCGCTGTTTACCCTCGCCCGCTTCAGCGAGGCATTCCTCTTGCTGCGCGCTCATCAAGCCGGCCTGTCCGTGGCGTGGATCCCCCTGGTCCTCGTCGCCATGAACGTGATCTACGCGCTGTCGGCTTATCCTTTTGGAAAATTGTCTGATCGAATGAGTCATCCAACTCTGCTCGCGCTGGGGTTGGTCGTTCTGATTGCCGCCGATCTGCTGCTGGCCCATGCCGGCTCCCTCGCAACGGTCTTTCTCGGCGTTGCGCTGTGGGGGCTACACATGGGCATCACGCAGGGATTGCTCGCGACCATGGTTGCCGATTGCGCGCCGGCCGATTTGCGCGGCACTGCGTTCGGCTTTTTCAATTTGCTCGGCGGCCTGACGATGCTCGGCGCAAGCGTTCTGGCGGGGCTGCTGTGGGACAGCTTCGGGGCTTCGTTCACGTTCGGCGCCGGAGCGCTGTTTTGTTTGCTCGCTCTCGCTGCAATCGCGCTCAAGCCGCGCCTGCGATAGCCGCGTTGCAGGCCAGGGGTGCCACGGGAGCGAGGGAAGATCCTCGAATGTTCGGAATTAAAAACAGAAGACCGGCCCCACCAGCCGGTCTCCTGTCAGTTTGAATAGTGAATTAGTTATATTAGAAAGCCGGATCTGCCCTCGGTAAATTACTTGTGCTTGGCCAGCCAGTCGTCGAATTTCGCGATCTCCTTCTGCTGGTCCTTGATGATCTTCTTGGCCATCGTGCGCATTTTCGCGTCCTTGCCGCTCTTGATTTCCATCTGGGCCATGTCGATCGCGCCCTGATGGTGCATCTTCATCATGGTCGCGAAGTCACGATCCATGTCGCCGCTCATCTTCATGGATTCCATGTGCTTCATCATGCCTTTCATCGAATCCTGCATGTCGCCGCCCGCGGCCATGCCAGGCGTCGTCGAATGCATCTTGTCCATTGTCGTGTGGGATTGGGCAAGCGCGGCCGGTGTGCCGGCAAAAAGGAAGCAAATTCCGAGCGCGCATGCCGCGCGGTTTGCGAGGAACATTTTTTCTTTCATGGGGATCTCCGTAGGTGGGCGGCAACTTTTCCGGGGGTGGTCGTCGGGAATGCCGCCGAACCGAGACTTTTTCATCGCTGCCTGTGGGCGTCGGTACGCCACCGCACATCCGACCTGTGCGCAGCGCTCAGGCCGCGCCGATGTGTTCGTACAAAATCGTCGAACCGATTCCGATCAGAAGAAGCCCGCCCACGATCTCGGCCCGCTTGCCGGCAACCGCACCCAGCACACGCCCCGGCATCACGCCCGCCGTGACCATCACGAATGTCGTCATGCCTATGGTCGCGGCGATGCAGGACGAAAGCAATCCAGTGATCCCATGCCGTGACGTAACTGGAGGCGGCCTGGCCGAGCGCCCATCCGATTACAGGCGTGACTGCCTCGATTGAACCGAAGATGGCACCGGTCCTGAGCGCCTCCCGCCAGCCCGGGTTTCGAAGCGCAATCCCCTTGCCGACCGCGGCGGCGAAGGCATCGGTCGACATGGCCAGGGCGAGCAAGGCGATGGTGGCGGGATTCATTCGGTTCCAATCCGGGTTGTCGGGCGAACTCGCGGGTGCAATGGGGGATTAGCGGGCCGTTGACTTTTCGTTGCCGCTGCGGCGCCCGGAAATCTTCACGATATCTATGCGATAGATCACGGGCGCCGCCGCAGCAGCCGTCACGGGAGCCGGGCCACCGGGTGATATTTTCACTCTCCCAGGTTCCCACCACTCCGGCCGCTTTTCCAACAGCGCGACAGCCAGTGCGCGTTCGCTCTGCATCTCCTCGGTGTCGGGAAGCTCTTTGTAGCAGCCGAATACGACAACAGTTGTCCAATCCTCGCCCCTCATCTGGTCGGCTTCGACGCATACCAGGGGATTGGCTCGCATCCAGTCGATCTTCTGTCCCGGCATGGAAAAGCTGTACAGGCTTTTGTCCTTGTATGCGAAATAGATCGGCACGACATAGGGCTGCATGTCTCTGGAACAAGCCAGGCGCCCAAGCTGCGTACGGGCCAGAACCCCGAGACTTTCGAGCGCCGTCAATTCGCTGATGATGCGGATGGATTCCTTCATGTCCGGCCTCCTGAATAAAATTAAGGTGCGCGTGCACCCGGCAACGTCCGATGACTCAACGCGCGACCCGCCAGCTTGAGCAGCTCGCTCGTCCAGAGCACCACGCTGGCCATTGCAACGCAAACCATCCACTGGCCTAAATCCAGCGGCGCGGTGCCGAAGGCGACGTTGAGGAACCCGAGGTGGACGACCGCCACCTGCAGCAGTATCGACAGCGCGATCGCTCCCCAGAGCCAGGGATTCACGAACAGGTTGGCGAACGCACTAGCGGTCTCCGAGCGCGCGGTAAAGCAGGTGAACAGGCTGGTGAACACGAGCACCGTGAAGCCGGCGGTGCGCGCGGTCGTGAGGTCGGCGGTGCCCTCGATCAATCCGCCGGGAAGGTAGATGTCGATGGTCAGGAGCGTCGCCAGGGCGATCACGACGCCTGTCTGGATCACGGTCGCCCACATGCGGGCGTCGATCACCCGTTCGCTCATGTGCCGCGGCTTGCGGGCCATGAGGTCTTCGGTGGGCGGATCCACGCCCATTGCAAGGGCGGGCCCCGAGTCGGTGACCAGGTTGATCCACAGGAGTTGTGTCGCAAGCAGCGGCAGTACCACCGCGCCGTCGGCGCTCGACAGGCCGATGACGCCTGCCCCCGCCACGCCGAGGAAAACCGTCAGCACCTCGCCCATGTTCGAGGACAGCAGGTAGCGCAGGAACTTGCGGATGTTGTCGAAGATGGCGCGGCCCTCGCGCACGGCCTGGACGATGGTGGCGAAGTTGTCGTCGGCGAGGATCATCCGGGCGGCCTCTTTCGTCACCTCGGTCCCGGTCACGCCCATTGCGACTCCGATGTCGGCCGCCTTCAGCGCCGGCGCGTCGTTGACGCCGTCGCCGGTCATTGCGACGACGTTCCCGTCGGCCTGCAGCGCAGCGACGATGCGCAGCTTGTGCGCGGGAGACACGCGCGCATAGACCGATGTGGTTCGCGCCGCTGTGGCGAAGGCCGCATCGTCCAGCGTGTCGAGTTCAGATCCGGTCAGCCCCTTGGCGCCCGGCTCGACGATGCCCAGATCCGCGGCAATCCGCGCGGCGGTTCGCGGGTGGTCGCCGGTGATCATGATCACCCGGATGCCGGCCCGGTGCGCCTCGCGAATTGCGACCGCGGCTTCCTCGCGCGGCGGGTCGAGGATGCCGACGGTGCCGACGAAGATGAGGTCCCGCTCGAGGGATTCGCCGGCTGCAGCGTCCTCCCCGGGATCGAGAGGGCGATAGGCCACGGCAAGGGTGCGCAGCGCCGCGTCGGAGAGCGTGTCGACGTCGGCCAGCATGCGGGTTCGCAATGCGTCGTCGAGCGCCACGACCTCCGTCCCCGAACGGGCGCGGGTGCAGCGCCCGAGGAGGACATCCGGGGCGCCTTTGGTGATCACCACGGCCCCATCGCCGTGTTCGTGGTCGAGCTCGATCGTCGACATCATCTTGCGCTCGGACGTGAACGGGATCTCGCCGACGCGCTCGAAACGGCGCTCGCGCCTTTCGGTCGTCCCAAGCTTGCGCTCGGCCACCAGGAAGGCCGCTTCCGTGGGGTCGCCATGAATTTCCCAGACGCCTGCGGCCCCCTGGCGGAGGTCGGCGTTGCCGGCCAGGCTGCCGCCGCCGAGCATCACGATGTTCTCGTCGCGCAACGGTCCTGCGGCCAGCTCGGCGCCTTCACGCTCGACCCGCCCCTCGGGCGCGTAGCCCACCCCGGTGACCCGGGTGCCTCCGGAGGCGGTCATCACGCGCTCGATCGTCATTTCCGAGCGGGTCAGGGTTCCGGTCTTGTCAGAAGCGATCACCGAGGCGGCGCCCAGCGTCTCCACCGATGAAAGCTTCTTGACGATCGCATTGTGCTTCGCCATGCGCTGCACCCCGAGGGCCAGGACCACCGAGAGGATCGCGGGCAGGCCCTCGGGCACCGCCGCCACCGCCAGGGACACGCCGAGAAGCAGGACGTGCATGACATCGGCGGCGCTGCGGATCTCGGAGATCAGCAGGATGGTCCCCACCACCCCGAGCGCAATGACGACGACCGCGATGCCCAGCATTCGCCCGATGCGGCCGATCTCCCGCTCGAGCGGTGTCGGCTCCTCCACCGTGGCTTCGAGCATGGCGGCGATCGATCCCATCTCGGTGTCCATCCCGGTTGCCGTCACCAGGGCGCGGCCCGACCCCTGCGCGATGGCCGTGCCCTTGAACACCATGTCGAGCCGGTCGCCCAGTGTGGCCGGCCGGGGCAGGGTGGAGGCATCTTTGAGCACGGCCTGGCTCTCGCCGGTCAGCGAGGCCTCCTGCACGCGCAACGACGTGGCCTGCAGCAAACGGGCATCCGCGCCGACGGCGTCCCCCTCGCCGAGCACGAGCAGGTCCCCGCGCACCAGCCCGGCGCTCGGGATGCGCAGCGTCTTCCCGTCGCGTACGACGGCCGAGGTCACCGCCGTCATCTTCGCCAGCGCGGCGACGGCGTTCCCGGCCTTGGCTTCCTGCGCAAACCCGAGCGCCGCATTGAGCAGCACCACCATCGAGATGACGATTGCATCCACCGGCCAGCCGGCCCCACCGTCGATCACCCACGCGATGAACGCGATGGCAATGGCGGCCAGCAGGAGATAGATGAGCGGATCCTGGAAATGCGCGAGGACGCGCCGCCAGGCGGGTGTACGTGGCGCCGCGCGCAATTCGTTGGGGCCGTTGGCCGAAAGCCGTCGCAACGCCTCCTGCGACGTGAGCCCGTTTTTGGGGTCGGCCCCGAGGGCGCTTGCGACTTCGTCGGCATCCTGGGTCGACGGGTCGCGAAGGTTGCCTATCGTCAAAGCTTGACGCGATTGAGCCGCAACGCGTTGGTCACCACCGAAACCGAGCTCAACGCCATTGCCGCACCGGCGAAGATGGGCGAAAGCAACAGGCCGAACGCCGGGTACAACACACCCGCCGCAACCGGGATGCCGAGCGCGTTATAGCCGAATGCAAAGGCGAGGTTCTGGCGGATGTTGCGCATCGTGGCGCGCGAAAGGACCGCCGCGCGTGCGATTCCGCGCAAGTCCCCCTTGACCAGGGTCACGCCCGCGCTTTCCATCGCCACGTCCGTGCCGGTGCCCATGGCGATCCCCACATCGGCCTGCGCCAGGGCCGGCGCGTCGTTGATGCCGTCGCCCGCCATGGCCACTTTGCGGCCCTCCGCTTGCAGGCGCTTCACGTGGCCCGCCTTGTCTTCGGGCAGCACTTCGGCTAGCGCCTCGTCGATGCCGAGCTTGCGGGCAACCGCTTCAGCGGTGCTCTTCGAGTCTCCGGTGAGCATCACGATGCGCACTCCGGAAAGCTTAAGCGCCGCAATCGCTTCGGCGGTGCTCTCCTTGATCGGGTCCGCGACGGCCGCCAGCCCCGCGGCCGCCCCGTTCACGGCGAAGAACACGACTGTCTTGGCTTCCTTGCGCCAGGCTTCGGCCTGCGCTTCCCAGCGCTGCGTATCCGTTCCGCGCTGCTTGAGAAACGCGCTGCTGCCCACCAGCACCTTCCTGCCCGCCATGTCGGCTTGCACGCCCAGGCCGTTGATCGCCTCGAACTCACCGGCAGTCGCCAATGGCAGCCCGCGCCCCTTTGCAGCCTCGACGATCGCCAGGCCGATCGGGTGTTCCGAAAGTTGCTCCACGCCCGCCACCAGCGCGAGCGCCTCGGCCTCGGGCAGTCCCTCGACCACGAAATCGGTCATCGCGGGATGACCCAGCGTAAGGGTGCCGGTCTTGTCGACCACCAGCGTGTCGATGTCGCGCATGCGCTCGATCGCCTCGGCATTGCGGAACAGGATGCCCGCGCGCGCGCCCTGTCCCATGGCGACCGTCATGGAAATCGGCGTGGCAAGGCCGACGGCGCACGGGCAGGCGATGATGAGGACTGCAATGGCGTTCACGAACGCATAGGCGAACCTCGGCTCGGGTCCGAGGAACCACCACGCCAGCGCGGTCACGAGTGCGATAGCCACCACCGCCTGCACAAAATAGGCGGCGATCACGTCGGCCAGCCGCTGGATCGGCGCGCGCGTGCGCTGCGCCTCGCCGACCATGTGGACGATGCGCGACAACAGAGTGTCCGCGCCGACGCGTTCGGCGCGGAAGATCAATGAGCCGTTGCCGTTCACGGTGGCGCCGAAAACCTTGTCGCCCGCAACCTTGGCTACCGGCACCGGCTCCCCGGTCATCATGGATTCGTCGATCCTGCTCGTGCCCTCCAGCACCGTGCCGTCGACCGGGACCTTCTCCCCCGGCTTCACGCGCAACCGGTCGCCGACGCCTACCGCATCCAGCGCAACCTGCTCCTCGCCGCCGTCTTCGCGCACGCGCCACGCAAGATTCGGCGCGAGCTCGAGCAATTGCTGGATCGCCTGGCTGGTCTGGCCCATTGCCCGCAATTGCAGGTAGTCGCCCAGGATCACCAAGGTAACGATCACGGCGGCGGCTTCGAAGTAGGTCCCTACCGCGCCGTCGTGCATGCGGAACTCCTGCGGGAACCAGCCGGGCATGAGCACCGCGACCAGGCTGAACAGATACGCAAGACCCACGCCCAGGCCGATCAGCGTGTACATGTTGAGCGCGCGGTGCGTGAGCGAAAGCCAGAACTTGCGCAGGATCGGCCAGCCGACCCAAAGCACCACGGGCGAGCCGAGCGCGAATTCGATCCATCCCCGCACCCGGGGCTGCAGGCCGAACAAATCGTGGAGCCCGATCATCGGCGACATCGCGAGCACGACGAGCGGGATCGAGAGCGCGGTTCCGATCCACAGCCGCCGCTTCAGGTCGCGAAGCTCGGAATCGTCGACTTGGCCCGAGCCGGCAATGGGAATGAGCGCCATGCCGCAGAGCGGGCAGTCGCCGGGCGCCTTTCGCACGATCTCCGGGTGCATCGGGCAGGTGTAGGTGGCGCCCGAGGGCGCGGCGCTCGCCGCCGGGGCGGCGTGAGCGTGATGTCCCTGTCCTGCGAGTCCGGTGCCGGCCACGGGAGGCGGCTTATTCAGGAAGCTCGCGGGGTTCGCGTCGAATTTCTTTTTGCATCCGGCGGAGCAGAAAAAATACGTCTTGCCATCGAACACGCCGCTGTTCTTGGCGGTCTGCTCGTTGACCTGCATGCCGCACACTGGATCGATTGCCATTGTCTTACCTCGTTTTAACCAGAAGCACTCTATAAGCCACCACGATTACGGGCGGAATGACCAGCCATTGCATTAGCGGCGAAAGACCAATTCCGTAAACTGTAGGCATCTCCGGTGCATAGTTCCATGCGCCCGTCCGATAGACGTTGTTCCACTCGCTCCAGGCGGTAAATGCCATTGCGCCGATCACCACGATTGCGCCGCCTGCCCATGGGCGCGAGACCGGCCAGTCCGCGCACCGGAGCGCCATGCCCGCGACGGCAAACACCGCAAGCGCAATCAAGACGTCGCCGAGAGAGCAATGAAAAACAGACCACGCAATTTGCGGACCATCGGCTTGCGCCCATAAAGTATAGAGCGGGGCGTGGGCGATCTCCCAGGCCAGGTTCAAGGCGAAGGCGAGCGCCGACCAAACGACAATGCGCGCAAGAATTCCGGGCTTGGCACGCGCAGACGCTTGCTTCCTTGCGGAGCCGGCGCTCATGCCGGCACCGGGTGCAACCAGCCTCCGGCAAACCCCGCTCGCTGCAAACCGCCCTTGATGTACTGGCATTCCCGCATGAGTTGCCACAACAGGCCGCTGCGATAATTCTCGAGCATCAGGACGATCGGTCCCTGGTTGAGCCCGAAATGCCAGGGCGAGACCCACCAACCGTAGGGATTGCCGGGCTCTCCCGGGTGCGAGGGGTTGAAAGACGCTTTGAAGCCATAGGAATTGAACCGGGTCAGCTCGGCCTGATGAATGCAGTAGTCGAGCGCGGGCAGCACGATCTCCGGCGCGAAGGGAAGCGAAGCCGCCACCGCCCAGGGCGCAAGGGTGCCGTCGTCCGGGCCGTACGGCACGCCGCGCGCAAGGTACTCGAAAAACCGGCGCTCGGTGCCGTTTACCCTGAAGGCATCGGGACCGGGGCCTTCGCTCGCGGTCAGTCCCCAGCAATGGCTCCCATAGCCGTCGAATTCGAGCGGGTTGTCGATCGCATACTGTTGCTGCACATGAACTGCGCGGCGGCTGTTCTCGAAATAGTCGATCCCTTTGTCGCGCATGAAAGCGTCCTGGATGCCGCGGAAGTCGATCCAGACATGCGAGAGCTGATGGGTAAACAGCGGCCCGGCGTAGAGATAGTCCAGACCGTAATGGGTTTCCCACTTGTAAGTCGAAGCCCACGCCGCGTAACTCTGCTCCGGCAGAGGATGCGTGGGCGAACCCAGGCCCAGGATATACAGCAGCAGTGCCTCGTCGTAGCCCTCCCAGCGGTAGTCGAGGAAGCCGCTTTCCGGCCGCCAGCCGTGGGTCACCGTTGCCCCTTCGTTCTGAGCCCATTGCCAATCGGCGCGGCGATAGAGCGCGTCGGCAATCGTGCGAATCTCGTTCTCGTCGGCTGTATCGGCGTCGAAATAAATTCCCGTCGTCAACGCACCGGCCAGCAGGAAAGCGCTATCGACGGTCGACAGTTCGCATCGCCAGGCCCGCCGGCCCGTCTGCATGTCGAGAAAATGATAGTAGAACCCCTTGTGGCCGGTCGAGTCCGGCTCGGGGCCCTGCTGGCTGTTCCAGAAAAAGCGCAGGGTCGCAAGCGTTCTCTCCACTGCGGCGGCGCGCGGCATGAAACCGCGTTCAACGCCGACCGGGTAGCAGGCCAGTGCAAGGCCGGTAGCCGCAATGCTCGCGGGCCAGCCCGCCGCAGTCTTGTCGATGACAAGGCCGTTCGCGGGATTGGTCTCGTGCAGGAAATAGCCGAACGTTTCGCGCTGCAGTTTCTCCAGTTCGGCATCGGTGGACGTGCCGCTCATATCCACGCACCGCGTTGGTTCCAGGCGTGGAGGGCTGTTTCGGCGAGGTCGTGATCGTACCCAAGGATACTCAGGGAGGCGGTGCCGAGAAGCAGGCCGCGCGCTTCGATTGCGGCCAGGCCGATCCAGCGGACAGCCAGAATACGGAGGATTTCCCGGTGCGCAACGATGCCGACATTGCCGCCGCTCGTTCGAACGCGGCCAATCACGCGGTCTGCGCGCTTGCTCACGGCGTCAAGCATCTCGCCGCCCGGGCAGCCGTCGCGAAAAAGACGCCAGCCGGGACGCTCCGATTGGATGTCGATCGTCTTTCTGCCCTCGTAGGCGCCGTAGTCCCACTCGGTCAGGTCGTCCTCCAATTCGACCGGAGAGTGCGGCAGGGCGAGTTCGGCAGTGCGTCGGGCGCGCTGCATCGGACTACAGAGAACGCGGTCGAAACGCAGATCGGCCAAACGCGGAGCAAGCCCGCGCGCCTGCTGCTCCCCCGCCTCGCTCAGGGGAAGGTCGGTGCGGCCAGTGTGCTGGCCTGTCAGCGTCCATGCCGTTTCGCCGTGGCGCACGAGAAAGACCATCGGCAACGAATCGCTCACGTCGTCGCACTGTCCGCCACCGGTCGCGCGCCCCAGCGCCAATTCCGGATTTCCGGCATGTCTTGACCGTTCTTTTCGATGAAATGCTTGTGCTCGATGAGCTTGTCCTTGAGCTTCTGCTTCAGGGCAGCACCCTCTGCGCCGGTCTGCGGGAGCCGGTCGATGGTGTCCATCACCAGGTGGAAGCGGTCGAGATCGTTGAGGACGGTCATGTCGAAGGGCGTGGTGATGGTGCCCTCTTCCTTGTAGCCCCGGACGTGGATGTTGACGTGGTTGGTGCGCCGGTAGGTCAGTTGGTGAATCAGCGACGGATAGCCATGGAATGCGAAGATGACCGGCTTGTCCCGGGTAAAGAGATCGTCGAAATCCGCATCGCTCAACCCATGCGGGTGCTCGGATTGCGGCTGCAGTTTCATCAGGTCGACGACGTTGACCACGCGGATCCGAAGGCCGGGCAAGTGCTCGCGCAGGATGGAGACGGCGGCCAGCGTTTCCAGCGTGGGCACATCGCCACAGCAGGCCATGACAACGTCGGGCACCTCGCCGGGGTCGTTGCTTGCCCACTGCCAGATGCCAATTCCAGCGGCGCAATGCCTGACCGCAGCATCCATCGGGAGCCAATGCGGCGCCGGATGCTTGCCCGCGATCACGAGATTCACGTAATGGCGGCTGCGCAAGCAGTGATCCATCACCGACAGCAGGCAGTTGGCATCGGGCGGAAGGTAAACGCGCACGATCTCGGCCTTCTTGTTCATGACGACGTCGATGAACCCGGGATCCTGGTGGGTGAAGCCGTTGTGGTCCTGGCGCCAGACATGCGAGGCCAGCAGGTAGTTCAGCGAAGCGATCTTCCGCCGCCAAGGCAGGTGCGACGTGACCTTGAGCCACTTGGCGTGCTGGTTGAACATCGAATCGACGATGTGGATGAACGCTTCATAGCAGTTGAAGATTCCATGCCGCCCGGTGAGCAGGTAGCCCTCGAGCCAGCCCTCGCATTGGTGCTCGCTGAGCATGGAGTCCAGCACGCGCCCCGTGGGCGCGAGAAATTCGTCCTCCGGCGCGGTCGCGGCGTCCCATTGGCGGGAGGTCGCCTCGAAGAGCGCGCCAAGTCCATTGGAAAGCGTTTCGTCGGGGCCGAAGACGCGGAAATTGCGCTGCTCGCTGTTCTGCTTTGCCACATCGCGCAGGAAGGGGCCGAGCACGCGCGTATCGCCGATGCCGCGCACCCCTGGCGAGGGCACGTCCGCGGCGTAGTCGCGGAAATCCGGCATCTGCAGATCCCGCAGCAAGAGCCCGCCGTTGGCATGCGGATTGGCTCCCATCCGCCGGTTACCTTCGGGGGCCAGTTCGGCGAGTTCGGCCTTGAGGCGGCCCCGCTCGTCGAAGAGTTCCTCCGGCCGGTAGCTCCGCAGCCAGTCGTCCAGGAGCGTGAGGTGTTCGGGATGCGCAGCGGGGTCCGAGAGCGGCACCTGGTGCGCCCGGAAGGTGCCTTCGATCTGCCGGCCATCCACCTTCTTCGGTCCCGTCCAGCCCTTGGGTGAAGCGAGGACGATCATCGGCCAGCGCGGACGCTCGAGGTTGCCGCGGGTGCGGGCGTCCTTTTGGATTTTCCGGATCTGCTCCACCGCCAGATCGAGCGTCGCGGCCATCGCCTCATGCATCGGGCGGGGCTCGTGGCCCTCGACGAAGTACGGCGTCCATCCGTAGCCGCGCAGCAGTTGTTCCAGTTCCTCCCTGCTGATCCTTGCAAGGATCGTCGGGTTCGCGATCTTGTAGCCGTTGAGATGCAGGATCGGCAGCACCGCACCGTCGGTCACCGGATCGAGAAACTTGTTGGAATGCCAGGCCGTGGCCAGCGGCCCGGTTTCCGCCTCGCCGTCGCCCACCACGCAGGCGACCACGAGATCGGGGTTGTCGAATACCGCCCCGAATGCATGGCTGAGCGAATAGCCCAGCTCGCCGCCCTCGTGGATCGAGCCGGGCGTTTCCGGCGAGGCGTGGCTGGGAATTCCCCCGGGAAACGAGAACTGGAGGAAGAGCTTCTGCAGGCCGGCTTCGTCCTGGCTGATCCGGGGATAGATCTCGCTGTAGGTCCCCTCGAGATAGGTGTTGCTCACGACGGCCGGGCCGCCGTGCCCGGGACCGGAGACGTAAATCATGTCGAGGTCGTACTTCCTGATGACCCTGTTCAGGTGCACGTAAATGAAATTCTGCCCCGGAGTCGTGCCCCAGTGTCCCAGCAGCATGCGCTTCACATCGGCCAGTTCCAGCGGCCGCTTCAGCAGCGGGTTGGCACGAAGATAGATCTGGCCGACCGACAGATAGTTGGCGGCTCGCCAGTAGGCGTCCATCAGGTGAAGCAGTTCCGGCGTGAGGGTATTGGTTTTCATGAATTGCGTTTCCTTTGCGCGCCGAGTGGGAGGGTCCGGATGACCGACCTTGCAATCATGAGTTCCTCGTCGGTGCGGATGACGCGCACGGCGACCCGGCCGGCGTCCGGCGAAATCAATGGCGCATTCCTCGCATTGCGCTGCCTGTTCAGTTCGATGCCGAGAAAGCCGAGCCCGTCGCAGATCCGCTGCCGCACGAGCGGCGCGTTCTCGCCGATCCCTCCGGAGAAGACGAGCGTGTCCAGTCCGCCCAGCGCCGCGGCGAACGAGCCGATCCATTTCTTCGCCTGATAGCAGAAGAGCGCGACGGCTTCCGCCGCCCGCAGGTCCCGGCTTTCC
>JANMDK010000059.1:0-14617 GCA_031376265.1 Pseudomonadota bacterium
TTTCCTTGCTAAGTGCCGCGGCCAATGACGCCTTCGTCGGCCGCGAGACGATCGAATCCGCGGCGCTCGATTACGTCGCCGCCTACCGCAATCACATCGCAAACGAGGAACTGATCGTCCTGCCCCGGGCCGGCTCGCTGCTTACCTTGGAAGACTGGGCCGCAGTGGCGAGGGCCGTGCCGCAAGTCCGCGACCCCCTGTTCGGCGACCAGGCCGACGAGCGCTACCGCGAGCTTCGCCGCCAGATCGCCATCGAATCGGCTTAACGGAGGGTAGCGCTTAAAGGCAAAGCAGGGCGCGGACTGTCTCCGTCCCGAGTTCCGCGGCGCGGGCCAGTCCGACGAGGCCAAAGCCGAGCACCAGCCCGCCCGCTATCCGGCGCGCCGCCGGATGGGAGGCAAGGCGTTGGATGCGCGAGAACGCGATGCCGGCAAGCATCAGGTTGGGCAGCGTTCCGAGCCCGAAGGCGAGCATGGCTATCGCACCGTTTGCGGCGGAGCCGGCGGCCACCGCAGTTGCGAGCATCCCGTAAACCAGGCCGCAGGGGATCCAGCCCCAAAGGCTTCCCGCGACCACCGCGCGCAGCGGCGTATCGGCCGGGAGGAAGCCCGCTGCGAGCGGCCGGAGGCGTCTCCAAAGGGGAGCGCCGAGATGCTCGAGGCGCGCCAGCGCGGGGCTCAGTCCGGCCAGGTAGAGGCCCATCCCCACGAGCATCAGGTTGGCCAGCGCGAAGAGCGCGACCTGGAAGTCCATTGCTGCGCCCGCATAGGCGGCCGCCCCGCCCACCGCGCCGGCTACCGCGCCCGCAAGTGAATAGGCGCCGACGCGGCCCGTATTGAAGAGCGCAAGCAGCGCGAGTCGCCGCGGTCCGGTGGCCGCGCGCGAATCCCGGACCACATGCACGATGTTCCGTTGGGACGAAAAAGCCGCGACGATCCCGCCGCACATGCCGACGCAATGCACCCCCGAAGCCAGCCCGAGCGTGAAACCGCCGAGGGCGATGCCGAGCACCGGCGAGTCGATCACGGCTAGATGACCTTGGAGTAACTCGCGCTGCGCTTGGCGTCGCGCAGGTAGCGGTCGAACACCATGCAGATCGCGCGCACCATCAGGCGGCCGCGCGGCGTGACCGTGATCCAGTCGGGGCCGACGTCCACGAGGCCCTCCTTGGCGAGAGGCGCCAGGTCTTCGAGCTCGCGGGCGAAATACGCCTTGAAGTCCAACAGGTACGAGAGCTCGATCGACTCCACCGAGAGCCGGAAGTGGCAGATCAGCGCCTGGATGACCGCGCGACGCACCAGGTCGTCCTGCGTGAGCTCGATGCCGCGCAGCACCGGCAAATGGCCCCAGTCGAGCGCGTCGTAGTACTCGTCGAGCTGCTTGAAGTTCTGGTAGTAGGTCGGCCCGATGCGGCCGATCGCCGAAACGCCGAAGGCCAGCAGATCGCTGTCGGCGTGGGTCGAATAGCCCTGGAAGTTGCGGTGCAGGCGGCCCTGCCGCTGAGCGATCGCGAGATCGTCGCCGGGCTTGGCGAAGTGGTCCATGCCGATATAAACGTAGCCCGCGCCCGTGAGGCGCTCCATCGCGAGCGTGAAGATCTCGATCCGCGTCCCGGGGCCGGGAAGGTCGGCCTCGAGGATCCGCCGCTGCGGCTTGAACACCGTGGGCAGGTGCGCGTAGTTGTAAAGCGCGATGCGATCTGGCGAAAGGTCGATCACGCGCTGCAGCGTCACGTCGAAGCCTTCGAGCGTCTGCTTCGGGAGCCCGTAGATCAGGTCGAGGTTGACCGACCGGAACCCGTTGGCGCGCGCCTCGTCGATCGCCAGGCGGGTTTCCGTCTCGCTCTGCAAGCGGTTGACCGCCTTTTGCACCGCGGGGTCGAAGTCCTGCACGCCGATCGACGCGCGGTTGAAGCCAAGCCCGGCGAGAAACGCCATCGTGCCGGCTTCGATCTTGCGCGGATCGATCTCGATCGAGTATTCAGCATTCGGCAGCGGCCTGAAATGGGCGTGGATCGCCGCCATGAGCGACTGCATTTCCGGACGCGAAAGGAAAGTCGGCGTGCCGCCGCCCCAGTGCAGCTGGCAGATCGAGCGCTCCTCGCCGAGCAGCTCGTCGTAGAGCGCCATCTCCCTCGAAAGGTACTTGATATACTTTGCCGAGCGCCCGTGATCCCTGGTCACCACCTTGTTGCAGGCGCAGTAGTAGCAAATCGTGTTGCAAAAAGGCAGATGCACATAAACCGAAAGCGGCTGCTTGATCCCGCCGATGTTGCGCCGTGCAAGCCAGTCGCGGCACTGCGCCTCGCCGAAGCCATCGACGAAACGGTCCGCCGTCGGATACGACGTGTAGCGGGGGCCGCTGACGTCGAAACGGCGGATGAGGTCCGGCTCGACGACGAGCTCGGATTGGTTGATGGCAAGCATGCTGTCACTGTGGCAGCGGACGCCTGGGGCGCTTTGACCTGCATCAAAGACCGACGTCAATGAGCGGCCGGGTTCGCCGCCGCATCGTCGCCGGCGTTCTCGTCGCTGCGCTCGTCATCGCCCTCAACATGGCGGCGCTTTTCATGGGCTGGCGCCATCCGGGGGTGGTGATCGCGGTCGTTGCGCTGGATGCCTGCGGCCTGGCGCTGATCTTCTGGCTCGCGTGGCGACAGTCGGTGATGATGGAGGTCGTCTATCAGAGCCACGACCTGGAGAGCAAGCGCGAGACAGAGCGCGTGCAGGCCACGCTCGACGATACCGAGGCGCGCTACGCCGCGATCCTCGAATCGGCCATGGATGCGGTCATCACCATCGACGATCAGCAACGCGTGGTCCTCTTCAATCGCGCCGCGGAAGCGATGTTCGACTGCCCCCGGGCGAACGCGCTCGGCGGCCCGCTCGACCGTTTCCTGCCGGCGCGCTTTCGCTCGGCGCATTCCGGGCACATCGGTGCGTTCGGCTCGGCAGGCATTACCAACCGCCGCATGGGGCACAACACGGTGCTGAGCGCGCTGCGCGCGGACGGGGCCGAATTCCCGATCGAAGCCTCGATTTCCAAGGCCGCCGCAGGCAGCGGCCAGCTCTACACCGTGATCCTGCGCGACATCACGCGCCGCAAGGAGGCCGAGGATTCGCTTCGCCACTCGCAGGCGGAGTTGCGCGAGCTTTCCGCTGAAGTGCTGCAGGCGCGCGAGGACGAGAAGACCCGCATCGCGAGGGAGCTCCACGACGAGCTCGGCCAGCAGCTCACGGCGCTCAAGATGGACCTCGCGTGGGCGCGCGGCCGTGTGCCGGAAGCTGCCGGCGAGCTCGCAGAAAAGCTCGAGCGCATGGACGCGACCCTCAATTCCACCGTCACTGCCACGCGCCGCATCTCGGCCGACCTGCGCCCGCTGATGCTCGACGACCTCGGCCTTGCGGCGGCCGCAGAGTGGCTCGCGGAAGACTTCCAGGCCCGCTCGGGCATCGCGTGCGACCTGACGGTGCGAGATGCGGAGGTGCTCGAAGGGCTCGACCCTACGACAGCCACGGCGCTTTACCGAATGCTGCAGGAGTCGCTCACCAACGTGGCGCGCCACTCCCAGGCGAAGCGGGTGCGCGTCTCGCTCGGTGTCGAAGCCGGCCAGGCCCGGCTCGTGGTCGAGGACGACGGCCGTGGCATCCGCGCCGAAGAGCGCGCCAAGCCCCGCTCCTTCGGGCTCAAGGGCCTGCGGGAGCGCGCGCACTACCTTGGCGGCGTTGCCGAAATCGGCCCCGGCGAGGCGGGCGGGACGCGGGTGCGCATTAACGTCCCCGATGACGGCGACGGGCGGGCCCGATGACGCGCATCCTCCTCGCCGATGACCACACGCTGGTGCGAGAAGGACTCAAGCAGATCCTCTCGGCCACGCCGGACCTGGTCGTCGCGGGGGAGGCGGTCAACGGCGATGAGGCGCTTGCCAGGGTGCGCGAAGGCGATTTCGATCTTGCCCTGCTGGACATGTCGATGCCTGGCCTCTCGGGGATCGACCTCATCAAGCGCCTGAAGCTCGAAAAACCCAAGCTGCGGATCCTCGTGCTTTCGATGCACGGCGAGCAGCAGTACGCGGTGCGCGCCTACAAGGCCGGCGCGTCCGGCTACCTCACCAAGGACAGCGCCTCGGCGCAACTGGTGGCCGCCATCCGCAAGATCGCCGCGGGCGGCATCTACATCAGCCCGGCCGGGGCCGAGCAGCTCGCCATGGGCGCCATCGGCGGCGAAAGGGGGGAGGACGCCGAGCCGCCCCACCGGAAGCTTTCCGACCGGGAGTTCGAAGTCTTCCGCCTGCTCGTCAAGGGCACCTCGGTCACCGATATCGGCCAAGCCTTGCACCTGTCGGTCAAGACCGTGAGCACCCACAAGACGCACATTCTGCAAAAAATGAAGATGGGGAGCACCGCGGAACTCGTTCGCTATGCACTCGAGAACCGCCTGCTCGACTCGCCCGGCTAGGAAAATTCCTACCCCGCGATTAAGCCGTTTCCCACCGCCCCTTTAAGGCCCCTCCGATTCTTCCGAAGGGGCATGCCGCCCACACTGGCGGCATGCAATCGATCCTTCGAAGCGCACCCGCCACGAGCCTCTTCATCGCAGAGGATTCGGCGCCGATCCGCGAGCGGCTGATCACGCTGCTCTCGCCCGTCGCCCGCCTGGTCGGATTCGCCGACAACGCAACGGACGCGATCCGCGACATCCTCGCGATGCGCCCCGGCACGGTGCTGCTCGACCTCAACTTCGCCGGCGGCGGCGGGAGCGGCATCGAGGTGCTGCGGGTGCTGCGCGCCGAGGCGCCCGAGATCGACGTCTTCGTCCTCACCAATTTCGCCAACCCGCAATACCGCCGCCTGTGCATCGGCCTTGGCGCGCGCGGGTTCTTCGACAAGAGCACCGAGTTCGAGAGGGTGCGCGACGCAATCGCGGCGCGCGCCGCCAGACCGACCCACTAGGCAAAGCAAGGGAACCCATCATGCAAACGTCCGTCATCCAGTTCGACCGCGGCAGGACCGGGGCGCATTCGCCCGGCAAGTGCCGCACGACGGCCCGCAAGTTCGAAGTCACCTGCGCCGGGTGCAACCTGCGTGAAATGTGCCTGCCCGAAGGCCTCTCTGCGGAGGAAATGCTCCGCATGGAGAACCTCGTCTACGCGCGCCGCAAGGTGAAGCGCGGCGAGGCGCTTTATCGCGCCGGCGACAAGTTCAACGCGGTCTACGCGGTGCGCATCGGCTTCTTCAAGGCGGTGCTGCTGCACGGCGACGGACGCGAGCAGGTGACCGGCTTCAGCATGCCGGGGGAGCTGCTCGGGCTCGAAGGGATCGGCACAGGCGAGCATTCGTCGAACGCGGTGGCGCTGGAGGACTGCGAGGTTTGCGTGCTGCCTTTCGCGATGGTCGAGGAAATCGGCCGCGAGATCCCGGCGCTGCAGCGCCATTTGCACAGCGTGCTTTCGCGCGAAATCGTGCGCGACCACGGCGTGATGATGCTCCTGGGCAGCATGCGTGCCGAGGAGCGGCTGGCGGTCTTCCTGCTCAACCTTTCCAAGCGCTTCATCCGCCGCGGCTGGTCGGCGTCCGACTTCCACCTGCGCATGACGCGCGAGGAGATCGGCAATTACCTCGGCCTGAAGCTCGAGACGGTGAGCCGGCTGTTCTCCAAGTTCCAGGCCGACGGCCTCATGGAGGTCAACCAGAAGCACGTGCGCATCGCCGACATTCCCGGGCTGGAAAAGCTGCTCGGCACCCGGCATTGAGCCAGAATCTGTAACATTCGTTTCCGAAGAACGGCTTGGTTGCTGCCTGTAAAGACGATCAAGTTTCCAGTTTAGGCAAAACCGCTTTTTGCAGGTAATCTGGCACTTCCGCTTCCCAGCCGAGCTTTTCGCCGATCCGCCGGCGCAGTTCGTCGGCGGCGGCAGGCTCGCCGTGCGTGACGAAGGTGCGCTTCGGCGCGTGCTGGAAGTGGCCCATCCAGCGCAATAACCCTTCGTAATCCGCGTGGGCCGACAGCCCGCCCAGGTTCACCACTTCCGCGCGGACCGGAACGTACTCACCGTGGATCTTCACCGAGTCGGCGCCCCCTACGAGCGTGGCCCCTCGCGTTCCGGCGGCCTGGAAACCGGCAAACAGGACCATGTTGCGCGGGTCCGGAGCAAAAGCGGCGAGGTGGTGCAGCACGCGACCGCCGGTCGCCATGCCGCTGGCCGAGACGATGATCATCGGCCCGCGCTTTTCGTTGAGGGCGATCGACTCCTGCACGGTGTTGACCATCGTGGCCACGCTGCAGGCTGCGCGGCATTCCGCCTCGCTCAGCCGGTGCTCCTTCCGGTAACGCTGGAATATGCGCGTCGCGTCGATCGCCATGGGGCTGTTGAGGTACACCGGCACATCGCCGAGCTTGCCGCGCGCCTTGAGGCGGGCCAGCAGGTGGAGCAGGGTTTGTGCCCGGCCGACGGCGAAAGCCGGGATGACGACCACGCCGCCGCGCGCCGTGGCGCGCTCGAGGTGCGCCGCGAGGTCGTCTTCCGGGTTCGCGCGGGTATGGAGCCGGTTGCCGTAAGTCGATTCGACCACCAGGTAATCGGCCTTGGGCACGGACGTGGGCGGCTGCATCACCGCGTCGTCATCCCGGCCGAGGTCGCCCGAGAAGACGAGCCGGCCGCTGTCGGCATCGACGACTGCGATTGCGGCGCCCAGGATGTGCCCTGCAGGCAGAAGGCGGAAAGTGGCGCCCCCCTTCAGTTTCATCGCATGGTCATATTCCACCGGGACAAAGCGGCGCAAAGCCCGTTCCGCGTCGTCCGCCGTATAGAGCGGCAGCGCCGGCTTGTGCCGCGAGAACCCGTGCTGGTTCGCGTAGCGCGCCTGCTCTTCCTGCAGGTGCCCCGAATCGGGCAGCAGCAGCTTGCACAGGTCGAAGGTTGCGCGGGTGCAGTACACCGAGCCGCTGAAACCGTTGCGCACCAGCAACGGCAGGTAGCCGCTGTGGTCGATGTGGGCGTGGGTCAGAATGACCGAGCCGATCGCCGCGGGCCTGACCGGCAACGGCTGCCAGTTGCGCAGCCGCAAGGCCTTGAGCCCCTGGAAAAGCCCGCAATCGACCAGCACTTTCTCGTCGCCCTGCCGAAGCAGGTACTTGGACCCGGTGACGGTGCCGGTCCCGCCGAGAAAGGTGAGCTCCATCCCTGTCTGGCCTGCTCAGCGCAGGACCAGCACCGGGATCTTCGAGTGGGAGAGCACTCTCTGCGTGACGCTGCCGAGCACCGCGCCTGCGAAGCTGCCGTGGCCGTGCGTGGCCATGAAGATGACGTCGGAGCCGGATGCGTTTGCCGCCTCGATGATCCCTTCGTGCGGGTAGCGGACCTTGCTCATGCGCCAGTCGAAGTCGACCCCCGCGGCGCTTGCCGCCTTGGCAGGCGCGGTCGCCTGGTCCTCTGCAGCGGCCCTGGCGCGCTTGTCGAATTCTTCGCGCAGCTCCGCGGTGAGGTACGCGCCGGCGTGATGCATGTTCATGTCTTCGATGGCGTAATAGCCGGTCACCTTGGCGCCGGACTCGGCGGCGTACGAGATTGCCGCTTCTATGGCCTTGTTCGCCAGCGGCGAACCATCTGTGGGGACAAGTACGTGCTTGTACATGGCAACTCCTGTTGGGTCGTGGTTTACGCCCTAAGCTTAGGCAGGCCGGCTTTGCCCTGTTTGATCTCGCTCAAGTCGTCACCGTTTAGCGCCGGCATCCTTGGACTTGCCAAGCGTCACCGCATTCGCGGCACGGGCATGATGATCGCAGCGACCTGGCTGGGCACACTTCTTTGACAACAACCCGGGAGTTCAAATGAATCCGAGCGATTTCGATACCCAGACCGCCCGACACCTCGTCCGGGACCTTTCGGCGCAAGTTGAACGCTTGCCGGCCGGCAGCGTGCGCTTCGAGCTCGAGAAGGAGCTGGCACGGGTACAGGCCCTGCTCGAGGAAGCGGGCACGAGCGGCGACGCACTCCACTCGGGGTTTCGGTCGCTGCATTCGGTCGTCGATCGGGGAAAGGACGAGCTCCAGCGGGACGGCCTGCAGGCTGGCCTCGTCCTCCAGGCGATCGGGCGAATGCTGGGGCTGGACTGACCGACCCTTACTTGACGACGATCGACTCGTGTCCCGGCGGCGAAGCTACTTGGCGAGGCGCAGCCGGAAGCTGATGACCCGCAGCGGGCCGCGGCTCAGGTGCCCCGGAACCCCATCATCGCGACTTTTTCGATCCATTCGTCGCGATGCTCCGCCGCCTTCGATTCGACCGTGCCGACGATCGAAGTGCGCACCGGCGAGATCCCGCAGAACTCGAGGATGTTGCGCTTTAGGCTCTTGACGCTGTGCGCGCGATAGTAGACCTCGTAGAAAAAAGCCGGCATGCCCATCGTAACGATGATGCGCGCGGATTTCTTCGTAAGGAGCTTTTTTCCCAATCCGCCGGCCTGCGCCTTGCCGATCGCGAATCCCGGGCGCAGGGCCTGCTCGAAGAAGCCTTTGAGCAGCGCGGGCATGTCACCAAGCCAGAGAGGAAAGACGATCACGAGGTGATCGGCCCAGGCGATCGATTGCTGGGCCTGGCGAATCGCTTCGCAAGGCTCGCCTTTTTGCCAGTCGGCCGCATCGCGAAGCAAAGGAAAATCGATGCGTGCCACCTCCGCCGTCCTTACCTCATGGCCCGCCTCGGCCGCGGCGCGCGAATACTCGGACGCGAGCGCATGGCAGAAATGCGTGCCGCTCGAATGGGGATGGCCCTGAATGACGAGGATTCTCTTTTTCATCCACGCAGTATTTGCCTGCCCGAATAGCGGTTCTTGACCCAGGTCAACGCCGTCGCGCGCTTCTTCCTATCGACAGGGAGGGCACGCCGCTTGATCTCAATCAATCGGTTCCCGGTGCAGGAGGCTATCGTATGCTTCCCCATGAACCGCCATTACCTGCGCGCACTTCTGGCGCCTCGCTCCGTCGCGCTGGTCGGCGCATCGGAGCGGGAGCGCTCACTGGGCAGCATCGTGCTGCGCAACCTTTCCGCAGGCGGGCTGGATCGCCTGTATGCGGTCAACCCGAAGCACCGCAGCCTCGCGGGAATGCCCTGCTACGCCTCGCTCCGCGATCTGCCCGGCGAAGTGGAACTCGCGGTGATCGTGACGCCTGCCGCGACCGTACCGGGGGTGCTCACGCAGGCCGCGGCCGCTGGCATCAAGGCCGCCGTGGTGTTGACGAGCGGTTTCGCCGAAACCGGGCCCGAGGGCCTGAAGCTGCAGGCCGAAATGATTCGCGCGGCGAAAGCGGGCGGGATTCGTCTGCTCGGCCCGAATTGCTTCGGCCTCATGCGCACCGACACGGGCCTGAACGCAACCTTCGCGCGAACGCCGGCACGTCCCGGCAACCTTGCGCTGGTCTCGCAATCCGGCGCGATCTGCGGCGCGATCCTCGATTGGGCGGCAGGTGCAGGCGTCGGCTTCTCGAGCGTGGTCTCGCTCGGCGGGGCCGCGGACGTCGACTTCGGCGAGGTCCTCGATTTCCTCATCGCCGACCCGGCCACGGAGGCGATCCTCCTGTATGTCGAAGGGGTGCGCGATGCGCGCCGCTTCATGTCGGCCTTGCGCGCGGCCGCGCGCACCAAGCCGGTGGTCGCGCTCAAGGCCGGGCGCTTCGCGAGCGGCTCGCAGGCGGCCACGAGCCACACCGGCGCGCTCGCAGGCAGCGACGTGGTCTTCGAAGCCGCCCTGCGCCGCAGCGGCACCGTGCGGGTGCGGACCTACACCCAGCTTTTCGCTGCGGCGAAAATCCTCGCAGCGTTCGGCACGCCCGGCCGCGCGCTGCCCGGCGGGCGGCTGGCGATCGTGACCAACGGCGGCGGGCCGGGCGTCATGGCCGCCGATTGCGCGACAGAGAACGGCGTGCCGCTTGCCACGCTCGATCCCGCAACGCTTGCGCGGCTCGATGCGGTAATGCCTGCGCAGTGGTCCCGCCGCAACCCGCTCGACATCATCGGCGATGCCCCGCCTTCGCGCTTTCGGGCGGCGACTGCGGCTGCGCTTGCCGATCCCGGCGTGGATGCGGTGCTCGCGATGTACTCGCCGGTCGCCGTCACCGAGCCCGAAGCGGCGGCGCGCGCGGTGGCGGAGGGCGCAGAGGGCGCGACGAAGCCGGTCATCGCCGCGTGGCTCGGCGACCTCCAGGCGAGCGCTAGCCGCGATTGGCTGGAGGGACACGGCATCCCCAACTTCTACACGCCGGAGAACGCGGTCGAGGCGTTTTCGTACCTCGGCCAGTACATGCAGCACCAGGCGCAGCTCTTCGAAGTGCCGGCCGCTTCGGGCAGCGCTTCGGAGTCGCAGTCCGACGACCTTGCTGCGGCAAACGTAATTTTTGAGCGCGCGGTGTCGGAAGGCCGCACCGTCCTGAGCGAGCACGAAGCCAAAGCGCTTGCGCTGGCGTTCGGCCTGCCCGTTGATCCAGCGATAGTTGCGGCCGACCGCGAATCGGCGATTGCGGCCGCGGCCGGGATGGGTTTCCCGGTCGCCGCCAAGATCCACTCGCGCGACATCACGCACAAGACTGACGTAGGCGGCGTGCGGCTCGACCTGGCCGATGCGGCAGCAGTGGGCGCGGCCTTCGACGACATCCTGAAGACCGTGCGTGCACGGCGGTCCGAGGCGGCGATCGAAGGTGTCGTCGTCGAGCCGATGCGCCGTTTTGCCCACCAGCGAGAAGTGCTCATCGGCGTTTCGACCGACCCGGTCTTCGGCACGGTGATTTCCTTCGGCAGCGGCGGCATCGCGGTCGAGGCGCTCAAGGATATCGCGGTGGCACTGCCGCCGCTGAATGCAGCCCTCGCTCTCGACTTGATCGGACGCACGCGCATCAGCCGGCTGCTGGGCGCCTATCGCGACGTGCCCGCAGTAGACCTCGGCGCACTGGCGGCGGTGCTGTGCGGCGTGTCGCGCATGGCTTGCGCCCTGCCGTGGCTCCGGGAGATGGACTTCAACCCGGTGCTTTCCCATCCGGGCGGTGCCGCCATCGCCGATGCGCGCGTGGTCATCGATCCTTCGAGGCGCAACGCGCCGCCCCGCTTCGGCCACCTGGCGATCCACCCGTATCCGGCAGCGCTCGAGCATGAGGTGATCCTGGCCGGCGGAACGAAGGTGCAGGTGCGGCCGATCCGCCCGGAAGACGCGGGCCTAGAACTTCGCTTTTTCGACGGGCTTTCGGACCAGTCGCGCTACCAGAGGTTCATGAACTACCTGCTGCATTTGCCGCCGCGCCTTCTGGCCCGGTTCACCCAGCTCGACTACGACCGGGAGCTCGCGCTAGTGGCGTTGCACGATGGGGAGTTCATCGGCGTGGGGCGCTATGCGCCGGACGCCGGCGGCGACACGGCGGAGTTCGCGCTCACGGTCGCGGATGCCTGGCAGGGCAAGGGGCTCGGCCGCCTCCTGCTCGGCAGGCTGCGAGACGAGGCGCGCAATGCGGGCTACCGCGCGCTGCGGGGCGAGATCCTCCAGGCCAACCACGACATGCTCGACCTTGCCGCGCGCCTCGGGTTCGAGCGCGAAGCGTCGCAGGATTCCTCGGTAACCGTCATCAGCTGGCTTTGAATTGCGGATAGCAGTACTATTTCCAAAACAGGCAATGAAATCTGCCTGGGATCCGCATGGATATTGAATCTACGGTTTTAAAAGTTTGACTTAATAGGGTATCGCCAGGGCGCTGGGAGCCAGGCTCAGGCCAGCTGGAGCGGCATTCCCTGCCGATCGAAGGGAATGTACGCGCCGATCGAGCCGGACTTAACCGCCTCGATCATGCGCTGGAGCTGCCGGTCGGCGTCCTCGCTCGTGGGCTCATTGCCATCATGCCCCGCCAGCGCAGCCACGAACACGACGGCCCATTCGCGGCTGAACTGGCTCGACTCCTCGACCAGCGCGGCAAACGTGCTCAGCTCCGAGGGGAGCTTGTCCACCGATGCGACCGGGGTGAGCGAGCCGCCCTCGCCTGCCTCGAAGCCGGCACGTTGTTTGGCCGTGCAGTCGTCGGGCAGGCCGGCTTCTGCGAAGACGAACAGCAGCCGCTGGGGCGCGGACTGCGTGCGCGCGGCAACGAGCAGATCCTCGAAACTCCCGATCGTCATGGCTACTGGACCAGCTGGGTGTCGGCTGCCTCGAGTTCCACACCTTCCACCGTGGCCGCCCCGGCCAGCAGGCGCAGGTATTGGCGCAGCGCGGTCACGAAGGTCTGCTGGCGCAGCGACATGGCCACCGCGCCGCGCACCGACTCGAAGGCTTGCGCAATGCCCGGCTCGCGTTCCAGCACCTCGACCACGTGTAGGCCGAAGCGGCTGTGCACCAGGCGCGGCAACACGCCCACTTCCGCGTGGCCGAACAGCTCGCGCGCGAACTCCGGCGCGCAATCGGCGCTCTCCAACCAGCCCAGGTCGCCGCCGTGCTCGCCGCTGGGGCAGTTGGACCATTTGCGCGCCGCAAGGGCAAAGCTGTCGACGGCGGGTTCCTCATGGCACCGCACCTCGAGATAGATGGGCTCGGCGCGCTTGCGCAAGGCCACCACATCGACGCCCGGCGTCACCGCAAACAGAATGTGACGCACCCGGACGCGTTCGCCGGTGCGGTAGGTGCGGTGGTGGGCCGCATGGCGGCGGCGGCACGCTTCTTCCGAGGGTTCGGGCACATTCAGGTTCTGCTCCAGCAGCGCGTCGATCGCGCTGGCTGCCGCTTCGCTGATCACGCCGTCGGCGGTGGGGGCGTCGTTCGCATCGAGGAGGCCCGCGGCCTGCGCGGCCTGGCGCAGCAATTCGGTGCAAGCGCGCTGCCGCAATTCATCGGGCGAGAGCGCTTCGTCTGGGGCATTCAGCGCTGTGCCGTTAACGCGGGCCACAATGCGGGCCACATTGGGAAGCGCCACGGGCGGCGCGCCCTCGAGATTGCTCAGGTCGTAGATTGGCATGGCCGCTCCTTTAGTTGCCTGCGCCGCGCCGGGGCGGTTGGTTGTGGTCCGCAGGCAGATTCAGCCGGCGGCTGCGCACGATCTGGTAGGGGCGCACCAGATAGCTCAACGAGGCGAAGCCGCTCCACACGTGCACCAGCCGGCTGAACGGGAAGAGCAGGAAAATGGTCATGCCGAGCACCACGTGGAAAAGGTAAGGCCACGGCAGGTGGGCGAGGCCCGCGGCATCGACCGGCCGCAGCGTGACGATGCGTTGCGCCCAGTCGGCCAGCACCAGCATCACGCTGCCGTCGGAGTGCTGCCACGAATAGGGGAGCGTAATCAGGCCCACCACCAGCTGCACCCACAGGATCACGAGAACCGCGATGTCCGTAGGATGGCTGGTGTGTCGGATGCGCGCATCGAACACCCGGCGATGGATCAGCAAAGATAATCCCACGAAACACACCAGGCCCGCGGCCCCGCCCGCCGCCACCGCGAGCATCTGCTTGGTGGCCGCGGTCATGAAGATGCCATACACGCCGTGCGGAGTGAACAGCCCGAACAGATGGCCGAAGAACAGGAACAGGATGCCGCCGTGAAACAGGTTACTGCCCCAGCGCAGGGTGCCCGCGCGCAGCATCTGGGAGGAGTCGCTCTTCCAGCGGGACTGGTTCTGGTCGAAGCGGATCAAGCTGCCCACCAGGAATACCGTGAAGCAGATGTACGGGTAAACGCCGAATACGAAACCGAACAGCGTGCTCATGCGGGCGCTCCTTGGGTGGATTTGCCCTTGCGGACGATCTGGACCGGCTGCGGCTGGCCTGGCCTGGCCTGGCCAAGCGATGAGCAACCGCCGAACACCGGCGGCTCTTCCCAGCTTTCGTCCAGCGTTTCTTCCGGCGCGAGCGTCACGGCTTGCGCCTTTTCGCCGGCCAGCTCCAGCAAGGCGCCAAGCACGCTGGCGTATGCGCTCCGCCGTTGCTGAAGCGCGTTGAAGATGGCGTTGAAGATATGCGCCATTTCGGCGAGGAACGCGCGGGCCTCGCGCGGCGGCTGGGTGGAAACGAACTCCAGCACCACTGGAAGGTAGTCGGGCAGTTCGCCGGGGGCCAGGAAGAGGCCGCCCTTTTCATAGGTCTGCGCCAGGTCGATCATGGCAGGGCCGCGATCACGCGAATCGCCGTGCACATGCTCGAAGAGGTGCAGCGAGGTGGCGCGGCCACGGTCGAACAATTGGACGTAGCCTGCTTCCGCCTCCAGAGCGTCGGCGCCGGAGAGCGAATCGATCAGGGTATCGAGCTCGGCCAGCCGCCCCGGTGCGAGGGCGCGCTCGGCATGCAGCGTGTCGCGCATTTCATCGAGATGACGGCGCATTGCGGCGTCGGGGTAGCCCAGCAAACCCGCCAGCACGCGCAGAGTGTTGGACGCATGGACCGTTGTCGAGAGCGCAGCCATGGTCAGACCTTTGCCTTGATGGGAATCGTGCGCTTTTTTGTGCCGCCGAACAGGCTGACCTCGCTCGCGCCATCGGAGCAGCCGTTGCCGAACGAGAATCCGCAGCCGCCGCGGATGTCGAAGGTGTTCTCGGCATATTCGCGGTGCGTGCTGGGGATCACGAAGCGGTCCTCGTAGTTGGCGATGGCCATCACGTGGT
>JANMDK010000250.1:0-14054 GCA_031376265.1 Pseudomonadota bacterium
TTCCTGCGCGAAGACGCGAAGCTCTGGCAGCAGCTCGTCAAGGATACCGGCGCGAAAGTGGACTAAGGCGCGGTCCGGCTGCGGGTGGACTCCTCCAAGGAAATTCCTTACACTAAAAGGAAGTTCCTTACCGAGGCCGCATCTTGATCACCAGCAAGCTCACCACTAAAGCGCAGACCACGATTCCGCAACCGGTTCGCGCGGCCCTGAGGTTGCAGCCGGGAGACGAGCTGATCTATGAAATTTCCGACCAGCGCGTAATTCTCACCAAGGCGGGCGGCCAGCGCGACGACCCGTTCCGCACCTTCAGCGAATGGAATTCGGAAGCCGACGCGAAAGCCTATGGCAAGCTATAGCCGGGGCGATGTAGTCAAAGTCCCCTTCCCGTATACGGATCGCGCAACTCGGCAATTCCGGCCGGCATTGGTGGTTTCGACCGGCGATCTGGAAGACGTGCATGGATTGCTCTGGGTGCTCATGATCACGAGCGCTGAAAATCGCGGTTGGCCGGGTGATGTATCGGTCGCTAACCTTGGCGGCGCGGGCCTTCCGGTTCCTTCGGTTATCCGGACCGCAAAGATCGCGACGATCGAGGTTTCGGATGCCTCCAAACTAGGGCGCATCGCTCCCGCCCAGCTCCGCAAGGTTTCAGAAAAGCTCGCCCGCCTTCTGGGCGCGTAGCCCCGCCCCGATCCCGGTCGCAGGCCGGCGCGCTACCTCGCCGACGCCGGGAAGGCCGGCAGCTTGCCGATGTCGCGCGGGTCGTGCTGGATGATGACGGTGGCCTTGAGGTTCTTCTCGATCTGCTTGATGCGGTCGAGCGAGGCGAGTGTCTCGGCGCGGTCGTAGTTGAATCCCGGCACGCCGTTGCTCTCGTAGTTCTCGTGGAAGTGCGCCGCATCGCCGACGAGGACCACCGGGCCTTTGTCCTTGAGGCGCACCAAAAGCGCCTGGTGGCCGGGCGTGTGGCCCGGCGTGCGCAGGATCACCACGGTGCCGTCGCCGAAGACATCCTTGTCGGAGGCCTGCGGCTCGACCTTGCCGCCGCCGCTGATCCAGTGCTTGAAGCCGGCGACGTTGGCGCCCGCCATCGGCTTGGCCGCGGTGATCTGCTCCCACTCCTTCGCGCCGATGAGGAGCGTCGCGCCCGGAGCAGTGTCGAGCTGGCCGGTGTGGTCGGCGTGGAAGTGGCTGATGCCGATGTACTTGACCTGCTCGGGCCGGACCTTCATCTGCGCGAGCAGCTCGCCCAGCGAGACTTTCGACGCATTCGGGTTGGAGCCCGGCAGGTAACCCGTGTCCCAGATCATGTAGTCGTCGCCGTGCTTGATCACGTAGCAGCTGAACGTGAACGGAACCTTGGGATTGGTGTAGGCGTAGGTGTCGCTGAAGCGGCGCTGGTCGTTGAAGCCGCTGCCGCACTCCAGCCGCGTCAGGGTGACCTCGGGGGCCGGTTGCGCGAACGCGGGCAGCGCAGCGAGGACGGCTGCGGCGAGGGCGGCGCGAAGAATGCTTTTCATGTGTTGTCTCCCAGTTTGTCGAAAATGCGATCCGGATCGTACCGCGCAAGGCGCGTGCCTGCGCGTCCAAGGGGCATACGCCTTCGGGTGGGCGGTTATTCCGCTCGGCGGGTGTTGACCGCCAATTGAGCCTCGAAAGCCCGCTTGTCGGCAGGCCGTGAGGTGATCGCCCGCTACAGGGCTCTTGGATTGCCTTGCCACACTGCCCAGGTAAGGGCGGAGGCGAAGCACACCCAGGCGAAGTAGGGCATCAAGAGAATGCCCGCCAAGCGGCGAACGCGCCAGAATGCGGCCACCGTGGCTGCAATCAAAGCCAGCAGGACCACTACGTCCGCAAAGGCAAGGGCACCGTATTTCCAGGCGAAGAATAGCCAGGACCACAGGGCATTTGCGCCGAGCTGGACGAGGAACAGGGCAAGGGCAACGGAAAGGCCCTTGGCGCCTTTCTCGCGCCAAACAAGCCAGGCAGCGGCGCCCATGAGCAGATAGAGGACAGACCAGACTGGGCCAAAGACCGATGCCGGCGGCGCCCAGGCCGGCTTGGCGAGCTCGGCATAGAACGACTTGGCATCTATGGAGGCGATGGCGCCTAAAGCGGCGGCAACGAACGCCACCGCGAGCCAGGCTAGCAGGCCGATCGCTTGAGCACGGGTCGAGCGTTGCGACACCGGCTATTTTTTCCCGGACCGAAATGCCCAGACACACAGGCTGCCGGCAACGGCCACTGCAATCCAGGAACCCCACACCGGTATTTCGACACCAGCGATATGCACTGGCCATTGATACAGCGCCCGCACGGCCTGGAGAACGGCTACCACTCCGAAGAGAACGCCTGAAACAACTGCATATTTGCTCTGCATTTCGATCCTCCTGTTTCGAATTTCTTTGTGCCGGTACCGATACACCAACTGCCCGGAGAGCCAATATCCGCGCGGGTCTCGAAAACAGAAAGTCATGGATTTACGAAGCCGGCCCGCGCAGCACGATCTTCCCCATGTGCCGGTTCTCTTCCATGTAGGCCTTGGCCGCGGGTAGGTCGCCGAACTCGAAGATCTTGTCGACGAAGGGCCGCATGCAGCCGTGCTCCAGGTGCGGCAGCACGTCCGCGATGAAGGCCGTTACGCTGGTGGCTTTCTGCTCCGCGGTGCGCAGCTTGTTCGACACGCCGAAGAGCTGCAGGCGCTTCATGTGCAGCGCCTGGATGTCGATCGTGGCCTCAAGCGTGTTGTCCACATAGCCGACGATGGCCATGCGGCCCTCGAAGGCCAGCGCCTTGATGCACTCGGCGAACACCGTGCCGCCGACGTTGTTGAGCGCGAGGTCGGCACCGTGATTGTCCGTGGCCTTCATGACGGCCTCTGCGAAATCGGGTTTGCGCGTGTGGATGCCCACGTCCAGGCCGAGCGCCTTGAGCTTCATGAGCTTTTCGGCCGAGCCGGAGGTGCCGATGACTTTGGCGCCGATGGCCTTGGCGAGTTGCAGCGCGGCCACGCCGACGCCGGCGGAGATGCCGGTGACCAGCATCCATTCGTCTTTCTTGAGCTTGCCCTGCCCGATGACCATGTCGTGTGCGGTCATGAAGGCCAGCGGCGCGGCCGCGGCTTCCTCCCACGAAAGGTGCGAGGGCATGCGGATCACTTCGCGGCCGTCCATGACCGCATAAGCGGAGAAAGCGCCGGCGCAGCGGCCCATGACCTTGTCGCCGGCCTTGTAGCCGGGGACGCCGGGACCGGCCTTGACGACTTCGCCCGACACTTCCATGCCCACCGGCTTTGGCGGGGCGCCGGGCTTGTGCAGCCCGTGGCCGGCGATGAACTCGCCGCGGTTCAGGCTCGCGGCATGCACCTTTACGAGCACCTGGTTCGAGCCGGGCTCGGGAATCGCCGCGTCGGCAAGCGCGACCTCCATGCGGTCGCCCTCGGTGCGGATGGTCCATGTCTTCATTTGGTCACTCATTGGCCTTGATCCCCAGTTCGCCGATCAGTTGCCGCCACTTGGCGAGATCGGACTTGATGAATTGCGTGAATTGGTCCGGCGTCATGCCGGTGGGCTCGAGGCCCTGGTCCCGCAGCCACTTCTCCATCTCGGGCGTGCGGAGGAACCCGTTGATGTCGGCGGAGAGCTTCTCGACCACCGGCCTGGGCGTGCCGGCCGGCGCGAAAATGCCGAACCAGGCGCCGCCGTTGAGCTTCGGCACGCCAAGCTCCGGGAAGATCGGCACGTCGGGCAGCGCCTTCGAGCGGCTGGCGCCGACCAGCGCGATCGGCCGGATCTTGCCTGCCTTGATCTGCGGCAGCGCGGTGCCGATCGAGTTGAAGCCGACGTCGATCTGGCCGCCGAGGAGGTCGGTGAGGATCAGCGCCTCGCCCTTGTACGGGATGTGGGTCATGTCCACGCCCATCGAGCGCTTGACCGACTCGCCGTAGATATGGAACGACGAGCCGTTGCCGAACGAGCCGTAGGACAGTTTGCGGGTCTTGGCCGCAGCGATCACATCGGCAAAAGTCTTGTAGGGCGAGTCCGCGCGCACCTCCATGATCACTTCGGCAAGCATCGTCTGCGTCACCGGCGCGAAATCCTTTTCCGGGTCGTAGGGCGCGTTCGGGAAGAGGATCGGTGCCTGCACGTAGGAGGTAAAGGTGGAAAGCAGCGTGTAGCCGTCGGCCGGCTGTTTGGCGACGTACTCGGTGCCGATCATCGCGGTTGCCCCGGGCTTGTTCTCCACCACCACGGGCACGCCCCATTTCTGCGAGAGCCGCTCGGCGAGGTAGCGGGTGTAGCGGTCCGGGCTGCTGGCCGGCGGGCTCGGCATCACGAATTTCACCGGCTTGGTCGGCCAGGCTTGCGCCTGCGCGAGGCTTGCCGCAGTGAACAGCGTCGCTGCGGCGAGAAGAGAAAGAGGATTCATCTAGGCGGTCACAGGTTGGTCTTGGGTGAAATGCGGCAGAACATCGGACGCGAAGAGGTCGACCGAGCGCTGCGACTCGGCAAGCCCCAGGTCGCCGAAGGCAAACCGGCAGAGCAGGTAGTTGACCCCGCTCTGCGCGACTTCGGATTCGAGCAGGCGGCGCACGGTGGCCGGCGAACCCACCGCAGCGAGGCCGGCCTTGTAGACGAGGTCGAAATCCTCGGGGAACGCGGCGAACATCGGCGCCGAGCCGTGCTTTTTCCACAGGAACATGAAGCTCGTCCACCAGCGCGCGTAGGCGCGTTTCGCGATCGTCATCGCTTCTGCATCCGTCGGCGCGATGACCACGTGGCGCGTGGTGCCGACCAGCGGCATTTCGCCGGCGGCATTGCCGGCCGCGGCCCACTCGGCGCGGTAGCGGTCGGTGATCTCGCGCACCCGGGCGATCGGCCCGTTGACCACCGCGTTGACGCGGTTCTGCACGCACCACGCCACGCCTTCCACATTGCCGATGCCATACCAGAGCGGCGGATGCGGCTTTTGCAGCGGGTGCATCATGATCGGCACGTCGCGGAAGGTGAAGTACTCGCCTTCGTGCGTAAGCGTGTCTGCACTCAACGCCTTCATCACGACCGCATACGCCTCGTGATAGATCGCCTGCGACTGCTTCGCATCCACCCCGTAGTAGCCGAGCTCGAAAGGGGAAATCCCCCGCCCGACGCCGACCTGGAAGCGGCCGTTGCTCATGTGATCGAGCATGCAGATCTCTTCGGCGAGGCGCAGCGGGTGGTAGAGCGCCAATGTGTACACCAGCGGCCCGAAGAGGATCTTCTTCGTGCGCTGGGCGATTGCCGAATGCAGCAGCGAGGGCGAGGGGCACATGCCCAGCGGCGTCGCATGGTGCTCGGCCGTGTGATAGCAGTGCAGGCCGATGCGCTCGTAGGCCTGCACAAGCTGCAACCGGTGCTCGTAAAACTCGCCGAGCGGGCGGCCGCTGTCGTCCAGATGATCGAACACGCCAAATTTCATAGGGGAAATTGCCGGGGGTGACTCGGTCCGGCATGGTACTTCACAGCGGCGCTTCCTCCATGAGCGCGACCTGTTCGCGCAATTCCAGTATGCGATCCTGCCAGTAGCGCTGGGTGTTGAACCACGGGAAAGCGGCCGGGAAAGCGGGATCGTCCCACCGCCGCGCGATCCAGGCCGAGTAGTGGATCAGACGCAGCGTGCGCAGCGCTTCGACAAGGTGCCGCTCGCGATCGTCGAATTCTGCGAAGTCTTCATAGCCCCGCAGCACGTGGTTGAACTGGGCGCGCATCGTCTCGCGGTCGCCCGAAAGCAGCATCCACAGGTCCTGGATCGCGGGGCCGGTGCGCGCGTCGTCGAAGTCGACGAAGTGCGGCCCCGCGCCCTGCAGGCTGGCGGCGGCCTCGCCATTGCCGCGGCCGTCGCGATCCTCTATCCACAGCACGTTGCCGCTGTGGCAGTCGCCGTGCAGGCGCAGCAGCGCGAAGTCGCCGGCGCGGTCGTAGCACTTCTCTACGTTGTCCAGCGCATGGTCGACGACGCCGGTCCACGCATCCACGAGGTCCGCGGGCACGAAGTTGTTGTCGAGGAGGTAATTGCGCGGCTCGTCCCCAAACGTGCCGATGTCGAGGTCGGGCCGCTCGACGAATTCCTGCAGCGCCCCCACGGCATGGATGCGGCCAAGGAAACGCCCCATCCACTCGAGCGTGTCGGGCTGCTCCAGCTCCGGCGCCCGCCCGCCGCAGCGGGGGTAGACGGCGATGCGGTGCTCGCCCGTCGTGTGCAGGGTGCTGCCGCCCGCAAGAGCGATCGGTGCAATGACCGGAAGCTCGGCTGCGACCAGTTCCTGCACGAAGGCATGCTCCTCGAGGATCTGCGCGTCGGTCCAGCGCGCGGGGCGGTAGAACTTGGCGATCAGCATCGGTCCATCGTCGACGCCGAACTGGTAGACGCGGTTCTCGTAGCTGTTGAGCGTCTGCAGCCGGCCGTCGGGCGCGAGGCCCGCGGCTTCGAGCGCATCGAGCGCTACATCCGGCGTGAGGCCTGCGTAAGGAGTGTTTGGAGTGACTTGATCATCGGGCATCCCGCCATTCTACGGACGCGTGTTGCGCGTGCCGGAAATTGCAACCAAATGCTACGAGTTGTAAGAGTTGCAAAAGTCGAAGACGTTCGGCGCCCGCACTACTCAAACGGCTACCTCCCGATACAAAGGAAGCGTTGCCATGGGCACCCTAGCCAATCTCCTTTTCATAGCCGTGGTTTTTGCCGCGGTGATGTACTGGATCTTCGTTGCGCCCGAGCGCGCGCGCAAACGCCGCCACCAGGAGATGTACGGGCAGACCGGCCACTTCCGCGCCTGGGACCCGAACATCGGCGCTCGCAAGCGGGAGCGCTAGACGCAGTAAATATCCAGCATCGTCGGGATGCAGTCGTTCGCGAGGATCACCTTCTTCGCGCGGATCCCGAGGCCCGCGCCTGTGCCCGTACCTCGGCGAACCAGCCCGTGCGTGGTGCGCCCAAAGAAGACATGCTGGGTTTTCGTCCGGGTGTCGTAGACATGGACGTTGAAGCTGGATTTCACCGTCGCGATTTCGGGGTGCGCGGAGTCGCCCGGCGCAAGCATCACGTTGCCGACCATGTGCGCGGTGCGCCTCAGCGGGGTGGAAGCGACCGACTTGCCTGAGCGGATGCGCTGCACGCGGTCCTCGAGCCCCGAGCGCCCGGCGTAGTAGATCATTGAGAGTTCCTTCATCGGGTCGGAGGTCGGCTCGGTGGCCGACTTCCAGGCCGGCATCCAGAATTCGGCATCTTCCTCGTAGAGCGCAAGCCACCCGTCCCAGTCCTGCTCGTCGAGCAGCATGGCCTCTAGGTTGAGCAGCGCGACCGCTTCCGCAAGCTCCAGCTTCATTCCCGCCCCACGCCGCGCTTGAGCAGCTTGAGCCACGCGCGGTAGTTGCCGTGGAAGCCGGTCTCGTCGCCCATGAGGTAGGCGCCGACGTTCGACCGGTCCGGGCGGATGCCGAGTTCTTCGGCTTCCGCGTTGCCGCCGGCTTTCGCAGTCGTGAGGCCGCGCGCATAGCCCTGCTGCCAGTCGAGCACGCGAGCCTCGTCGCCGCGCTGGCAGGCTTCGTAGGCGCACGTGTCGTCCGGCGTGGCGAAGCCCGTCGGGTTGAAGAAGTCCTCGTACTGGCGCAGGCGCTTCACGCGCGCCTCGGCCGGTTCCCCTTTTGGGGCAACGCAATAGGCGAGCATTTCAGTGCGATCGACCGCGAGCGGCCGGATGATGCGCAGCTGCATCGAAGCGTTTTCCGCGATCTGCACATTGGGGAACAGCGTGAGGTTGCGCACGTACATCATCCACTTGGCCTTGGTGCGGCCGACGCGCTTCTCGAGCTCGGGCAGCATCGGGTAGAGCGGACGGGCGTGCATGGTGGGGTTGTCGCCCCACATGAGGACGTGCCCGTGCGGGAAGGTGAAGCACCCGCGGCGCGATGCGGCCTGCGCGCCGATGTCCTCGTAGATCGAGCCGGCCGGCGCGGGGGTCTTGGAAGCCGCTTCACGGACGCTGCGCCGCTTGTCGAGCACGCCGATGTACGAGGTATGCGTCGGGATGAAGTGATAGGTGTCGGAGCTGTTCTCGAGCTGGAATTTCCAGTTGGCGTTGTAGGTGAAGCTCACCGCGCCCGGCACCAGCTCGATGCCCTCCGCCCCCTGGTCGACGACGAGGTCGATCGCGCGACGCGCGTCGCCGAGGTAGTCCTCCAGCGGCGGCACGTCCGCCGAAAGGCTCGCGAACAGCAGGCCGCGGTAGGAATCGAAGCGCGCGACCTTCGCGAGGTTGTGCTCGAGGGCGTTGAAGGCTTCCGGATAGCACCCTTGGCGCTGGGAGGTGATCGCGATGCATTTCCCGCCGGTGTCGTAGGTCCAGCCGTGATAGGGGCAGGTGTGATTGGCGCCGTTGCCCGAGGCCGCCGGGAAAACGATCGCGCCCTTGTGCCGGCAGCTGTTGAGAAAGCACCCCAGCTTGCCTTCTGCGTCGCGCATCACGACTACGGGGGCGCGGCCGATCGTCGTGGTGAGGTAGTCGTTGTTGTCCGGCACCTGCGAGTCGAGGCCGACGAAATTCCAGGTCGCCTCGAAAATATGTCGCATCTCGAGCTCGAACACCGCGGGATCGCGGAAGGCATCGCGATGTACGCTGAACCAGCCGTCGGCAGGACGGTCGTCGACCAGGCGGTCAACGTCGGTTGCTGCCGGCGGCTGGGTCACTTGGGCCGGCTCGCGCGGATCGCCTCGATAACGGCGGCGCTGTCGACTTCGCAGCCGCGCTGCGCGAGGACTGCGGCCAGCAGCGCCGCATTCACTTCCATCAGCGGCAGGTTCTGCCCGAGGCGGTGCGCGGTCTCGATCATGAACTGCGCGTCGCGAAGGTTCTCCGGGATCAGCGTATGCGCAACCGGCGACTGCGGTGAATATTCCCTGCGAACCATCTTTTCTCCCTTGACGGCCATGACTTGCGAAGCGGCGGGCGAAGCGCGCAGCACTTCGAGGAATTCTTCCGGCGCGAGGCCGAGGCGCTGCGCAAACACGAGGCCTTCGGCAAGCGCGGCGCGGTTGAGCTGCAGCACGAGGTTGATCGCGAGCTGCGCCTTGGCTGCATTGCCGGGGGACCCCATGTGAAAGCGCGCGGGGCAAATCGCGTCGAGGAGGCCCTCGACCGCGGCGATCGCTTCCGCCGGCCCGGCGGTGAGGCCGACCCCCTTGCCGGACTCGATCTGCACGCTGGTGCCCGAGATCGGCGTTTCGAGCACCGTAATGCCGTAGCGGGCCGCACGCGCGGCGACGAATGCGATGCGGCGCGGCTCCACCGTCGTCGCGCACAACACGATCATCGGGTTGGCGGTCGTCTCGAGCTCGAGCACCACCGATTCGACCTGCGAAGTGTCGTAGACGGCGAGCACGACGCGCGTGCAGCGCAGGCACACCTCGTCGGCCGAGCGCGCAATCTCGATGCCCGGCACCAGCAGCGCCTTGTCCGGGTCGCTGTCGAACCCGAGCACGGGGTAGCCCGCAGCTACAAGGCGATGCGCCAGCGCGCCGCCCAGGAGGCCCAATCCGATCAGCCCGACGGGATCCGCAGAGGGAGTCATCAGCCCAGTTTAGCCGCTGGGATTCGGGGGGGGCAAGGCATGTATCATCCTCGCGCCCGCTGTGGCCACCCTCGTGTGGCGGGGCCATTCCCACACGGAGAACACGCACATGCCGGGCCAGACCATCGTCCTCGGGACCGCGACGCCCGGCGGCGGATTCCCGCTCTACGGCGGTGCCTTCGCCGAGGCCGTCAACGCCGCCGATGCCTCGCTCGTCGTCGAAACGCGCAATACCAAGGGCAGCACCGAGAACGTTCCCCTCCTGCAGGCGGGGGCGCTGGACATTGCGCTGGTGCAGGGCGAGGTAGCCAACCCGGCGCTTGCCGAGGCGGGCAGCGGGCTGCGCATCGTCGCGGCGATGTATTCCTCGCCGGGGATGTTCGTCACTCGCGGCGACGCCAGCTACCGCAGGATCGCCGACTTAAAGGGCAAGAAGGTGGCCTTTGGCGCCAAAGGGTCGGGGCTCACGATCCTGGGCCGCACTGTGATCGACGGCCTGGGCCTGGACGCGGACCGCGATTTCCAGGCGGTCTACCTGGACAAGGCCGGCGACGGCCCGCTCATGGTGGCGGACGGGCGCGTGGCCGCGCTCTGGGGCGCCGGTATCGGCTGGCCCGGATTTACCGCGGTGGCCTCGAGTCCCGCCGGGGCCCGCTTCCTCGTGCCGGAAGCCGGCGAGATCGAGCGCATCCTCGCGAAGCACCCTTTCCTCAAGCGCCTGACGATCGCTGCCGGGAGCTATCCCGGACAGGCCGCGCCGCTCGAATCGGTCGGCTCTTGGAGTTATGTGCTTGCGCGTCCCGGCTTCGATGCGCAGCTCGCGTACCGGCTTGCGCGCGCGCTGCACGAATCCGAGCCGGCCCTCGCCGCGAAGCTGGAGCAGGCGCGGGAGACGACGGCGGCGAACACGCTCGCGGCCGCACCGCGCGTGGATCTCGTCCACTCCGGCGTGCTGCGCTATCTCGTGGAGATCGGCGTCGCCTAGGCGAAGCCGGACTGGCTACGCCTTGGGGATGAATTTCAGCGCCACGCCGTTGTTGCAGTAACGCTGCCCGGTTGGCGCCGGCCCGTCGTTGAACACGTGGCCGTGGTGGCCGCCGCAGCGCGCGCAGTGGTACTCGGTGCGCGGCAGGATCATTTTGAAGTCGCGGCTGGTGCCGAAGGCGCCGGGAATCGTGGTGAAGAAGCTCGGCCAGCCGGTGCCGCTCTCGAATTTCATCTCCGAGGTGAAGACCGGCAGGCCGCAGCCGGCACAGACGAACACGCCGGGGCGCTTCTCGTTGTTCAGCGAGCTGGTGCCGGCGCGCTCGGTGCCTTCCTCGCGCAGCACCGAATAGGCCTGCGGGTCGAGCTTCTTTTTCCACTCGGCCTTGGGGAGCTCGAGTTTTTCGGTCGGCGAGGGCACTTGCGTGCCGGCGGCGAGCAGGGACTTCCAGTTCTTTTGCAGTTCTTCCACGGAAACGGTTCCTTTCTTGGCTTGTGCGTGAACATGCCCGACTATCCCGACCAGCGGAGTGGCGCCCAGCGCAACGAACCGCGCGGCGCCCAGCGCAGCAAACGGGGCGGCGCTGAGCGCCTTAAGCAACGTGCGGCGTTCCATCATCGGCTCCTTTGGGTTTGCATGCACTGTAGTCGCGGGGGCATACGTTAAACTTACACCATGGGAGCCGCGGAAAACAGTCCGAAAACCAACGCCTGGGACGCATCCGGCGGCGACACGCTCGTCGAGGTGAAGGATCTCCACTTCGCCTACGGGGATAACGTGATCTTCAGCGGGCTGTCGCTCAAGGTGCCGCGCGGCAAGCTGGTCGCGGTGCTCGGCTCCTCGGGTAGCGGCAAATCGACCCTGCTCAAGCTCATCGGCGGGCAGATCAAGCCCTCGAAGGGCGAGGTGACCGTGGCCGGGCAGGCGGTCCACAAGCTCGATGTCGCCGGCCTCTACGCCTTGCGCCGCAAGATGGGCATGATGTTCCAGACCAGCGGCCTTTTCAGCGACCTCACGGTGTTCCAGAACATCGCCTTCCCGCTGCGCGAGCATACCGACCTGCCGGAGGAGCTCATCCGCCGCATGGTGCTCATGAAACTGCACGCCGTCGGCCTGCGCGGGGCGAGCCGCCTGATGCCCGGCGATCTTTCCGGCGGCATGGCGCGGCGCGTTGCGCTTGCGCGCGCGATCGCCGCAGAGCCGATGCTCGCGATGTACGACGAGCCTTTCGCCGGCCTCGACCCGATTTCGCTTAACGTGATCGCGCAACTCATCCGGCGGCTGAACGATGCGCTCGGCACGACCTCGATCGTGGTGACCTACGACGTCAGCGAGACGCTCAAGCTGGTCGATTACATCTACGTGATTGCCGAGGGCAAGCTCGCAGGCGCGGGCACGCCCGCGGAATTGCTCGCATCCGAGGATCCTTTCCTCAAGCAGTTCCTGCACGCGCTGCCGGACGGCCCGGTGCAGTTCGACCTCCCGGCGCCGCCGATCGCGGAAGACCTGCGCTTACAGCCGCCGTCTGCGACTGTGCGCTAGACGAGCCGGACTACCGAAGGGAAATCCGTGAACAGCGTCTATGAAACGCCCCGCCTGTCGGACATCGACTCGGTCAACCCGGACATCGCCGCGAAGGCCACGCGCATCGTCTTCAACACCTCGGACGGCAAGGGTCATGTGAGCTGCGCCTTCGGCAACGAAGTGCTGCCGCAACTTTTCCAGGCGCTGCTCGAAACGCGCCACCCCGGCATCCTGCGCCTGCTCGATGCCGCCCGGAAGGGCTGAATGTCAGCAAGTTGGCTGGAGAGACACTAACGGCGCGGGGTCTGGCAAAAAAATGTCAGTAGCCCCGCGCTTTGCCTAACGTTTTGCGGCGGCTTCGGCGCCCATGGGCTTGGCCTTCACGCCGCTGCCCATGAGCTCGGCCTTGCGCTTCGCCATCTGCTCGCCGAGCGCCTTGAGGTCGACCTTGGATTTCTTCGCCTTCGAAAACATGCCGCCGGGCTCTTCTTCTTCCTTGACGTGGTGCCTGATCTGCTCGGCGAGCACGGTGACCTTGGCGTCGTAGTGGTCGTCGCCGGGGCTCGCGTCCTCCAGCTGGCCGATGAGGTCCTTGGCGCCCATGTGCTCGACGTCGGCCTCGTCCATCATGTCGTCGTCATTGATGGCCTCGCGCACTGCGGGATAGAAGATTTCCTCTTCGATTTGCGTGTGCACGGTGAGCGCTTCGCAGATCGTCGCGACCAGCGCGGTCTTTTCGCGCGCGCCGCCTTCTTCCTTGAGCTTGTCGAACTGCTTGAATAGCTTGCTCACCTCGACGTGGTCCGCCTTCAACAGCGCGACCGCATCTTTAGCGCGGGGGGCTGAACTTTCCTTTGCCTGTGCCATTGCATCCTCCGGGGTTGGGTACCGGCGCAAGATCGCATCCCGGCGGGGAGGTTACTGTTCGCTGCTTCACACACTCACGATTCCGGCGTGCGGGCCGACGCGATGGCCGGCGCCTCCGTGTCGCGCTCCGGCTTGATCGAAGCCTTGAGCATCTGCAACGCGGACTGCGGGTCGTCCACGAAGCGGAACAGCTTCAAATCCTCCGGCTTGATCATGCCGTGCCTGGCAAGCGCCTCGAAGTTGATGATCTCCTGCCAGTACGCGGTACCGTAAAGCAGGATCGGGATCGTACGATCGATCTTTTCGGTCTGCACCAGGGTCAGGATCTCCATCAGTTCGTCCATCGTGCCGAAGCCGCCGGGAAAGACCACCAGCGCCTTGGCAAGCTGAGCGAACCAGAGCTTGCGCATGAAGAAGTAGTGGAACTCGAAGCACAGGCCGGGCGAGATCCACGGGTTCGGCTTCTGCTCGAAAGGCAGGCCGATGTTGAGGCCCACCGTGCGCCCGCCGGCTTCGGTCGCGCCGCGGTTCGCCGCCTCCATGATGCCGGGCCCGCCGCCGGAGCAGACGATGTGCTTCCTCACGTCCGAGGCGAGGCTCAGCGACCACTCGGTCACCAGGCGCGCAAGTTCCCGCGCCTCGTCGTAGTAGCGGCCCAAGGGGCCGTCGGGGCTTATACGCGCCGATCCGAAGAACACCACGGTGTCCTGGATGCGCTCGCGCTGGAAGGCTTCCAGCGGCGAGAGGTATTCGGCGAGGATGCGGATCGGACGCGCCGCCTCGCTGTCCATGAAGCGTTCGTTCTTATACGCGAGCGGGTTGTCGTCTGAGGTGGCCATCTGCGTACGCTACGTTCGCCCAACCTGCGTGTCCAGCGGCTGCATGACCCGCCCGCCGTAGGACCACGCCCGATTGACACGGCGCGAGGCCCATATCAGGCTCACCGACCAATTCGGCGGCCGAGAAAGAAAAAAGTGGCCAGGCGCAAACCAGAAGTTGCGTCGCGGGGTCCCGTTTTTGGCAGGGCCCGTTTTTTTGGGGGGGGGTGGCGGCGGCCGTGTGTTGGGGCCCCC
>JANMDK010000061.1:0-9003 GCA_031376265.1 Pseudomonadota bacterium
AGAGAGAACATCACGTCGAGCGTGCGCCGGCGAACCGTGTCGTTCTTCGTGCTGATCGAAAGCCCGCCCGGCTTCACCAGCAGCCAGTGCAATCCGGTGACTGCGATGCCGGCATCGCCGGCCGCGCGGCGGGATGCGGCCACGAGATCCGAGCCCATGCGATCCGGCTCGTCCGACAGGGTATAGGGCGCCACCTCGAGGCCGTCATACCCGAGCTTCGCGGCGTAGACGCATTGCTCTGCGAATGGCATCGGCGAAAGCACTTCATTGCACAGGGAGAGTCGCATGGTCATCTTTTTAGAATACCCCGGATCGAACGCAGCCCCGCATCCTTGAGCGCATGCACCCGGCGATTGAAGGGCGGCACATACATGAGCAGCGTGAAGATCGTGATCGCCGCGAGCAGCGCGCTCACCGGCCGCGTGAAGAACGGCGTGAGGTCGCCGTTGGTGATCTGCAGCCCGCGCCGCAGGCTCTTGTCGAGGATGTCGCCGAGCACGAGGCCGAGCACGAAGGGCGCAATCGGGTAGTTGCACTTGCGCAATACGAAGCAGGCGAGGCCGATCGCCACCATGAGCCAGATATCGAACACCCGCGAGGCGATCGCAAAGGCGCCGACGGTGCACAGCACGAAGATGACCGGCATGATGATGGAGCGCGGGATGCGGATCACCGCGAGCAGCGGCCGCACGAGGAAAAGGCCGTAGAAGAGCATGCCGAGCGTGGCGAGCGTCGTCATTGCCACCACGTCGTAGACGAACTGCGGATGGGTCACCATGAGCATCGGCCCGGGCTGCACGCCGTGAATGATCATCGCGGCCATCAGCACCGCGGAAGGCGCCGAGCCCGGAATCGCGAGCGCGAGCGCCGGGATGATGCCGCCGGGGATCGAGGCGTTGTCGCCGGTCTCCGCCGCCATGAGGCCTTCGATCGACCCCTTGCCGTAGAGCTCCTTCTCCTTGCTGGCACGGCGCGCGGCGGCGTAGGAAGACCACGCGGCCATGTCCTCGCCTACCCCGGGCAGGATGCCGACGTACACGCCGATCACGCCCGAGCGCAGGATCGTCTTCCAGTACTTCAAGACGTCGGCGATGCGCGGCAGCACCGAATCGACGGAGTTAACGAGGGCTTTCTTCATCGGCTCCGAGAGCACGGTGAGGATCTCGCAGAAGCCGAAAGCGCCCACCAGCGCCGGGATCAGCGTGATGCCGCCGGAAAGCTCCGGCCAGCCGAAGGTGAAGCGGTCGTGCGCATGGATGCCGTCCTGCCCGATGAGCGTCGCGAAGAGGCCCAGCAACCCCATCATCCAGCCCTTGAGCGGGTCGGAGCCCGCGATCGAGCCGGACATCAGCACGCCGAACAAGGCCAGCCAGAAGAACTCGAACGCGCCGAAGGACAGCGCCACTTCGCCCAGCGTCGGCGTTAGCAGCGCGAGGCAGATCACGCCGAAGAGCGAGCCGACCACGGAACCGGTCGTGGCAATGCCCATTGCGCGCCCGGCCTGTCCTTTTTTCGCGAGCGCATAGCCGTCGAGGCACGCGGCCGCGTTGGCGGCAGTGCCGGGGATGTTGAGCAGAATCGCCGTTCGGCTGCCGCCGTAGATCGTGCCGACGTAGGCGCAGATGAGGATCAGGATCGCGTCGTTCGGCGGGAGCTTTATCGTGAGCGTGGTGAGGAGTGCGATGCACAGCGTCGCGGAGAGGCCGGGCATGCAGCCGACCAGCACGCCGATGAGCGTCGCGCCCAGGGTGTAGAGGATCGGCTTGACCGCCATGAACCCGGCGAAGGAATGGCCGAGCAGGACCAGGCCGTCAAGCATCGCGGGACTCCGTCATGGCAGCCGCACAAGAAAGATCTTCTCGAACACGAAGGCGATCACGCTTGCCGCGATCAATGCGATGACCGCGGCGACCAGCAGGCCGCGCGCGACCTCGTTGTTCGCCTTGCGCTCCGGATATTGCAGCACCGAAATCTGCAGGAACAGGAAGGCCGCAGCAGCGATCCAGAACGGCACGCGACTCACCAGTCCGACCGCGAATCCGAGGCAAAGCACGAGCGTCACGCCGATGCGCTTGAGCAGGTCGGCGTGCAGGAGCACCGGCAAGCCGGTGACCGCGCCGAAAGCCCCGCGCTGCAGCGAACGCACCGCGAGGATGATCCCGCACGCGGTCATGAGGACCCCCAGCACGCCAGGCACCAGGCCCGGCGCGGTGAAGAAGCTCACGCCCATCTTCTCGAGGCGGTCCATGCGCCACGAGGCGATGCCGACCGCGATGCCGAAAACGATCCACGCGAGGCCACCGTAGAAATCGGCGCGCGGGGAGGGAAGAACTTCGGGCAGGCCCTCGGCGGGCGCTTCGCTCTCCTGTTCCAACTACTGCTTCGGGATGCCGAGCTTTTCCGGCGAGACCTTGGCCATGCCGGCCTCGTTGATGATCCAGGCGTCGGTCACGATCGTCGGCCAGACCGCGTCATGCGCGGCCTTGCCGGCCATCGGCGAGAACAGCACGGAGCGGCCTTTCGAGTAGGCCTTGAGCTTCTCGGAGTTGGCGATCTTCTCGGCCCACACCTTTTCCACCGTGGCGGCGACTTCGGCGGGCGCGCCCTTGGGAATGAAGATGCCGAACGCGGTATCGACCGAGGGCAGGCCCTTCACCCAGTTGGTGATCGGCGGCACGGTGCCGTAGCCCTCGATCTCGAGCGCCTTGTTGCCGACCACCGCGAGCGGGCGCAGGCGCTTGCCCTTGATCATCTCCGCCTGCTCTGAAGCCAGCTGCGTGGTGACCTGCGTTTCGCCCGAGACGGTGGAAATCACCGCCGGGTTGCCGCCGTCATAAGTCACGTGCCGGTACTTGAGGCCGGTCGCCTTCGAGATCGCCTCCGCCGCGATATGGCCGCTCGATGTGTTGCCGGCGGTGGCGAAAGTGATCGTCCCGGGACTCGCCTTCATCGCATCGAGCAGCTGCTGCATGTTCTGGAAGGGCGAATTCGGGTTCACGCTCACGATCGGCACCTGCGTGACCGAGACGAAGACATGGAAATCGTCGAGCTTGGTGTTCGCAAGGCCGAGCACCGGGTAGGTGCCGAGCTGCTTGGGCGCACCGGCGGTCCACGTATAGCCGTCGCGCGGCGCATTCAGCGCGTTCATCGTGCCGATCGAGCCGGCCGCGCCGGGCTGGTTGATTACCACGATCTTGGCGCCCAGGGCCTCTTCGAGCTCGCCGGCCGCGACGCGCGTGACCTGGTCAGTCGCGCCGCCCGCGGCCCACGGCACGATGATGTTGATCGGCTTGGTGGGCTTCCATTGCGCCGCGGCGGGCGCCGATAGTGCGGCCGCGACGAGCGCCGCGAACAGGGCTTGCATGAGCTTGGTCTTCATTTTCGCCTCCTCCCAGAGAATTGGCCTGCCTTACTTTCGAAGATAGCCGAGCACCAACTCGACCATGTGTTTTAGGCGCTCGTTCCGGTGCTTCGGCGCAAAGAGGTCGCGCGCGAACACCGTCGAGAGCGTATGCCGGTTGCTTTGGTAAAAGTACGAAAGCGACGCGATCGAGATGTAAAGCTGCACCGCGTCAACGCCCTTGCGGAATTTGCCCGCCAGCGCGCCGCGCCGCAGGAGGTCCTCGATCATTGCGACGAAGGGGGAATGCAGCGCCGGAATGTTCTTCGAGCGCTTGATGTGGCGCGCCTTGTGCAGGTTCTCGCTGTTGAGCAGCGTGAGGAATTCCGGGTGCTTGAGGTAGTACTCCCAGGTGAATTCCACCAGCCGGCGAATGCCCTCTTCCGGGTCGACTTCGGCCAGGTGCAGGCCGCGCTCCGCGGTGCGGATCTGCTCGTAGCTCGCCTCCATGACGGCAAGGAAAAGCGCCTCCTTGTTGCCATAGTAGTAATAGAGCATGCGCTTGTTGGCGCCGGCCCGCGCCGCGATGCGGTCCACGCGCGCCCCGCCCAGCCCCGCGCGGGCGAACTCGGCGGTCGCCGCCTTGAGGATGCGCTCCTGGTTCTTCGCGGGGTCGCGGCGGACGGGGGTGGCCATGTCAATCCAACTTTGCGCCCACATCGCTGGCGATCTTGCCGATCTTCGAGACCTCGGAAACGATGAACTGGCCGAGCGCCTCCGGCGTGCTGGTGGCCGCGTCGGTGCCGAACGAAAGAAACTTCTCCTTGATTTCCGGCAAAGCCATTGCCCGCACGATTTCGGCGTTCAGGCGCTGGATCACCTCGCGCGGCGTGCCGGCCGGCGCCATGACCGCCTGCCAGGTCGAGATCTCGAAGCCCGGCAGCGCCGACTCGGCCAGCGTGGGAAGCTCGGGCGCAATCGCCGAGCGCCTCGCGCCGGTGACTGCAAGCGCGCGCAGCCGCCCCGCCTTCACCTGCGTGATCACGTCCGAGATGTTCGCGAACATCACATGCGATTGCCCTCCGAGCAGGTCGGCCACCGCTGGCGGCCCGCCCTTGTAGTGCACCGTCACCCAGTCCACGCCGGCCGCCTGCTTGAACATCTCACCGGAAAGGCGAGTCAGCGTCGCAGCGCCCGGCGAGGCGAGGTTCAGCTTGCCCGGGTTCGCCTTGGAATACGCGATCAGGTCGCGCGGGTTGTGCACCGGCAGCGAAGGATGCACGACCACGATGATCGGCACGGTCGCGACCAGCGACACCGGCGCGAAATCCTTGGACGGATGCCAGCCGAGCTTCGGGAAAAACGCCGGCGCTGTGACGAACGACGTCGCCGCCATCAGCAGCGTATGGCCGTCGGGCGCGCTCTTGGCGACGAATTCCGCGCCGATGTTGCCGCTGGCGCCGGGCTTGTTGTCGATCAGTACAGGTTGGCCGAGCGCAACGGCGAGCTTCTCGCCGAGCGCGCGCGCCGCAAGGTCGGTCGAGCCGCCGGGCGGGAAAGCGACCACCATGCGGATCGGCTTGGAGGGGAAAGGCTGCGCGAAGGCGAGCTGCGCCGAAAGGGCGATCGCTGCTGCCGCGAGGATTTTGGACACCTTCATTTCATTCACCCTTGATGTTGGCGGTCTGCGCGACCTTTTTCCATTTGGCGATCTCCTCGCCTAGGAAATGCGCGAATTCGGCGCTGGTGCCCGGCGCGAGATCCATGCCGAGGCCCACGAGCTTGTCCCTCACGTCGGCTTGCGCAAGCACCGCCATCCAGTCGGCGCGGATGCGCGCAATCGCTTCCGGCGGCGTTCCGCCAGCGACCAGCAAGCCCTGCCAAACGGACGCATCGAGCCCCGGCGCAACGGTTTCCGCCAGCGTAGGCACATCTGAGAACCCGGGCGCGCGCTTGATCGTCGTGGCAGCCAATGCGCGCAGGCGGCCGCTTTTCACGTGCGGTTGCGCCTCGACGACGTTCATGATCATCGCCTGCACTTCGCCTGCGAGCAGCGCCTGCCCCGCGGGCGCGCCGCCCTTGTACGGCACGTGCAGGATGTCGAGGCCGGCCATCTGCTTGAAGAGCTCAAAAGACAGGCGCTGCCCGGTGGACGCGCCGGGCGATGCGAAGTTGAGCTTGCCCGGATTGGCCTTTGCGTACGCAACGAAGGCTTGGGGCGTCGTGGCCGGCACCGAAGGATGCAGCATCAGCAGGTTCGGGATCGAAGCGACGAAGACGACCGGCGCGAGGTCCTTGACCGGGTCGTAGGTGAGCTTGTCGAAGATCGCTGCGCTCGCCGCCAGCGCCGTGGTCGCGAGCAGCTGCGTGTGCCCGTCGGGCGAACTTTTGGCAACGAAGTCGGCGCCGATGTTTGCGGCAGCGCCGGGCTTGTTCTCGACCACCACCGGCTGCTTCCAGATTTCGGAGAGCTTCGGCGCGACGAGCCGCGCGGCGATGTCGGTCGAGCCGCCGGGAGGAAAGGGCACGACAATGCGCACCGGCTTCGAAGGAAAGGCTTGCGCAAATGCCGAGCCGGTCACAACAGCCGCTACAAGCGCGAGCCACCTCATAGCGCAAGAGCCAGGGATTTCACCTTGGCTTCGTCGATTTCGATGCCGAGGCCCGGCCCCTTGGGCACCAGCGCGAATCGTCCTTCCATCGGGTACGGGGCCTTCAAGTAGTCCGATTCGATGAACTGCGGGCCGTTAAGGTCGACCGGGTAGTCGATCGAATACGCGGCGAAAAGGTGCACCGAGGCCGCGAAGCCGATTGGCGCGTCCATGAGCCCGCTGCCGATGAGGCCAAGCCCTGCGCTCCTCGCGAGGTCGCAGAGCTGGCGCGCGTAGTGGAGGCCGCCGACCTTGTTGACCTTGATGACCAGCGCCTCGACCGCCTCGCGGCGGATCATCTCGATCACCACCGGCAAGCCGATGGCCGCCTCGTCGAGCGCGATCGTCATGCTGGTGCCAGAGAGAAGCTTCTTCATGCCGTAGAACTCGCCCATGGGGATCGGCTGCTCGAAAAGCTCGATGCCCAGCGCCTCGAAACCGCGCGCGGCGCGCAGTGCCTCGTCGAGCGTGTAGCCCTGGTTGGCGTCCACCCAGACGACGCACGCCTGGGCGCAACCCTTCGTAACCGCGAGAACACCCCGTACGCGCTCGATGTCGAGTTTCGGTTCGTGGCCGACCTTGACCTTGAACGCGCGATAGCCGAGCTCGAGTCCGGTCTTTACCTGGGCTTGCGTGCCTTCCACGGTCGGATCGGACACAAGGTAGGAGAGTTCGATGCGGTCGCGTCCTTTTGCGCCGAGCCAGCTTTGCAGCGGAATGCCGAGCTTCCTGCAGACGAGGTCGTGCGCAGCAAGGTCGATCGCCGCCTTCGCGATCGGCTGGCCGGGGTCGAGCCCCGGCGCAAGCTCGGTGTTCATGCTCGCATGCAGCCCGGCGATGTCGAAAGGGTCGCGGCCGATGAGTTGCGGCGCGAGGTATTCCTTGATCGTCGTGTAGCAGGAGTGCGTGGTCTCGGCCGACCAGCGCCGGCTCGGGCCGGCCTCGCCCCAGCCAACGGTGCCGTCGTCCGCGGTCATCTTGACGAGGACGATGCGCTTGCCCTCCTCCAGCGTGCGCGGCACACCGCGCGAGAGCCGCGACATCGCTTTGAGCGGCAGCCGGACTGGAAGGGTTTCGATGCGTTCGATTTTCATGAAATGGGATCAAATTCAGCGGTAATTGAGGAAAACGGGGCTCGCCCAGGCGATATGGCCATTCTTCTGACGGGCGCGCAAGTAAACATACGAACGGCCGGCGGGCACGTCGAGCGCGAAGCTGCCGGACACTTCGGATGATGCGGCGGTCACCAAGCGATGCCACTGGTAGCTTTCTTTAGGGAAAGGCCCGGTGCGCAGGTTGGTCGAGCGCAGCATCAGGTCCGAGAGCTTCGTCACGACGTGTTGTGCCACCGGCTCGCTTAGCGTGAGGTCGAGCACGGCATCGGCATTCGCTGCCAGTTCCAGCACCACGCTCTGGTTCGGGTTCTCGCGGTAAGCATCCTTTCGCGAGGTATACGAGCGGATCGCGAGGCCCGTCTCGCCGTCCCGTTCGAAACGATGGCGGCGCTGCTCGTCGAAAGGCATGCTCGAGAGGCACGGGAAGAACCGCTCGATGCGCCCGCCCGAAAGCGAGACTTGCATCGCCCAGTCGCAAATGCGCTCCAGCGCCAACGCGCCCCACGGGCCCCAGCCCCATTCGAGCCGGACCTGGACGGGACGAGAGAATGCGGTTTCGGCAGGCGGCGCGTCATCGGCATACGCGCGATGCACCACGCGCCCATCCTGGATGATCTCGATCACGTCGATTTCGTCGCGTCCGCGCACTGCAAAACTGACCGCGGCCTTCTTTCCCGCCGATATGGTCGCGCCCATCGGCGCGCCCTCGACGGAGAAATCGACCTCGATGCGATCGCCGGTCAGCGCATAGGTCCGGCGCGCCCGGATCGCCTCGAGCAACGCAGGCCGCGAGAGATCGGACGCCACCGCCGCCATGAGGCCCTCGCCGTAAGCGCCCGGGAAACCCGCGTGGTCGTCGCTCGACGCGACAAAGCCAAAACGCTTGCCTTCATCCAATGCCGCGCGCGCCGTATTGGCCGTCTCGCGCCCGCCCATCGAGTGCGTGTAGAAATCGAAAGGCCCACGGTCGTGTTCCGAATTGCCGTGCTCGGAGAAGATTTCCACCACTGGCGTGCAGTCCTCGCGGAACACGTCCCAGTTCACGCCGCGCACGCCTTTGGGGTAGGCGAGGTGATGCGGGATCATGAGCGCCTTCTCCTGGATGCAGAAGCTGCGCAGGCGCTCGACGTCGCCGGCGTAGAAGAGTGGCCGGTTGTCTTCGGGGAAGACGACGCATTGGTCGCCCCAGACCGACGAATGCCACTCGAAGCCGAGGAAGGCGCAGAACTCGCCGTCGCGGTTGCCGTCGGCGATGACCTGCTGCACGCGCGGCCAGGTTTCCTTGAGGCGCTTGAAGCCCTCGATCCAGTGCCGCTCTCGCCCGCCTTCCATCGCCGGCATGTCGTGCCAGCTCGAATGCCCGGTGAACGCGAAGAAGTCGAGGTGCGTGCGCGCCACGTCGAGGCTGCGCTCGATCGAGCCCACCCCATACCCGTGCGCGTTGTGGTTATGGATGTCGCCGTAGAAGATGGGCACTTGGTCCGCGCCGCCTATTCGACGCGCGCATCCTTGGGCACAAGCAGCCGCTCGAGCGCAAGCACCATGCCGTACAGAACCACGCCGATCAGCGTGATCAGGATCACGGCCATGAACATCGCCGGCGTGTCGAGGGTGACCTGCACCTGCAGCATGAGGTAGCCCAGCCCCTTGTCCGAGCCGAGGAACTCGCCGACGATCGCGCCGGCCACCGCGAGGATCGCTGCCACCTTCATGCCCGAAAAGATGTAGGGCATCGAGCCGGGCAGCTGGATCTTGAGAAAAAGCTGCCAGCGCGAGCCCTTGAGCGCGCGCACAAGGTCGAGCAGGTCGGGCTCGATTTCCCGCAGGCCCCGCGCCGTGGTCAGCAGGATCGGGAACACGCAGATCGAGAAAGCCATCATCGAGTTCGGGAACACGC
>JANMDK010000275.1:0-6414 GCA_031376265.1 Pseudomonadota bacterium
CCGGAATCGTCTTTACGTTGAGCGAGGGCGGAACAACGAACGCCATGGTGCCGATCGCGACTGGCGCGACCGGCGCGAAGTCTTTGATCGCATCGAACGGCAGCTTCTTGTTGAGGCTAGGCAGCATGATCATCGTGTTGACCGACATCAGGATCGAGTAACCGTCGGGCGGTGCCTTGGCCGCAAGGTCGAAGCCAATCGCGCCGCTGGCGCCCGGCTTGTTCTCGACCACCACCGGCTGCTTCCAGCGCTCGGAGAGCTTCTGCCCGAGCGTGCGCCCGAGGATGTCGATGCCGCCGCCCGGCGCGAAGGGCACGATGATTCGCACCGGCTTGGAGGGCCAGGCGTCCTGCGCCTGGGGCAGGCCCGCGACGAGCAGCCCTGCCGCCGCGCTGGCGGCAAGCAGAAATTTCTTCATTTGCGTAGCTCCCAGGCCCTGGATGGATCGCGGCAGGTTATTTCATGCCCGCGCGGTTGGAAAGCATAATGTCGAAACCGACAGGAGGACTTTTTGGACAAGATCACCGAAGACCGGCTCGCAATCGCCGAGGTCGTGCAGAACTGGGCCGTCTGGCGCGACGCCGGCGACTGGGAGCGTTTCAAGACCGTGTGGCACCCGGACGGCTGGATGTCGGCCACGTGGTTCCAGGGGCCGGCAGAGCAGTTCATCGCGGTGAGCCGCGCGGGATTCGAGAAGGGGGTCAACATCCTGCATTTCCTCGGCGGGATTTCGGTCGACGTGTCCGGCGACCGGGCGGTCTCCCAGTGCAAGATGACGATCAGCCAGCGCGGCCCGCTCGAAGGCGAGCCGGTCGACGTGGTCTGCACCGGACGCTTCTACGATTTCTTCGAGCGGCGCTCAGGCGTTTGGAAGATCGTCCGCCGCCAGCCGATCTACGAGAAGGACCGGCTCGACCCCCTCAACCCGGGCTCGGAACTCGTGCTCGAGCCCAAGCTGCTCCTGAGCTTCCCCGAAGGCTACCGGCACCTCGCGTACCTGCAGACCAAGCTCGGCTTCAAGATCAAGATGGACATGCCGCAGCTCAAGGGCCCGGTGGTGCAGGCGCTCTATGCGCGGGGCAGGCAGTGGCTCGAAGGCGCTGAATCCGCGTTCGATTCCCCGCCGGTGCCTTCCGGCGTGCCGGCGAACTGAGCATGGAGACCAAGCTCGACGCGATGGTCATAGGGGCCGGGTTTGCAGGCCTGTACCAGCTCCACTGCCTTCGAAACCAGCTCGGGCTTTCAACCAAGTTGCTGGAAGCCGGCGGCGACCTGGGAGGCACCTGGTACTGGAACAGGTATCCCGGCGCGCGCTGCGACTCGGAAAGCCACGCGTACCGCTATTTCTTTTCGCGTGAATTGAGCGAGGAATGGGAGTGGACCGAGCGCTATCCGGGGCCGCCCGAGATCCTCAAGTATCTCGGCCATGTCGCCGAGCGGTTCGACCTGCGACGGGACATGCGCTTCAACAGCCGCGTCGCCTCGGCGCGTTACGACGAAAAAATCAACCGGTGGGCCGTCGAAACCAATGGAGGAGAGCGATACAGCGTCACATATCTTATTACCGCAGTCGGGTGCCTTTCCTCGGCCAACATCCCGAAGATTCCCGGCCTCTCAGAGTTCAGCGGGAAGTGGTATCACACTGGGAACTGGCCGCATGAGCCCGTGGACCTCGGCGGCAAGCGCGTCGGCCTGATCGGCACCGGCTCGACCGGCATCCAGGCCGCGCCGGTGATCGCGGAGACCGCGGGCCATCTCACGGTCTTCCAGCGCACGCCAACCTACAGCGTGCCGGCACGCAATGCGCCGCTGACCCCCGAGTTCAACCGCTGGGTGCGCGAGAGCCACGAGGAGATCCGCGCCATCGCGCAATCCACGCCGAACGGTCACGCCTTCCGCATTGCGAAGCGCAACGTCGCCGACGTCACGCCCGAGGAGCGGCAGGCGATCTACGAGGCGGCGTGGGAGACCGGCGGGCTGCAGTTCCGCGCCACCTTCCGCGACCTGCTGATCGACCAGGCGGCAAACGACACGGCGGCGGAATTCCTCAGGAACCGCATCCTAGAGACCGTTCGCGACCCGAAGACCGCGCGGGCGCTCGCCGACATCGATCATCCCTACGCGGCCAAGCGGCCGCCGATCGATACGGGCTACTTCGAGACTTTCAACCGCGATAACGTGGACCTCGTCGACCTGCGCGCCGACCCGATCGAATGCATCACGCCGCGCGGCATCCGCACCAAGAGCGGCGAGCATCCGCTCGATGTCATCGTCTTCGCCACAGGCTACGACGCGATGACCGGCCCGCTGCTCGCGATCGACATCCGCGGGCGCGGCGGCCGCTCGTTGCGTGAAGACTGGCGGGCGGGGCCGAACACCTACCTCGGCCTGCAAGTGCCCGGTTATCCGAACTTTTTCACGATTACCGGCCCGGGCAGCCCCTCGGTGCTCACCAACATGCCGGTGGCCATCGAGCAGCATGTCGAATGGATCACCGGGTGCATTGCGCACTTGCGAAGCGCCGGGATCGATTCCGTCGAGGCCGACCCGGAAGCGGCGCGCAAATGGGGCGAGCACGTCACCGAGGCTGCGGAGGTTACGTTGCTCAGCAAGGCGAAGCATTCGTGGTACTACGGCGCCAACGTGCCGGGGAAGCCCCGGGTCTTCATGCCCTATGCCGGCGGCATGGCGCGGTACCGGTCCATTTGCGATGAAGTCACTGCCAAGGGCTACGAGGGATTCCTGATGAACCGGGGCGGAGTGCGTGAAGCGGCGGCCGACCGGGAGGCCGGCGCCGGCGGATACGCTGCAGCGAGCGGACCCGGCGTCTAGTCGTACTATCCATCCATCATTCACCGACCAGGAGAGCCACATGCGGATTCGAGCCCTGATTGCAACGATAGCGGCATTGATTCTGGCGGGCTGCGCGACGACCGGCACGGAGACGGCCGGCAACCCGAAGGAAATGAAGCTCGCGTTCGACTTCACCGACGCGAATCCGGCCGTGCTGCTGCGCAAGCTGGAGAACGTCGAGACTACGCGCCAGCAGCTCATCGCCAGCGGCGTCACGCCGAATATCGTGATGACCTTCCGCGGCAATGCGTCCTTCTTCACCCAGACCGACCTCTCGGCGATCAAGGAAGCCGAGCGCGCCGACGCGCTCAAGGTGGCCGCCAAGCTGCGGGAGATGAAGGCGGCGCCCGGCGTGCAGGGACTCGACCAGTGCAACCTGCCGCTGGCAGACCGCAAGCTCAAGCCCGCGGACCTGATGTCGGAAGTAAGGCTGGTGCCCAACGGCTGGATTGCGCTCGGCAACTACCAGAAGCAGGGGTACGCGTACATCGCCCCCTGAGGCATTCAGGCCGGCTGGGCGGGCGAGACGTCCATGAAGTGCTGCGCGATCTCGCCGCTCGTTGCGATCCACACCGGGTCGCGATGCATCGCGATGTGTTCGAGGGCGCGGCGGAAATGCCTGAGCCTGAACGGCTGCCCGATCAGGAAAGCGTGGATCGCGATGCCGTAAACCAGCGACTGGTTCTTCGATTGCGCGAGCATCTCGTCGAAGTTGTCGATCACCATGTCCGCAAACGCCGGGGCGGTGCCGTGATGCAGGGCGATCATCGGGATGTCGTTGACCTCATGCGGGTAAGGCAGGCTGAGGATGCGGCCGTTGCGGGTCTTCATCCAGACCGGCTGGTCGTCCATCGGCCAGTCCATGAGGTAGGTGTAGCCGGCCTCCTGCAATAAGTCCGGCGTGACGACGCTGGGGTTCACGCCCGGGCTCAGCCAGCCCTTGGGCGCCTTGCCTTCGTTCTTGAGGATCGCGCCTGTGACGTCGGCGATGAGCTCCTTCTCGCCGGCCTCGTCGAAACTGTTCTGGTGCTCGGAGTTCGTGCGGCCGTGGCCGACGATCTCGTCGCCCCGGCGCCGCAGCGCCTCGACCGCCTTGGGGCAATGCTCGTAGACCTCGGAATTGAGCAGCACCGACATCGGCAGCTTGAGCGCATCGCAAAGCTCGATCAGACGCCACACGCCGACGCGGTTGCCGTACTCACGCCAGGCCCAGTTGTAGGTATTCGGGTGCGGGATGCCGGGCGAGTACGAAAGCCCGAGGCCCTCGTTGTAGGCGAAGTGCTCGAGGTTCAGCGAAAGGTGGATCGCGAGGCGCCGGCCGCCCGGCCAGGTGAAATCCGGGCGGTCGTTGATCGCCGAGTAGGTGAAGCGGTCGTGGCTGGCGAGCATGGCAGTTTCCTATAGGCACTCGGTTATCATGTGAAGATCGTACGTCAAGCTATGCTCTGCCCATGCACAAAACAGATGCCTTGAACCTTCTGCGCCAACACCGCGACGAGCTTTCCAGGCTTGGTGTCGCTCACTTGTCGTTGTATGGGTCAGTCGCGCGCGACCAGGCGAACGAGCAGAGCGATATCGATGTAATTGTCGACACGCCCGATGGGCAGGCCGCGGGATTGTTCCTCCTGGCCCGGATTTCGGACGAATTGGAGCGCATCCTCGGCCGGCCGGTCGATGTTATTTCGCGGCGCGGGCTCGACCATGCCAAGGCGCTCAAGCGTCGTATTGCAAGTGACCTGGTCGATGTCTTCTGAGCGTCGTCGTCCGTCTCCAGCAGAGATGGTGCATCACGCCCGTCGCCGTATCGCATTGATCCGCAATTGGACGCAAGCCGATACCGAGGCAACTTACCTGGCGAACGAAGAACGCCAGGCGGCCGTCGAGCGGAACTTCATCGCCATCGGCGAGGCGATCAAGGGTTTAGCACGGGTGGTCGACTTGCCAGGGTTAGATCCGTCCGGTCCGTGGCGTGAGCCCGCGCGCTTTCGCGATTTTCTCGCGCACCAGTATGAAGAGGGAGTCTCCCATCCTGATGTGTGGCGGACCATTCAGGATGATCTTCATATGCTGGACGTTGCGCTGGAGCGCTTGGCGCCGCTGGTAGGCGGTCCTTGGAGATCGGAGGCGTAAATTCAGTCCACCTTGGCGCCGGATTCCTTGAGGATCTTCGCGTACTTGGGAATCTCCGCATTCAGGAAGGCGCGAAACTGCTCGGCGCTCGAGCCTGCGGGCTCCACGCCCATGCCGGCCATCTTCTCGCGCACGTCGGTAGCCAGCAGCGCCTTGTTGAATGCGGCATTCAAGGTGTTGACGACGTCCGGCGGCGTGCCTGCCGGCGCCAGCACGCCGGCGAAGCCGACGACCTCGAATCCGGGATATCCCGACTCCGCGAGCGTCGGCAGGTCCGGCAGGGGCGCGATGCGCTTCAGCGTAGACACCGCCAGGGGACGCATCTTGCCGGAGCGCACATGGCCCATGACTGCTGTAGTCGATTCGAAAGTGATCGGCACCTGGCCGCCGAGGATGTCGGTGATCGCGGGAGCGCTGCCCTTGTATGGCACGTGGAGAAGGTCGATGCCGGCATCGCGCTTGAACAGCTCCATGCCCAGGTGCTGGAGCGTACCGTTGCCGGCCGAAGCGTAAGCCAGCTTGCCCGGGCGGGCCTTGACGTAGTCGACGAGCTCCCTGACCGTCTTCGCGGGAAAATCCGGATGGACCAGCAGCATGTAGGACGAGCGCGCGACCTGGCCAACCGGCGCGAAATCCTTGACCGGGTCGTAGCTGACCTTGAAGAGCAGGTGGTTCGTCGTGTGGTTGGCTATGGGCCAGAACAGCGTGTAGCCGTCGGGCGCCGACTTGGCGACGAACTCGGTGCCGATTACGCCGCTGGCGCCGACGCGGTTGTCGATCACCATCGTCTGCCCGAGGAACTCGGCGGTCTTGGCGGTGACGACGCGCGCAAGCGTGTCGGAAGGCCCGCCGGCGGGCCAGGGCACCACGACACGGATCGGCTTGTTCGGGTACTGCGCTTGCGCCATGGAGGCCGTGAGCACAAGCGCCCCGGCGAGAACGAACTTGAGTAAGCGGGACATCTTCATAGGGGCGATTAGGCCCTCTGCCAACGGGCAAGTAAAGACGGATTTCGCTGTACCATCCCGCGACAGGAGGAGGCATGAAAATCCATCGTTCCATCGTCGCGTTGGCTGTCGCGGCCGTCGCAATCTTCGGCATCTCAGGCGCGCAGGCTGCCTACCCCGACAAGCCGATCAACTTCATCGTGCCTTACCCGCCGGGCGGGCTGACCGATGCGCTTGCGCGAAATGTGGCCAAGCCGCTCTCGGACCGCCTGCAGCAGCCGGTCATCGTCCAGAACGTGCCGGGCGGCGGCGGCAACATCGGCGCGGCCAAGGCGGCCAAGTCGCCGGCCGACGGATACACGATCTACATCGGCAACAACGCCACTGTCGGGTTGAATACGCTCATGTACAAGTCACTGCCATTCGATCCGATCGCGGACCTCGCGCCGGTGTCCTTGCTTGCGGAGAGTCAGACGGCGCTGAT
>JANMDK010000296.1:0-9873 GCA_031376265.1 Pseudomonadota bacterium
GCTGGCGACCAAAATCGCAAGGCGCTTGAACGACAGACCGTGGAACGACAGACCTTGAAACGCAAGCCAACGCTCGCAGCAGCAGCCTTTGCGCTTGCCTCGCTGGCGGCCGGCTGCGCGCAGGTCGCGCCTGCGCCGGAGCGAATCCGCGAGTCAGGCGAGGTCGTCGAGGTCGGCCGCTTCTCGCAGAAGATTGCGCGTTCGCCCCTGCCGGAGTACTGGCGGCCCTACATCGTCCTGCCTTCCAAGCCGCTCACCCAGTATTCGCTGGTGAACACGAGCGAAGGCGTCGCGCTCGAGGCGCACGCGGAAGCCTCGGCCTCGGGACTGTATCGCAGCATCCGCATCAACCCGGAGACTCACCCGTTCGTGTCGTGGCGCTGGCGCGTGGAAGGGCTGATCCCTGGCGCGGACAAGCGCCGCGCCAATGCGGAGGATTCCCCGGCGAGGCTGCTCATCGCTTTCCATGGCGACCCGGCGAAGCTCGATTTCGTCGAGCGCGGCAAGATGCGCATGGCGCGCGCGCTCAGCGGGCAGGAAGTGCCCTACGCGACGCTCATGTACGTCGTTTCGAACGACCTCCCGGTCGGCACCCTGCTGCCGAACCCCCACACCGACCGAATCCAGATGGTGGTGGTCGCCAGCGGCGAGTCGCAGGTCGGCCAGTGGTTCGATTTCCGCCGCAACGTGCTCGAGGACTACCGCCGCGCCTTCGGCGAAGAGCCGTGGGACATCGTTTCGGTAGGCGTGATGACGGATGCGGACAACACCGGCAAATCCGCCCGCTGCCACTACGGCGACATCAGCTTCCTGAAGAAGTAGGCCGGGCGAACGCTTCGTCCCAAAGGCGCGTCACCGTGCCGACGTGCACGCGCACCGCTTCCGGCTGCACGCGAGCGTATTGCGCGTCGTTCAGCCGCAGGCCGTGCTGCAGTTTCCTGAATTCACGGTAGGCCTTGCGGGCGCCTTGCGCGAGCGCCGGCGTGACGAGCCCGAGATCGGCGCAGATCCTCAGCAGGGCGATATTGCCGAGGTTGGCCACGAGGCCCGCGTGGCGATGTGCATGGGCAAGCACGAGGTACTGCACGATGAACTCGATGTCGATCATGCCCCCGCGGTCGTGCTTGACGTCGAAGAGGCCGCTCGCGTTCGGGTGCGCTGCGTGCATCTTCTCCCGCATGCCGAGCACTTCGGTCGCCAGCGCCGCGGGGTCGCGGGACTTGCGCAGCACGGATTCGCGCACCGATTCGAAAGCCGCGCCTACCGCGCGGTCGCCTGCGCAGAAGCGCGCGCGCGTCAGCGCCTGGTGCTCCCAGACCCAGGCGTCCTTCTCCTGGTAGCGCGTGAATCCTTCGATCGAGGAAACCAGCAGCCCGCTGGCGCCGCTCGGGCGCAGGCGCAAATCGGTGTCGAAGAGCTGGCCGGCCGACGTGCGGCTGGTGAGCCAGTTGTTCAGCCGCTGCGCAAGGCGCGCGTAGACCTCGGCCGCCGCCGGATCCGGGTCGTCGTAGATGAAAATGATGTCGAGGTCCGAGGCATAGCCGAGTTCCTTCCCGCCGAGCTTGCCGTACGCGACGATGGCGAATTTCGGCGCGGCCTCTGAATGGCGGTTGCGCAACTGCGACCAGCTAAGCTCTAGTGTCTGCTCGAGCAGGATGTCGGCCAGGAGCGAGAGATGGTCGGCCAGCTTCTCGACGCTGAGCAACCCCGCAAGGTCCTGCGCCAGCAGCCGGAAAACCTGCGCCTGGTGCGCCTCGCGCAGCGCATTCATCTGGCGCTCGGTGTCGCCTTCGGTGGCCCTGACCTGCGCGGCCAGCTCGCGCGCGAAGTTGGGCCAGTCGGGCTCCGCGTAAAGCACGCGATCGTCGAGCAGCTCGTCGAGCAGCAGCGGATGGCGCGTAATGAACCCGGCGGCCCAGCTCGCCGCGCCGATCATGCGCGCCACGCGGCCAAGCGCTTCGCGATGCTCGGCGAGCAGGGCGAGGTAGGCGGCGCGCCTTGCGATCGCTTCGATGAGGTCGAGCCCGCGCACCAGCGTCGCGTCGGGGTCGGGCGTCTCCTTGGCCGCTTCCGCAAGCTGGGGGATCAGGGCGTCGACCCGGAGGCGCGAATCGCTCGGCAGGCTCCGGTAACGCTGGCTTTCCCGTGTCGCCGCGAGCCGCGCAGAAGTTGCTTCGGCGTCGCGAAAGCCGTGCTCATGCAGCGCGCTAGCGATCTCTGCGCGATTGTCCTGCCAGACGGCCTCGAACGAAGAGTCGGCTTCCTGCGTCGGCGCGAACACCGCGCTGAACTGGGCACTGACCGTTGCGCGCACCTCGGCGATCCTCGCCGCGCAACGCTCCCAGTCCTCGAATCCGCACATCCCTGCGATGAGGGCGCGGTCGGCGTCGTCTTTGGGCAGGCGGTGCGTTTGCGCATCGTCCAGGTATTGCAGCCGGTGCTCGAGATTGCGCAGGAAGACATAGGCCTCGCCAAGCTCGGTCGTCGCCGGCTCCGGCAGGAGCCTCTTTTCGGCAAGCCGCGCGAGCACCTGCAAGGTCGGGCGCACGGTGAGCGACGCGTCCCGGCCGCCGCGGATGAGCTGCAGCGCCTGCGCAATGAATTCGATCTCGCGGATGCCGCCCGGGCCCAGCTTGATATGGTCGGCAAGGTCGCGGCGCGCGACTTCACGGCGCACTTCGGCGTGGAGCTTGCGCATCGCGGAGAGCGTGGCGTAGTCGAGATACTTGCGGAAGACGAATGGCCACCTAACCGACTCGAGCTCATTGTCGCGACCGCCCGTGATCGCGCGCGCCTTGATCCACGCATAGCGCTCCCATTCGCGCCCGTGCGAGACGAAATAGGTTTCGAGCGCGTCCAGGCTCAGGGCAAGCGCGCCGGCCTCGCCGTCCGGGCGCAGGCGCATGTCGACGCGGAAGACGAACCCGTCCCCGGTGATGTCGTTCAGCAGCGCAATCAGCTTGCGGCCAAGCGCGGCGAAATACTCGTGCGCGCTGATGGGTTTCGCGCCGTCGCTTTGTCCGTCCTCGGGATAGACGAAGACCAGGTCGATGTCCGACGACACGTTGAGCTCGCGCCCGCCGAGCTTGCCCATGCCGACGACGATGAGGCGCTGCTCGATGCCGGACGCATTGCGCAGGGTGCCGTGGCGCTTCTCCATCATCGCTTCGCACCAGTCCTGAGAGGCCGAAATCGCGGCTTCGGCCAGGTCGCTCATCGTCGCGCATACCTCTTCGAGCGTTGCTAGCCCGGCGAGATCCCGCGCCATGACCCGCAGGAGCACGCGCTGGCGCAACTCGCGCAGCGCCTTGCGAATCACCTCTTCGCTGGCGTTCCTGACAGGTTCGAGCGCTGCGTCCATCGCCATGCGCGTGAACGCTTCGCCGCCATCGGCGTCCAACTCTGCAACGAGCGCCGGCTTGGCTTCGAGGAGGCGGGCGGCGAAACGGGAGAGGGAAAGTTGGGTCGAGAGCGTGTCCGGCGCACGGCTCATCGGGGGCGGAATCCGGGGATCGCCCGGATGTTTACAGTTAAAATGACCCTGCAACTATAGGGGCAACGCGCAGCACCATGCAAACGCAGTCAGGCACCCATTGGCTGGTCGCTGCTCGCCATGCGCTCACCGCAACGCGCCTTTTCCTGCGCTCGATCGAGCTGCTGCTCTGGACGCTGTTCTTCCTCGTGGCGCTCGCCTTCCTCAGCCTGCGCTACTGGGTGCTGCCCAATGTCGAGCGCTATCGCGAGGACATCATCTCCGCGGTCACCGCGGCCGCGGGGCGCCCGGTCACCGTGGAGCGCATCAGCGCGGACTGGCGCGGTCTGCGCCCGCAGCTCGAGTTCGTCAACGTGCGGGTGTTCGACACCGGCGGGCGCGAGGCGCTTGTGCTGCCAAGCGTGGTCAATGTCATCGGCTGGCGCTCGCTCTTTTTCCTCGACCTGCGGCTGCATTCGTTCGAGGTCGACGACCTCAAGGTTTCGATCAAGCGCGATTCCGCGGGCCGCATCACGGTGGCGGGCATCCTGCTCGAGCCGGAAAAGAAAGGCGACGGCCGGATTACCGACTGGGTGCTGGCACAGAGGGAAATCGTGGTGCGCAACGCCGAGATCGACTGGCAGGACGACCTTCGGCGCGCGCCGCCGCTCAAGCTCTCCAACCTCAATTTCCGCCTGCAGAACGACGGCGACGAGCATGCCGCAGGTTTCTCGGCGAATCCGCCGCGCGAGCTCGGCACCTCGGTCGAAGTGCGCGCCGAGGTCATCGGCCGCAGCGTGACCCAGCCGTCGGCGTGGAACGGGCGCCTCTTCGCCGAGGTCGGGAACACCGACCTCTCCGCATGGCGCGCGTGGCTCGACTACCCGGTCGATATCCGCAGGGGGCAGGGGGCGGTGCGCGTTTGGGCGACGCTGGCGGAGGGCAACCTGCGCCGCGTGACGGCGGACCTCGCGCTCTCGTACGTCGTTGCGCAGCTCGGTCCAGAGCTCCCCCTGCTGGAACTGGAAAGCGTTCAGGGCCGTCTTTCCGGGCGCAACACGCCCAGTGGCTACGAGCTCGGCACGCGCGAGCTGCGCTTCAAGGACATCCACGGACAGGAGATGCAGCCCACGACCCTGCGGCTCATGGTCGACCGGGCCGCGGCCGGCGGCATCGCCAAAGGCACCTTCAAGGCCTCGCGCATCGAGTTCGCGCCGATTGCGCATATCGCGGAGTCGCTGCCTTTCGAGGCCGACGTCCGCCAGCTGCTCGGCGAGGTGGCGCCGCAAGGCCAGCTTTACGACGCCCAGCTCGAGTGGACCGGCGACCTCCCGCGGCCCGCGACCTACGCCGCACGCGGCCGCTTCGAAGGGCTCGCCATGAAACCCTGGGGGCGCATCCCGGGGTTTTCCGGGCTCACCGGCTCGATCGAGGCGGATGAAAAGCACGGCACCCTCCGGCTCGCCTCGAAAGAGGTGCAGCTCGACCTGCCGAAGCTCTTCCGGGAGCCGAGCACGCGTTTCGACACGCTCACCGGCCAGGTCGGCTGGGAGGCGCTCAAGGCAACGCCGACGGTCGCGGCGCCGGTGCAGTTCAAGCTGGTCAACCTCGCGTTCTCGAACGTCGACGTGGCCGGCACCGCCTTCGGCACCTATGCGTTTACCGGACAGGGCCCCGGGTCGATCGACCTGACCGCGCAGCTCACTCGCGCCGACGCAAAGCAGGTGCCGAGGTACGTGCCGCTCGTCATGAGCGAGCGGCTGCGCGGCTGGCTGGATGGGGCGATCATCGCGGGCACCTCCAACGACGTGCGCCTGCGCCTGCGCGGCGACCTCTATGAGTTTCCCTTCCTGAACCCGGCCAAGGGGCAGTTCCAGGTCACCGCGAAAGTGCGGGAGGGCATCCTCGACTATGTACAGGGGTGGCCGCGCATCGAGAATCTCGAAGCGGACCTGCTGTTCGAGCGCGATCGCGCAGAGATCGTCGGCCGCAAGGCGACGATCTTCGGCACGGCGCTCTCGGGCGTGCGCGTGTCGATCCCCCGCCTCAACGGCGGCATGATCACTGTCAGCGGCAAAGCCGACGGGCCCACCTCGGATTTCCTGCGCTTTGTAAAAGAGAGCCCGGTTCGCCGCATGATTTCCGCGGCCACCGACAACATGCAGGCCGCAGGGCGCGGCCAGCTCAACCTCAAGCTCGACCTGCCGCTGGGCGAGCTCTCGAAGACCAGGGTAGCCGGCCAGTTCCAGTTCAGCGCGAACAACATTCTCGTCGAGCCGCGCCTGCCGCAGATCGAGCGGGCCGCCGGGCGCATCGAATTCAGCGAGAACACGATGACGATCCGCGACGTGCGCGGCGCGATGTTCGGCGGCCAGGTGCAGGTCAACGGCGGCACGCGGCCCGAAGGCGGGGTGCTGGTCACCGCGCGCGGCGATGCCACGGTGCCCGGCACGCGCAATTTCTTCGAGCACCCGTGGAAACGCTTCCTCTCCGGCGGGGCGCCCTACACCGCCACCGTGCTTGCGGCCAACAACACGTTGCGGGTGACGCTCGAATCCAACCTCAACGGGGTGACCAGCGACCTGCCGTTTCCGCTTGCCAAGACTGCGCAGGAACAGCTGCCGCTGCGCGTGGAGTTCGTGCCGACCGAAACCGGCGACCGGATCGGCGTGGTGCTCGGCAAGTTCCTCAACGCCGAATTCCAGCGGCGCCGCGAGGGCGAGTTCATGGTGGTCCAGCGCACCGGAGTGGGCCTGTTCCAGGCAACGCGGCTGCCCGAGCGCAACGGGCTGGTGCTGGCGGGCACGCTGCCCTCGCTGAACCTCGACAGCTGGCTGCCGCTGATCACCGAGGGCGGGCCCGTCGAAGCGGCCGGGGCCGCCGCGCAGGCGCCGAGCGCCTCGACGTTCGACCTCAAGCTCGGCACGCTCGACGTTTTCGGCAAGCGCCTGCATGCGGTCACGCTGCGCGCTGGCGCCGAAGGCCGCGGCTGGCAGGCGAACGTCACCGCCAACGAGATGGCCGGCGAGCTCAGCTATCGCAGCGAGGAGCGCGGCAAGCTCATTGCGCGCCTGGCGCACTTCACCCCGCCGGGCGACGCGCCCGGCGCGAAGCAGGGCGGCTCGGGAGACCTCCCGGCGGTTGATGTGGTTGCGGAAAAATTCAATTACCGCGGCAAGCAGCTCGGGCGCGTGGAGATCGTGGCGCAGCCCGAGGGCGCGAACTGGCGCATCGAGAAGATTGCCAACGTCAACCCGGAGGCCGCGATGCAGGCGCGCGGGTTGTGGGTGACCGGCGCAAGCTCGCGCACGTCGATCGATTTCACGCTCAACATCAACGACACCGGCAAGTATCTGGACCGCGTGGGCACGCCCGACAGCGTCAAGGGCGGCACGGCCAAGCTCACCGGCGCGCTCACCTGGGCGGGCGATCCGCTCAACATCGACTATCCCAGCCTCGGCGGCGAGATCGCGCTGCAGGCCGAGAACGGCCAGTTCCTCGAGATCGAGCCGGGCATCGGCAAGCTCGTCTCGCTCATGAGCCTGCAGATGCTGCCGCGGCGCATCGCGCTCGATTTCCGCGACGTGTTCTCCAAGGGCTTCGCCTACGACCGCATCACGAGCGCGCTCACCATCGACAAGGGCGTGATGCAGACCAAGGACTTCAAGATGCGCGGCCCGGCGGCGGAGGTCGACATCGACGGCACCACCAACCTCGCGAAGGAATCGCAGAACCTGCACGTCAAGGTCGTGCCGGCGCTCGGCGACACCGCGTCGACGCTCGTCGGCCTGCTGAACCCGATGTACGGCGTGGCGACGTTAATCGCGCAGAAGCTCCTCAAGAACCCGCTGGGCAACATCTTCGCGTTCGAATACGCGATCAGCGGCACCTGGGCCGACCCGAAGGTCGAAAAGCTGCGCGTGGTGCCGGTGGACTCGGCGTTTCCTTCGAGCAACTCGCCCTGAGATGAAAGCGCGAATCGCGGCAATCCAGATGGTGTCCGCGCCTGAGGTCGAGACCAATCTCGCCGCCGCAGGCAGGCTGATCGCGGACGCCGCTGCGCAGGGCGCCCGGCTGGTCGCGCTGCCGGAGTACTTTTGCATCCTCGGCCGGCACGAGACCGACAAGGTCAAGGTGGCGGAGAAGGATGCGGCGGAACCCGGCGGCGGCGGGCCGATCCAGTCTTTCCTCGCCGAAGCGGCCGCGCGTCACAAGGTCTGGCTGCTTGGCGGCACCCTGCCGATGGTTTCCGGGGAGCCGTCGCGGGTGCGCAGCGCCAGCCTCCTCTTCGATTCGAGCGGCCGGCGGGTGGCGCGCTACGACAAGATCCACCTGTTTTCCTTCCGGCAAGGCGTTGAAAACTACGACGAAACACGCACCATGCAGCCCGGCTCGCAGCCGGTCGTGGTGGAAAGTCCCTTCGGCAGGCTGGGCCTTTCCGTTTGCTATGATGTCCGCTTCCCGGAGCTCTATCGCTCAGGCCCCGGTTCCGACGCCCGCTTGTATCCCGCCGCCCCGCCCATAGATATGTGGTTCGTCCCGTCGGCGTTTACCTCGACCACCGGGTCCGCGCACTGGGAAATCCTGCTGCGCGCGCGGGCGATCGAGAATCTTTGCTATGTGGTTGCGCCGGCCCAGGGCGGCACGCATCCCAACGGGCGCCGCACCCACGGCCACACGATGATCGTCGGCCCGTGGGGCGAAGTGCTCGCGGAGCAGGCGGAAGGCGAAGGCGTAGTGATCGCAGAGATCGACCAGTCACGAATCAACGAAGTGCGCGGCGCCTTGCCCGCCCTCGACAACCGCAGGATTCCATGAAAACGAACGCCGCGCATTCCGTTCTTCCTTCCGATTCGCACCTCGCCACGGCGCACGAGGCGCTGCTCGCGCCGTATGACCTCGACCTCGGCAAGCTCGGGCCGGTCTTCGGCGCGCTGGCCGAGCATCGCATCGACTACGCCGACCTGTATTTCCAGTACACGCGGTCGGAGGGCTGGAACCTCGAGGAAGGCATCGTCAAGTCCGGCAGCTTCAACATCGAGCAGGGGGTCGGCGTCCGCGCGATCTCGGGCGACAAGACCGCTTTCGCCTATTCGGACGACATCAGCGTCAACGCGCTGCAGGACGCAGCGCGCGCCACGCGCGCCATCGGGCGCGCAGGCAGCGGTCGCAAGACCAAGATCGTCACGCGCAACGCGCCCGTTCAGTTGTACCAGCCGGTCGACCCGATCGCGTCGCTCTCGTCAGTGACCAAGGTCGCGATGCTCGAGAAAGTCGAAAAGATGTGCCGCAAGCTCGACCCGCGCGTCACGCAGGTCATGGCCAATCTCGGCGGCGAGTACGAAGTGATCCTCGTCGCGCGCTCCGACGGCGTCACCGCCGCGGACGTGCGCCCGCTGGTGCGGCTCTCGCTGCAGGTGATCGTGGAAGAGGACGGCCGCCGCGAGACCGGCTCTTCGGGCGGCGGCGGACGCACCGGGTATGAATATTTCACCGACGACCTGCTCCTCGATTACGCGCAGAAGGCCGTTCACCAGGCGGTGACGAACCTCAATGCGAAGGCGGCGCCTGCGGGCACGATGACGGTGGTGCTCGGTGCGGGCTGGCCCGGTATCCTGCTGCACGAGGCGATCGGCCACGGGTTGGAGGGCGACTTCAACCGCAAGGGCAGCTCGGCTTTCTCGGGGCGCATCGGCGAGCGCGTCGCGGCGCCCGGCGTCACGGTGGTCGACGACGGCACGATTCCCGGCCGGCGCGGGTCGCTCTCGATCGACGACGAGGGCAATCCCTCGCAGCGCACGGTCCTCATCGAGGACGGCATCCTGCGCGGCTACATCCAGGACAACCTCAACGCGCGCCTGATGAAGATGCCGGTTACCGGCAACGGGCGGCGCGAGTCGTTCGCGCATGTGGTCATGCCGCGCATGACCAACACCTACATGCTTGGCGGATCGCACGACCCGCAGGAAATCATCCGTTCGGTGAAGAAAGGCCTCTATGCGGCCAAGTTCGGCGGCGGGCAGGTCGACATCACCAACGGCAAGTTCGTGTTCTCGGCTTCCGAGGCCTACATGATCGAGAACGGCAAGGTCACCTACCCGGTCAAGGGCGCCACGCTGATCGGCAACGGCCCCGACGCCCTCACCCGCGTGAAGATGATAGGCAACGACATGCAGCTCGATTCGGGGGTCGGCACCTGCGGCAAGGACGGGCAGAGCGTGCCGGTCGGCGTCGGCCAGCCGACGCTTCGCATCGACGGGCTCACCGTAGGCGGGACCGCTTAAAATGGGGCCAGATTTAATGGGGCCAGGCTCAACCCCAAAAAAAGGGGCCAGGCTCAATCCGGACAAGCGCCGACGCGACGTCAGGATTGAGCCTGGCCCCTTTTTTTGTCAGGTTTG
>JANMDK010000330.1:0-15092 GCA_031376265.1 Pseudomonadota bacterium
GAGACCCGCGACCACTTCGGGCTTGAGCGCAGACGCGCCCGCGAGTTCTGCGTACACCTGGGCCGGGCGCAGGTTGGCGAACAGCCCGAGATGCTTCCTGAGGCCGAGAATCGCCTGCTCCGGGCGTTTTGCGCGCGGCAACTTGTCGTACTGCCAGCCGCCGACCGACCCGAACAGGATCGCATCGGCCTCCTTGGCGAGCTTGAGCGTCGCCTCGGGCAGCGGGTCGCCGTGGGTGTCGTAGCCGGCGCCGCCGACCGCCGCGTGCTCGAGTTCCATCGGAAGCTCGAGTCTCTTCAGCACGCGCAAGGCCTGCGCCATGATTTCGGCACCGATGCCGTCGCCGGGAAGGACCGCGATCTTCATCGGAAAAACCATGGGAATTGCTGCGTGCGCATGGCCTCGAAAGCACGGATCTTGTCCGAGTGGCGCAGCGTGAGCCCGATCTCGTCCAGGCCGTTCAGCAGGCAGTATTTGCGAAAGCCGTCGACCTCGAACTTGAAGGACAGCGTGCCGTTGGTCGTCGACACCGTCTGCGCGCCGAGGTCGACCGTGAGCTTGAACCCCGGAAACGAAGCCGCCTCGTAGAACAGCTTGTCGACTTCGGATTCCGCGAGCATCACCGGCAGGAAGCCGTTCTTGAAGCTGTTGTTGTAGAAGATGTCGCCGAACGAGGGCGCGATCACGCACTTGAAGCCGAAATCCTGCAGCGCCCACGGCGCATGCTCGCGCGAGCTGCCGCAGCCGAAATTCTTGCGCGCGATCAGGATCTGCGCGCCTTGATAGCGCGGCTGGTTGAGCACGAACTCGTCATTCAGCGGGCGCTTTGAATTGTCCATGCCCGGTTCCCCGTGGTCGCGATAGCGCCACGCGTCGAACAGGTTCGGCCCGTAGCCGGTGCGCTTGATCGACTTGAGGAACTGCTTGGGGATGATCGCGTCGGTATCGACGTTGGCGCGATCCATCGGCGCCACCAACCCGGTGAGTACGGTGAATTTTTCCATGCCTACCGCCACTGCCTGACGTCGACGAAGTGTCCCGCGATCGCCGCGGCCGCTGCCATCGCCGGCGAAACGAGGTGCGTGCGGCCGCCGTCGCCCTGGCGGCCTTCGAAATTGCGGTTGGAGGTCGAGGCGCAACGCTCGCCCGGCTCGAGGCGATCGGCGTTCATCGCCAGGCACATCGAGCAGCCCGGCTCGCGCCACTCGAAGCCGGCCTCGGTAAAGATGCGGTCGAGGCCTTCTTTTTCGGCCTGCGCTTTCACGAGCCCTGAGCCCGGCACCACCATCGCCACCTTGATGTTGGAAGCGATGCGCTTTCCCTTGGCCACCGCCGCCGCAGCGCGCAGGTCTTCGATGCGCGAATTGGTGCACGAGCCGATGAAGACCTTGTCGATCGTAATGTCCTGGATCGCCGTGCGCGGCTTGAGCCCCATGTAGACCAGCGCGCGCTCCATGCCTTCGCGCCGCGTCGGGTCTTTTTCCTTGTCCGGATCGGGCACTGCGCCGTCGATCGGCACCACCATCTCGGGCGAGGTGCCCCACGTGACCTGGGGAAGGATGTCCGCGGCGTTCAGCACGACTTCGCGATCGAATTTCGCCTCCCGGTCGCTCTTGAGGGTGCGCCAGTAAACGACGGCCTGGTCCCACTCCGGACCGCTCGGCGAGAATGGGCGGCCCTTGAGGTAATCGACGGTCGTGTCGTCGACGGCAATCATGCCCGCGCGCGCGCCGGCTTCGATCGCCATGTTGCACAGGGTCATGCGGCCTTCCATGGTCAGCGCGCGGATTGCGGCGCCGGCGAATTCGATCGCCGAGCCGGTGCCGCCCGCGGTGCCGATCTTGCCGATCACGGCCAGCGCGATGTCCTTGGCCGTCACGCCGCGCGGCAGCACGCCGTCGACCGTGACGCGCATGTTCTTCATCTTCTTCTGCATGAGGCACTGGGTGGCCAGTACATGCTCCACCTCGGAGGTGCCGATGCCGTGCGCGAGGCAACCGAAGGCGCCGTGCGTGCTCGTATGCGAGTCGCCGCAAACCACCGTCATGCCGGGAAGGGTCGCGCCCTGCTCCGGCCCGATGACGTGCACGATGCCCATGCGCTTGTCGCGGAACGGGAAGTACACCTTCGCGCCGTACTCGCGCATGTTGGCGTCCAGCGTCTCGAGCTGCAGCCGGGAAATCGGGTCGGCGATGCCCTCGATCCCCTTGTCCCAGCCGGTGGTGGGCGTGTTGTGGTCGGCGGTCGCGACCACCGACGAGATGCGCCACGGCTTGCGGCCGGCGAGCTTGAGGCCGTCATAGGCCTGCGGGCTGGTGACTTCGTGCACCAGGTGGCGGTCGATGTAGAGCAGCGCGGTGCCGTCTTCCTCGACGTGCACCACATGGCTGTCCCAAAGCTTGTCGTAAAGCGTCTGTGCCATTTGTCCGATTTCCGTGCGCAAAAAAGGGTGCGCAATCGAACTGGAGATTATCGCACAGCGAGGCCATTTCCAGCAGCCGGTCTCGCGCCGAAAACGCCTCTACCGTGCCGGTTCCGTATGCGGGAAACGTACTTTCCACGCGACCAGCATCGCGCCCAGCAGGCCGGACAGCGCGCTGATGCCGAAGGTGAGCGAAGCCCCGAGCGACTCCCAGGTAAACCCGGCGAGCAGCGTGCCCGCCATGCCGCCGAGCCCATAGCAGATGCTCATGTACAGCGCCTGCCCGCGCACCTGCAGTGGCCCGGCAAACAACCTGTGGACCGCCGCGATCGAGGCGGCATGGAAAGAGGCGAAGGTGGCCGCATGCAGGATCTGCGCGACCACGAGGATCGCCAGCCACTCGACGCCCCACCCGATGCCGGCGAAACGAATGCCCGCGAGCAAGAAGCTGACAAGGAGAATTGCGCGCAGGCTGAATCGCCGCACGAGCGTCGGCATGGCGATGAAGACGACGATCTCGGCCACCACGCCGAGCATCCACATGAGCCCGACGAACGTCTTGGAATAGCCGTGCTGCACGAGGTAGATCGAATAGAAGACATACAGCGCGCCGTGGGCGACGGTCATCAGCGTGCATGCGCCGAAAAAAGCCACCACCTCCGGGCGGCGCAGGATCGCGCCGAGGCTGCCCTTGACGTGCACCGCGCGCTCGACCGGCAGCGTGGGCAACCCGAAAGAAACGACAAACGTGGCAAGGCACAGCCCGAACAGCACCCAGAGGAGCTTGTTCACCGGCGCCATGTCGAGGAGCGCGCCGGTCGCGAGCACGGCGACGATGAACCCCACCGAGCCCCAGAGACGGATCGGGCCATACCGGTCGGTGCGCGCGCCGAGCACCGAGAAGGTCAGCGCATCCACGATCGACAACACCGCGGCCGAACACAATCCGATGGTCGCCACCGTGACCGCGGTCGGAAAAAATCCCGAGACCAGGAAAAGCACGCCGATCGAGATCGTCGTCAGCCCGCACGACAGCGCCACCACGCCCCGGCGCGAGCCGGTGGCGTCCGACAGCCAGCCCCACGCCATCGGCGCGAAGATGCGCACGAACTGCGGCAGCGCCTGGATGGTCGCGATCTCCGGGGCCGAGAAACCCTCCCCCGCCAGATAAAGCGTAAAGAACGGCGCGTAGGCCCCGAGGTAGCAGAAGTACGCGAAATAGAACGCGGCGATGCGCGTCGTGGGCTGGCCGATCACGCCCGTTCCCGCACTCGGAGTCTGCAGCACATGTTGACTGGGATACGCCGGCTGGATAGCCTGAATCGAAGGGCCTGCATTCTATTCGCCCGGCTATAACAAGGAACAGGAATTCGATGGCCAAGCCGATCTTCGAGCTGTTCGACCTCAGCGGCAAGGTGGCGCTCGTTACCGGCGCGAATTCCGGCATCGGCGCCGAGATCGCGGACGCGCTTGCGGAAGCGGGCGCCGCTGTCGTGCTCGTTGCGCGCCGCGCGCCAGAGCTGGAGGCCGCGAGGAAATCGATCGAATCCAAAGGCGGTCGCGCTGCGACGATTGCCTGCGACCTGACCGACCGCAGCGCGATCGAATCCTGCGCGGCGAAAGCGCCCGGTTTTTTCGGCGCGCCGGACATCCTCGTCTGCGCTGCAGGCGTCAACATCCGGCGCCCCATGGCGGAGCTCACAGAAGCGGACTGGGACACCACGCTCAAGCTCAACCTCGATGCGCCGCACTTCCTTGCGCAGAAGCTCGCGCCCGCAATGGTCGCGAAGGGCTGGGGGCGCATCATCAACATCGCCTCGATGCAATCGATCCGCGCCTTCGGCAACAGCGGGGCCTACGGCGCCTCCAAAGGCGGCATCCTGCAACTCACCCGCGCGCAGGCCGAGGCCTGGTCCCGCCACGGCGTGAATGCGAATGCCATCGGCCCGGGCTTTTTCGCCACGCCGCTCACGCTGCCGGTCACGAGCGACCCGGCACGATGGAAAGCGATGGCGGAAAAAACCATGATCGGCCGCAACGGTGAGCTGCGCGACCTGCGCGGCGCCGCAGTCTTCCTCGCGAGCCGCGCTTCGGACTACGTCACCGGCCAGACGCTCTTCGTCGACGGCGGATTCTCGGCGGGTTGACTGCCGGATAGGGGATAATCCGGCGCAAATTCCAGAATAAAAGTGCACAGGGGAGTGATGCATTCTCGCGCGGCGTTTTACCTGCTTTTCACTGCCTCGGGCTTTGCCGGGCTGATCTACGAATCGATCTGGACGCATTACCTCAAGCTGTTCCTCGGGCACGCGGCCTACGCCCAGTCCCTCGTGCTGATCGTCTTCATGGGCGGCTTGGCGCTCGGCAGCGCGCTCATGAGCCGCTGGTCGACGCGCATCGCGAACCCGCTTCTTGGGTACGCCGCGGTCGAGGGCATCGTCGGGCTGCTGGCACTGGTGTTCCACGAGGTGTTCTCCGCCTCGACCGGCTTCACCTACTCGACCGTGCTGCCGGCGCTCGATTCCGACGTCCTTGCGCTCATAGCCAAGCTCGCGCTCTCCGCCCTCCTCATCCTGCCGCAGTCGATCCTGCTCGGCATGACCTTTCCGCTGATGAGCGGCGGATTGGTTCGCTCTCATCCGTCGACTTCGGGCGAATCGGTGGCGATGCTCTATTTCACCAACAGCCTCGGCGCGGCCGTGGGCGTGCTCGTCAGCGGTTTCGTGCTGATCGAATGGGCCGGGTTGCCAGGCACGCTGCGCTTCGCGGGCATGATCAACCTCGTGCTCGCCGCTGTGGTCTGGTGGATCGCCCGGCCGCTTCGCGCCGCGCCGATCGAGTCCCGGCCCGACGGGGATTCGCGCGCCACGCTCCTGCTGCTGGGCGTCGCCTTCTTCACCGGCCTGGCCTCGTTCATCTACGAGATCAGCTGGATCCGCATGCTCGCGCTGGTGCTCGGCTCGTCGACGCATTCCTTCGAACGGATGCTCTCGACCTTCATCCTGGGCCTGGCGCTCGGCGGGCTCGCGGTGCGCCGCCTGGTGGACTCGGCGGTGAATGCCGAGCGGCTGCTCGGCTGGGTGCAGGTCGTCATGGGATTGCTCGCCGTCTGCACGCTGCTGGTCTACGACCGGTCCTTCCACCTCATGGAATTCCTCATGAAGGGCCTGGCGCGCACCGATGCCGGCTATTTCTTCTTCAACCTCACCGGGCAGGGAATCGCCGCGCTGGTGATGCTGCCCGCGGCAATTTGTGCCGGCATGACGCTGCCGCTGATCACCGGCGCGCTCCTGCGGCGGGGCGCCGGCGAATCCGCGATCGGCAAGGTGTATGCCGCCAACACCCTCGGCGCGATTGCCGGCGTGCTGCTCGCGGTGCATATCGGCCTGCCGATGCTCGGGCTCAAGGGATCGCTGATCGCCGGCAGCCTCGTCGATGCCGCGCTCGGCCTCACGCTGCTGTGGCTCTTCGTGCAGGGTCGACGCCAGGTGATCGGCGCCGCGATCGCCTGCCTGGCCGTCTTCGTGCCGATCGCCCTCGCCTTCCAGCTGGACGTCAACAAGATGACGGCGGGCGTGTTCCGCCACGGCGATCTCGAGAGCTCGAAGAACGCAAAGATGCTCTACCAGAAGGACGGCAAGACCTCCACGGTGCATCTCGTGGACTATTCCGGCACCTACAGCATCCGCACCAACGGCAAGTCCGACGGCTCGATCACGATGCCCTCCGCCGACGCGGGACTAAATTCGACGCGCAACCCGGGCAGCGACGAAATCACCATGGTCCTCACCGGCGCGATTCCGCTCGCGCTAAAGCCGAACGCCAAGAGCGCCGCGGTGATCGGCATCGGCACCGGCCTCACGATGCACACGCTGCTGCAGAGCCTCGACATCGAGCGCGTCGAGACGGTGGAGATCGAGGCGGCGATGGCCGAGGCCTCGCGCGGATTCTCGCCGCGAAACGGCGCCGCTTTCGCCGATCCGCGCGGCTCGATCATCATTGACGACGCGAAGAGTTTCTTCTCCACCCACAACCGCCGCTACGACATCGTCATCTCCGAGCCCTCGAACCCGTGGGTCAGCGGCGTGTCGAGCCTCTTCACCGAGGAGTTCTACCGCCGCATCCGCACGCACCTGAATCCCGGCGGCCTGCTGGTGCAGTGGTTCCAGCTCTACGAGATCGACACTTCGCTCGCGGCTTCCGTCCTGGGTGCGCTTGGCAACACGTTCGCGCATTACGCGGTCTTCGCGCCCAGCGACCATGACCTGCTGATCGTCGCGAGCGAAAGCCCGCTCTCGCTGCCGCTTTCGCGCAAGGCGTTCGAGCACCCGGGCCTCGCCAAGGAGTTCTTCAACATCAACGTGCTGACCGAAGGCGACCTCGACGCGCGCTACATCGGCAACCGCCAGACGCTCGAGCCGCTCTTCATGAGCTACGGCATGAAAGCCAACTCGGACTTTTACCCGGTGCTCGACCTCAACGCGGCGCGGTACCGGTTTACCGAGCGCAGCGCGATCGATGTCGTGGCGCTCGGCGTGCTGCCGATCCCGGTGCTCGAGATGCTGGAGCCCAGGCGCGGCAAGCGGGAGGTGAATCCGCTGTTCGCCGGCGCCTCGAGTTTCGAGCGGGTGGACAAGACGCGCCAGGCCGCCTACATCCGCGACTACCTCCTCGCGGACACCGCGCCGGGCCCGCGCGGCAATTCCTCCCAGCTGCAGAAGGACCTCGAAGTGGTCAAGCTGCGCCTCATCGATTGCCGCAGCGCCCGCGAGGAGGATGTCTGGCTGCATTCGCTCTGGCGGCTGGCCGAAGTCATGAATCCGGTGCTGCCGCCCGAGCAGGCCGGCGCGGTGTGGAAGCGCATTTCAACCACGCCGTGCTATGACGGACTCGCCGAATTCCAGAAGCAGTGGATCCGTCTTTTTGCTGCCGTCGGATTGCGCGACGCGGTCCGCATGGCCGAGCTCGGCGGGCAGATCCTGGCGAGCCCGTCCGAGATCAACCCGGAGAGCCGCGAATACCTGTGGATGGCCAGCCTCACCGGCTACCTCGCGGCCGGCGACAAGGCCGGCGCGCGGCGGTTGTGGGATTTCTATTCCGAAAAGCTGAACAAAAGCACACCAAAGGCGGTCTTCAGGCTGCTGCGATGTCATGCGGAAGAAGGAGATGCGGCTGCGCGGGCCCTGCGGTGTGCGGCAGAGTTCGCGCGGTATGCCAAGAAATAGGCTTCCCGTCCGGTTTGCCGGCGGACTTTTACGCTGGTATTCTTGCAATACCGTAATACACATGGAGCCTACATGGCCGTTTCCGTCCGCCTCGACCCGGTGATCGAAGCCAAGCTGACGCAGCAGGCGAACCTGCTTGGCGTCACCAAGTCCGATTTCATCAAGGACGCGATAGAGCGCGTTCTCGGCATCAAGAATCCGGCCGCGCTGCTGCGCGAGGTGCGCAGCGGCGGAAAACTGGGGCGCAAGGACGCCTCGGCCAGCGTTGCGCGCCTGATGAAGTCGAAGCTGCGTGCGAAACGTACTGATTGATGCGGGCCCGCTAATCGCACTCTTTGCGGCCGACGACGCGCATCATGCGCGCTACGATCGGCTGGTCTCCGAATCGGCGCTGGAGGGCTTGCGGCTGGTCACCACCTGGCCGTGCGTCGTCGAGGCGTCGTACATTCTCGAAGCGCCATTGAGCTTCGAGTTGCTGGAGTGGATAGAGCGCGGCGGTGTCCAGGTGTTCCCGTTCGACGCATCGCATCTCGCGGTGATGCTGCCGTGGATGCGCCGCTACACCGAAAAATACAAGCGCGACATGGATCTGGCCGACGCTTCGCTGCTTTGGCTCGCGCACGTAAGCGGAATGCGCGAGATCATGACGGTCGATTTGAAGGACTTCGCGCGCTACCGGCTGCCCGATGGCGAAGCGCTGACATTGCTCTGACGGCGCTGCTCGTGACGGAGCCAATCGCGAATCCCGCCTAACGGAATCGCCGCGGAATCTGCGCCCGCGCGGCATGCAGCTGGTCCTCGAGCTCGCGGATGCGCTCTAGGAAGGACATCGCGACCGCGAGCGCATTCGCGTCCAGCTCGAAGTCGTTGCGCAGGCGTCCGGCCTTGCGCACGGTGACCACGCAGCGCGCGCTGAAAGTCCAGGGATTACCGCCAATCTCCAGCGGCGCAAGCGCCCCGCATTCGACGAGTTCGATGAGCATCGTGTCGGTGAGGCCCGAAAGCGCGGCAAGCTCGGCGAGCGACACGCGCGAGTGATCGCTCATCCAGGCCGATTCGTCGGCGTCAGTTCGCATCGGCCTTCTCCGTATGGAAATGGGCGCGCGGGTCGAATTTCGAGCCGTCCGCCAGTTCCTTGAACAATTCGCGCTCGCGGTCGGTGAGCTCGGGCGGTACGACGACCTGCGCGATTGCGTAGAGGTCGCCCGGCTCGCCCTCGGGCCGCGGCAGCCCGCGCTTGGACAGCCGCAATTTCTGCCCGGCCGTCGTGCCCGCGGGCACCTTGAGGCTTACGGGTCCGGCAAGCGTGGGCACAGCCACGGCCGCGCCGAGCGCGGCTTCCCAAGGCGCGAGCGGCAGGTCGATGTAGAGGTCGTGACCCGCGGGGCGGAAAAGCGCATGCGGCGCCAGTTCGACGTTGAGGAAGAGGTCGCCGTCGCGCCCGCCATTGAACCCCTTGCCGCCCTTGCCCCGCAACCGCAGGCGCTGGCCGTGCGTCGCGCCTTTTGGGATGCGCGCCTTGAACGAGCGAGGTGTGCGCGAGAGCCGGCCGCCGGCGTCGTATTCCGGCACGCTGAGGTTGAGCTCGACCAGCGTGCCCGTGGCCGCGTCCTCGATCGGGATGCGCGCAGTGACTTCGAAATCCTCGCCCGGCATCGACATGGCTTGCCCGCCGCCCGCGCCGCCGCGCCCGCCCAGGCCCGCGAAGAGGTCCGAGAGGTCGATGTCCTCGAACCGGAAACCATGCCCGTCGGCGCCGCCCCAGTCGGGCGGCGGCTGGAAATCCTGGCCGGGCGAGTGGCGTCCGAGGCGATCGTAGGCCGCGCGCTTCTTCTCGTCCTTGAGCGTCGCATAAGCCTCGGCGATGTCCTTGAATTTTTCCTCGGCGCCGGTTTCCTTGGAGACGTCCGGGTGATGCTTCTGCGCGAGCTTGCGGTAGGCTTTCTTGATGTCCGCAGCATTCGCATCGCGCGCAACGCCCAGCAGCTCGTAATAGTCCTTGTATTTCATCGCCTGCAGATTAGGGGCGCGGCACCGGATTTAAAGTGCCCCAGCGCACATAACGAGGAATCGAAAGCCTGATCGATCGCGCCGACCGATCGCTCTACGAAGGCAAGACTTCCGGTCGCGACCGGGTGCGCGCCGCCGCCTGAAGAAGCAGAGCATTGAATTCCTCGGCCGCTTCGTAGATCACCCAGTGCCCCGCGTCCTCGATCACTTCGACGCGGGCTTCGGGGTCGGTGCGCTTGAGGATCGGCTCGATTTCCGGCAGCCGGGCGCCGGCCGTGGCGTCGTGGCGGCCCCAGATGCCCTCCACCGGCGCCTGCACGAGAGCCAGCGGGGCCAGCAGCACGTCGCCGCGCGAAAACGGCCCGCTGTTGATGCGCGAGCGCGCCGCATTCTCCGACTGGACCTGCAGCGCCAGCGCATCGATCTTCGCCTCGCTCCACAACATGAGGCACGCCAGGTTGTGGCGATGCGCGGCAAGCTGCTCGGCGTCGTCCTTGAGGTGGCGCCAGGCGACCAGCGGTAGTTTCTTACCTTCGCGCAGCCCCAGCCCGCCGGCACCGACGAGGATCAGCTTTCGGACCAGCTCCGGATGCGCGGCGGCAAGATGCCCCGCCACCAGTCCGCCGAATGAAAATCCGACCAGCGTGACCGGCTCGCCCGGGACCAGCATGGCGATTCTTTTTGCAACGATTTCTGCGATCGCGTCGACCTTGGCGTTTTTGGGCGGGCTGGCCGAGTCGCCATAGCCCGGCATGTCCGGGACCCATACGGCGTACTCGCGCGACAACGGCAGCACGTTGCGGATCCAGTGCGTCCACGAGCCGGTGCCACCGTGCAGGAGGACCATCGGCGGACCCGATCCCCAGCGCCGCCAGGTGAGCGTGCCGTCATTGCAGGGGGTGTCGAAACGCCGCGCTTGCGATTCGACCTCCGTGATCCGGATAGCCGGAAGTGTGCTTTCCAAATCAGGCATCACAATTGCCTTAACAGCCGCGCCGGTACTGGCTGTTTGGAACGAAATGTTCGACTTTTATGCCGCGCTCCCCGGGCCTGCGAAAGCTTCCAGGCCGCCGCGGAATTCCGCCGAGGCGAAGACTTCGGGCAGCAAAGCGGCGAGCGCGCCGGCATCGAAATCGATCCCGCTCGCCTTCAGCTTCGGCAACGCCAGGCTCGCAATCGCCTTCCAATCGCCGAGGGCGCGATAAGCCTGCAGCGCATCCTCGCGCGGCTCCCCGCCAAGCCCGCGCACCAGCAGGTCGGTGAAATTCACCACCCTGAATCCGTGCTCCAGCCCAGCGGCAGAGAGCTGCTGGTGGCAGCCGTGATAGAGCGAGACGAGCGCATCGCACCCGGAGTCCTTCATGCGCGCCAAGGTCTCTTCGCGCAGTTGCGCCTTCAGCGCCGGCGAACGGTCCGCGCCCGAGCCGCCGCAGGTGTAGCCGGGCTCGAGCAGCGTATCGACCAGCGTCAGTCCGGGAATCGCGTGCAGCAACCGCGCAACGTTCCCGCCCAGCTCCGCCATCCCGGTATGCGCGTGCAGCATGACGCGCATTTCCACCGGCGTGGTCAGGCGCGTCTTGAGGTCCGCCTCCCGCTCCACGAGGTACTTGGTGATGTGGTCGAAATCGAACGAGGTCTCGCGGTAGCCCTTGATCGTTTCGCCCAGATGCAGTTCGCAGGAGGGACACCAGTTGAGCACTTTCTTCGGCTTGAATTCGCCGAAGCGGTGCAGCGTTGCAGTCGTGACCTGCCCGCCGGTCTTCAGGTCGCCCTCCCACTTGCTGTGGATGATGCCGCAACAGGCCGACGGGCCGCCGAGGACCTCGTAGTCGACTTCGAGCGCATCGAGCACATACATCGCATTGAACAGGATGTGGGGCGTGCGGATCGCGTTGCAGCCCAGGTAGAACACCACCTCCGCGTCGCGCGAGCGCGGCGGCTGCAGCAGGCGGCGCACTTCCTCGGGCACCAGCTGCATCGCGGCCATCAGGCGGATCGCGCGCGCCATCTTGCGAAACAGCTGCGGCGTAGCGGTGCCGTGGCGCGCATCGCGCGTATTCGCCAGCATGATCATCTGGCGCGGATTGACGCCTTCCGGGCACGCCGGGATGCACGCGCCGCAGCCGTTGCACTGGTGCGCCCAAGTGGCCGCGTCGCCCGAGAGCGGCGCGCCCCCGCCAAGCGCGCCGAGCACGCCGGAGACGATCGCTTTCGGGTCGGCGCCGGAGAGGCCGGCGAAAGGGACCACCGGGCAGGCCTCGACGCAGCGCCCGCAGCCGGTGCAGGCCGAGAGGATGCCGTGGGCCGCATCGGCGACGAACTCGGAAAGCTGCGCGCTCACGTGCCGGCCTTCTTGGGGAGCCTTGCGATCGCCTCGATTTCCACCATCATCTCGGGCGCCACGAAACGGCTGACTTCGATCAGCGTGCTGGCCGGCTTGTTGACGAAGTAGCGGCGCCACACCTCCCCGTGGCGGCTGTACTCGACGATGTCGGTCGTGTACATCGTCCACTTGAGAACGTCGCCATAGTCGGCGCCAGCCGCGCGCAGCACGTCGCCCACGTTGCGGAAGCACTGCTCGATCTGGGCGCCCATGTCGCCCGCCCCGACCACCCTGCCCTCCGGGTCGCGCGCCGTGATGCCCGCGGTGAACAGCACCGGGTCATCGGTGGCCACCCCGAGCGAAAAGGCGATCGCTTTCGTCCACGGCTTGTCGATGCTGATGACGTCCCGGCTCATGGCCTCTCCGCTTCAGGCGACCGCGGCCCGCACGCCCGGCTGCTCGGCCTGGATCCTGCGCTCGAGCACGCGGCGGAAATGCGCGAGCGCGGCATCCGACGCTATCGGGTGCATGCGGAAATCGGGGTCGGCATCGAGCATGCGCTGCTGGCCTTCGATGATCGCCTTGTCCTCGAGGAAGCCCTGCACCATGCTGTCGTGGAGCGAAAGCCCGACGGTGGGATCGTCGAGCGCGTAGTCGTGCAAGTAATTCCAGAAGAAGTGCGTCGTCCTCGGGGTCTCCGGCGTGAAAAACTGGCAGTTGCGGTATTGCTTCGCCTGGCTGTAGTCGCCCTTTTCCGCGCCCGATCCGGCGATGGCAAACAAGGACTCCAGGAAGAAAACCCCCGGCACGTGCATGAGGCCGATGTTGCGCCGGTCGATCGGCGTGTCGTCGCGCGTGACCTTGCGGTGGAAAGGCGGCGGCACCGCATTCATGTGCCAGCGCTCGACCCTGAAACCGTTCTCCAGCCGCTCGACCGACACCGGCTTGGTCTTGAACGCGTATTCCTCCGAGCCGCCGAGCGTCTTGGCATGCACGAAAGCCAGGTGCGCGAAGTCGGCGAGGTTGTCGACGATCAGCCGGTAGTCGGCGTCGTAGTGCATGTAGTCGGGCACGCCGCGCCACGCGGGATCGCGCAAGTAAGGGATGTCGACGATCATGGCCGGATCGGCCTTGGCGGGGTCGCCCGCCCAGATCCAGACGAGGTGGTCGCGCTCGACCACCGGGTAGCTGCGCACGCCGAGCTTGGCGGGGATCACGTCCTGCCCGGGGATCTGGATGCACTTGCCGCTTGGGGCGAACTTGAGCCCGTGGTACATGCAGCGCACGTCGTCGCCTTCCAGCCGGCCCTTGGAGAGCATCGCGCCGCGGTGGCAGCAGCGGTTGTCCAGCGCCACCGCCCGGCCGGAATCGCCCTTGTAGAGCAGCAGCGGCTGGTCGAGGATCGTGCGCGCGAGCAGCTTGCCGTCGATGAGCTCGTGGTCCCACGCGGCGACGTACCAGCAGTTCATCAAGAACGTTCCAGCCTGCGCCATGGCGCCCCCTGCGATCTCGTTTCCGATGCTGCAGTTTACTCCGGGGCCGGCTTCGCTCATGATTCCGCTCCCGCGAAACCGCAGATCCGGCCATGAGCAGGCCCAGGTACAAATTCGACTTCAGGGACCCGATCAGCCGCCTGCGCGCCAAGACCGCCGCAAGCGGCAAGGCGGTCAACATCAAGGTGCGCGTGGCCAACGATCCGGCCAGCCCTTCGATCCCGGCTTTCGGCGAGCTCGATGAAGAGGGGCACCTGCAGGTCACCTTCACGAGCCTTGCCGGCGAGCACAGCCAGCTGAACCTCGTCTACGCATCGCTCCTCTGGGAAATCCATTGCAGGGAAGGCTGAACTACGAGCGCTTACGCACATAGCGTTGCATCTGGTTACAAAGTGAATGGAGAGACCGGAACTACTGCATAGGTATCCTGTCAGAACTGCGCCTACGCTTGTAGGACATCGCCTTCACGGCGTTCCTCAGGAGTCCTACACGTGATCGCCAGCTCTCCCAGAATGAGCCCCCTCCAGGCACTAAGAGCCCGCCTTCCGAACAGACTTGCCGGGCTGGCGGTGCTTGGAGTGTTTTCTTCCCTGGCTGTCCTTTCCGCGGCCCATGCGGGCACCGACGTGGCAGCTGTCGTGAACAACCTGCGCGCCTCGCCCACCCGTTGCGCCGGACAGCCCGGCCTGCAGAAATTCGTGCGTACCCCGGAGCTCGACCGCGCTGCGGCCATGATGGCGTCCGGCGCCTCGCTGCAGGAAAGCGCCCGCGCGACCGGCCACGAGGCCGTGGTGGTCAAGGGCATCCAGGTCACCGGCAGCGCAGACCAGCGCGCCATCGAAACACTGCTGGCCAACGGCTACTGCCCGTTCCTGGTCGACCCGGCACTCGTCGAGATGGGCGTCCACCAGCAGGGCAGCACCACCGCCGTCGTGCTTGCGGCCGCGTACGCGCCGGCGGAGGGCATGAGCCCCACCGGCATCGGCATCAGGATGCTCGCGATGGTGAACGAAGTGCGCGCCCAAGGCCGCCGCTGCGGCGCCAACTACTTTCCGCCGGCGCCTGCGGTGCGCTGGAACGAAGTGCTCGCACGCGCCGCGCGCGGCCACTCCGAGGACATGGCTTCCGGCAATTACTTCAGCCACAACTCGCGCGACGGCGTGGGGCCCGCAGCCCGCGTCGAGCGCGCCGGTTACGACTACGGCAGGGCAGCGGAGAACATCGCGGCCGGCCAGATGACGCCGGAAGCGGCGATGACGGCCTGGGTCACGAGCCCGGGCCATTGCGCCAACCTCATGAGCGCGGAGTACACCGAGATGGGCGTGGCCATGGCGAGCAACCGCCACAGCTCGATGGGCACCTACTGGACGCAGGTGCTCGCCGCGCCGATCGGCGGCGGCCCTGCCCGCCCGGCCAAGGCCCGCCGCTCGCGCGCCTAGCGGTTCGCCTGCCGGGCTTCTTCGCCCGCCACCAGCCGCGGCACCGCCACCGGGTCGAAATCCACCCAGTCGCCGTCCACCCAGGAGCCGCTGGCTTCCTCGATGTCCGCGGCGCCCAGGTCGCGCAGTGCAACGACGACCCGTTTGCCCCCCGCCGGGTCGGCGATGCGCACGGCCAGG
>JANMDK010000331.1:0-1925 GCA_031376265.1 Pseudomonadota bacterium
CCGGAAGCTTGAGCGCGGCCGCCACGTCGGCGCGCGGAGCAAGCTGTCGCAGAGCGGTTATGGCCACCTCAGGTTGCGCCGATCGACTGTCTTCCCTGTCGAATCCTGGGCGCATACCGTGATCAAGTTCTTTGCCAGGTCGGCCCCTGCGGACGTAATATTCATTCGAGACTTCCTCCTCGTTTCAGATTGATCTTCAGAAACTCGATCTTGGCACCTAGATGCCGTGCGGTCTTGCCGCTGCGAGCGCGGGAAGTCTCCTTATATTCGTTGGATCGGTCGAGATCCCAATACCGCTGCGCTGTGTTGAGCGCCGCTCAACGCGGGCGTTATGCGGCGAAGCCTGAGCGTCGTCGCCACGGAGTTGTCGCGGCCTTTCGGCCATTGCGATGATCAAGCGGATGAAGAAAAAACGATCACGTCAGCATAGCGTTCAATGGAGGAGAGGCCGGCGAGAGTTGCTGCGATCTCTCGGTGCGTTCGCCGTCGCTACCGTCGCGAGCGGTTGTACGACGTTTGCAACCGCCCGACGCAACAGTTACGACGTGGTCGTTGTCGGAGCCGGAGTCTTCGGAATCTGGGCGGCATACAAGCTACACATGGCGGGTCGGCGAGTGGCCGTCGTTGATGCCGTCGGCCCCGCCCACAGCGGTGCATCGTCCGGGGGCGAAAGCCGTGTGACTCGCTGCGGTTACGGCGAGAAGGAAATCTATTCAGAGTGGGCTTGGCGCTCTATCGGCGAGTGGCAAGCTCTTTCCGCACGCGCTGGACTGCCCATCTTTCATCAGACGGGTGTGCTGTGGGTGCACACGCAGCCAAACGAGCTGGTTCAAGCAAGCGCACGCGTGCTATCCCAGAAGAAGATCCCATTCACCTTGCTGCCGGCCCAAGAGCTGAGACGCCGGTTTTCGGTCATGCGTGTGGGGAGTGACGAGGCCGGGCTCCTCGAACCGGCGGGCGGTGCGCTGATGGCTCGGAGGGCAATCCAGTCGCTGGCTTCAGAACTGAGCGCCAAGGGTGTTCCATTTCTGTCAGGCGCGGTATCGCCGATCCGGCAGGAGCAAGGTGAGCACGGCGCCTTATCCGCCGTGACCACGAAGAGCGGCGAGCGGCTCGATGCAGAACAGTTCGTTTGCGCTTGCGGCCCCTGGTTGGATCGAATCTGCCCCGATGCGATGGCTAAGCGTCTATTTGTCACCCGGCAGGAGGTCTACTTTTTTTCGGTGGATGCCGGCACCACCGGTGACCTTCCGGTCTGGGCTGATCTGCCCTTCTATGGCTTTCCCAGCCTTGAAGGCCGCGGCTTCAAGGTGGCGAACGATACTCATGGACCGCCGATGGATCCCGATACGGCGGATCGCCGCGCGAGCGCGGCCGGAGAAGAAGCGGCGCGCGCTTTTCTGGCTCGACGATTCCCGTCGCTGGCCAAGGCTCCATTGAGTGAAACGCGGGTATGTCAATACGAGAACAGTTCGAACGGCGACTTTGTAATTGATCGGCACCCTGGCCTCGATAACGTCTGGCTCGTCGGATGCGGTTCCGGGCATGGATTCAAACATGGACCGGCAGTTGGTAGTCACATTGCCGAACTTGTCGCTGGTACAGCGAATCCCCGCGAGCCCTTCCTCATTGGTACAAAACGCCCACAGCATGATCGTGCCGTCCAATGACGCTTCAGGCGCGTCGAGATTCGAAGCCAGGCGATGGCGGGAGGTGGCGGAAGGTGTGTCCGCCGACCTTCCAATAAAATCATCTACTTACCCATCAACTCGGCCGCCACCCACAAACTGCCCCACAAAAGCGGCGCGGTCGGCATGCCCTTCCACAATGACGCTCACTTTTCCGCGGCTGGGAGATAAGAGGTTTTGAGATCGCCCAGAATGCCGCAGGCTGCCGCGGTGCTTGCTGTTCGACACTTCCGTCGC